>JAJPIV010000031.1 GCA_021324595.1 Actinomycetota bacterium | reverse complement strand
TCAACCACCGGACCGGCAAGGCGGAGAAGTGCACGTTCTGCTTCCCGCGGGTCGAGCTCGGCCAGCCGACGGTCTGCTCCCAGACCTGCGTCGGACGGCTCCGCTACGTCGGGCTGGTGCTGTACGACGCCGACGCGGTCCTGGCGGCCGCGTCGGTGCCCGGCCCGCGGGACCTGCTGGACGCGCAGCGGTCGGTGTTCCTCGACCCGGCGGACCCGCGGGTGGCGGCGCAGGCGCTCCGGCAGGGGATCCCGGCGGACTGGGTCGAGGCGGCCCGCCGCTCCCCGGTCTATGCGCTGATCTGCCGCTACCGGGTGGCCCTGCCGCTGCACCCGGAGTACCGCACGCTGCCGATGGTCTGGTACATCCCGCCGCTGTCCCCCGTGGCGGACGCGCTGCGCGACACCGGGCACGACGCCGAGGACCGGGGGAACCTGTTCGCCGCGATCGAGGCGCTGCGGATCCCGGTGGAGTACCTCGCCGGCCTGTTCACCGCGGGTGATCCCGAGCCCGTCACCGCCGCGCTGCGGACGCTCGCCGCGATGCGCGCCCACATGCGCCGGATCAACCTCGCCGAGGAGGCCGACCCGTCGATCGCCGCGGCCGTCGGCATGACCGGCGGGCAAATCGAGGAGCTGTACCGGCTGCTGGCGATCGCCAGGCAGGAGGACCGGTTCGTGATCCCGCCCGCGCACGTCGAGCACGCCGCCGCTGACGGCCTGCCCGGCTGCGCGGCCGGCGGCCCGGCCGCCCGGCCCGGTGGCGCCCGGGCCGCCCGCCGCGCGGCAGGTGCCCGGTGACGGCGCGGCGCGCCGCCACGCCGGCCAGCCCGGTCGCCTGGGCGGCCCTGTCGGCTCTGCTGCGCTACCCGGACGAGGAGCTGGTCGCGGACCTGCCGGTGATCACCGCGGCGGCCAGCCGGCTCCCGCCCTCCGCGGCAGCCCCGCTGGGTCGGCTCGCCGCGCACCTGGCCGGCCGGCCGCTGCTGCGCCTGCAGGCCGACTACGTCGCCACGTTCGACCTGAAGCGACGCTGCAGCCTGCACCTGACCTGGTACCTGCACGGCGACACCCGCCGCCGCGGCCAGGCGCTCTGGCGGTGCTCGCAGGCCTTCCGGCAGGCAGGGTTCACGGTGGCCGGCGGCGAGCTGCCCGACTACCTTCCCGCGATCCTGGAGCTGGCCGCCAGCGGCGGCCAGGATGCCGCGATCGCAATGCTGGCCGGGCACCGGGCCGGCCTGGTGCTGCTCGGCGAGGCGCTCGCCTCGCTCGGCTCGCCCTACGCGGGGGCGGTCGAGGTGCTGCGGGCCCTGCTGCCCGACGACGAGCGCGGCGCGCGGGAGGCGGCGGCCCTGGCAGCGCGGCTGGCGATGACGGGGCCGCCGGCCGAGCTGGTCGGGGCGGTGCCGCCCGCCGGGGCGGGCGCGCCGCGGCCCGGCGGAGGGGGCCAGGGGTGAGCACGTTCGCGTGGGTCGTCTACCCCTACATCTGCCTGACCTCGTTCGTCCTCGGCCATCTGTGGCGCTACCGGCATGACAAGTTCGGCTGGACGAGCCGCTCCTCCGAGCTTTACGAGAAGCGGATCCTGGCCTGGGGCTCGCCGCTGTTCCACTTCGGCATCCTCGGGGTGCTCGCCGGCCATCTCGTGGGCCTGCTCGTCCCGGAGTCCCTGACCCGCGCGATCGGCATCTCCGAGCGCGCCTACCACCTGGTCGCGGTCGGCCTGGGGACCGCCGCCGGGCTGGCCACCGTCAGCGGGCTGGGCCTGCTGGTCTGGCGCCGGAGGTTCACCCGGTCGGTGCTGCGCGCCACCTCGCCCGGCGACAAGGCCATGTTCGCGCTGCTCGCCGTGGTCATCGGGCTGGGCATGGTCAACACCGTCGGGGTCGGCCTGCTCGGCCTCGGCGGGCACCCGGCTGGCTACGACTACCGCGCGACCGTGGCCGTGTGGCTCCGTGACGTGCTGCTGCTCCATCCGAGCGCGGCGCCGATGGCCCGGGCGCCGTGGAGCTTCCAGTGGCACGCGATCGCGGCGTTCCTGCTGCTCGCGGCCTGGCCGTACACCCGGCTGGTGCATGTGCTCGCGGTGCCGGCCGGCTACCTGGCCCGGCCGTACATCGTCTACCGCACCCGCGCGCCGCAGGGCGCGGCGCGCGCGCCGCGCCGGGGCTGGGACCGGCCGGGCTGGGACCGGCCGGGACAAGCCCGGCCCGCGCCGCGGGCGGGCATGCCGCCCCGCCCGGGACGCTAGCGCCGTGCGGGCCGGGCCGGAGGGGCCGGCGGCTTCCTGGGCGCGCCGGGCCGCCTGGCACCGGCGAGCTGCGCTGCTGCCGCTCGGCTACCTCGCCGCGGCGCTGGTGACGGCGCCGCTCGCCGCGGCCGGGCTGGTGAGCGGCTGGCTCGTCCTGCACCTGGTGCTGCTTGGCGCCGCCACCAACGCGATCGTGGTGTGGAGCGCCCACTTCGCGGCTGCCGTGCTGCGGGCGCCCGCGCCGGCGCGCCGGCCGGCGGAGGCGGCCAGGCTCGCCGTGCTGAACGCGGGGATCGCCGCGGTGCTCGCCGGGGGAGCCGCCGGCGCGCCGGCGACCGCGATCGCCGGCGCCGCCGTGGTGTTCGCGGCGATCGCCGCCCACCTGGCCGCGCTCGCCGCTGCGCTGCGCCGCGCGCTTCCGGCGAGGTTCGCGGTGACCGTGCGCTACTACCTGCTGGCCGGGCTGGCCCTGCTCACCGGGATACCGGCCGGGGCGTGGATGCTCGCGCTGCCCGACTCCGAGCGCCCGCGCCTGCTGCTCGTCCACGCCCAGGTGAACGTGCTCGGCTGGGTGGGGATCACGGTCCTCGGCACGTTCCTGACGCTGTGGCCGACCGTCCTGCGGACCCGGCTCCCGCCGGGCGCGGAGCGGGCCGCCCGGCTCGGCCTGGGGCTCGACGCCGGCGGCCTGGCCATGCTCGCGGCCGGGTCCGGGCTCTGGCTGCGCCCGCTGATCGGCGCCGGGCTGGCCGTCTTCGCCGGCGGCGCGGCCGCGGCGCTGGCGCCCGCGGTGCGCGCGGCCCGCAGCCACCCCCCGGACTCGTTCGCCGCGCTGTCGATGGCGGCCGGAGCCTGCTGGCTGCTGGCCTGCCTCGGCTGGGACGCCTGGGCGCTGCTGACCGCGCCGGGCCCGGTCACCGCTGCGGGCCGGTTCGACTCGCTCTCGCTCGCCCTGGCCGCCGGATTCGCGGCTCAGGTGATCGCCGGGGCGCTCGCCCACCTGCTGCCGATGGCGCTCGGCGGCGGCCCGGCGGCGGTCCGCCAGAACACGGCGAGCCTTGGCCGGCTCGGCCGCGCCCGGGTCGCGGCGGCGAACGCGGGCCTGGTCGCGCTGCTCTGGCCCGCTCCCGCGGCGCTGCGGGCCGCCGGGCTCGGCGCGTTCACCCTCGCGCTCGCCCTGTTCCTCGGCCCGGCCCTCGCGCTGCTGCGGCGAGCCGGGCGGCGGGCTCGCCCCGGCCGGCGCGCCGGCCGGGGATGGCTCCGGTAGCCTTCGGGTGGGCAGGACGGCAGGGGGCGGGGCTGATGAACGCGGGGCCGGCGGGCGAGGCGGGCGAGGCGGGCGAGGCCGCAGTCGCCCGGGCTCGCGCTGAGATCGCGGCGTGCGGCCGGGAGCTGCTCGCCCGCGGGCTGCTCAGCCAGACCGCGGGGAACCTGAGCGTCCGAGTCGGCGGCCAGTTCTGCATCACGCCGTCGGCGATGGAGTACGACCGGATCATCCCGGCCGACGTCGCCGTGATCGGGCTGGACGGCCGCCAGCTCGGCGGCGCGCGGCGGCCTTCCTCGGAGACGCCGCTGCACCGCGCGATCTACGCGAGCCGGCCCGACGCCGGGGCGATCGTCCATGCCCACTCGCCGTACGCGACCACGCTGGCGATCCTCGGCGAGCCGATCCCGGCGGTCCATTACATGATCGCGGCGACCGGCTCGACCCGGGTCGAGGTCGCCGGGTACGCGACCTACGGGACCGCGGAGCTGGCCCGGGCCGTGGCCGACGCGTTCCCCGCCCCGGCCCGCGCGGTGCTGCTCGCCAACCACGGCATGGTGGCGGTCGGGGCGACGCTCGGCGAGGCGGCCTCCGTCGCCCAGACCGTCGAGACGCTGGCTGGCCTGTACTACCGAGCCCTGGCCGTCGGCACCCCGCGGGTGCTGACCGACGAGCAGATGGCCGACGTCCTGCGCGCCTTCGCCGGTTACCGGGCGCCTTAGCCGCGGGCCCGGGCGGACGGCCGCCGCGGGCGGTGCCGGGCGCCGGGCTTGCCCCGCGGGGCGTCATCCGGCCGCCCAGGTGGCGGCCCCGGTATTCCAGACCGGCTGGCCCAGGTAGCCGCGCGCGACCATGGTCACGTACTGGTAGACGGCGTCCTCGGCGGGCGAGAGCGGGCCGGGGACGGCGTGCGGGGAGGACAGCCCGCGCTGCACGGACTCGCAGGCGCTCCAGTCCTGGCGGTTCGTGATGTCCCAGAAGTCCACCGCGAACCGGGGGTCGAATCCCGGCCGTGCCACCGCCTCCGGCGCGAATGCCCAGGTGCACTCGATCCTGGTCCGGTCGACGGCCAGCGGAATGAGCCGGTGCACCATCACGTAGTCCGGGTGCAGGCTGATCAGCACGTTGGGGAACACGTTCACGTAGATCACGATCCGCCGGGCCGCGTCGTCGAGCCCGCGCAGGGGCGGCAGCGGGCTGGCGCCGTCCAGCGACATCGTCGCCATCCCGTCGCGCAGGTCCATGGTGCCGCCGACCCACGTGCCGGGAAGGTCGTAGTTCTCCCCGCTCTTGGGCGGGCTCACCCGGCACAGCTCGGGGTGGATCGACGGGCAGTGGTAGCACTCGTGGTAGTTCTCGGTGAGGATCTTCCAGTTCGCGGCCGCGTCGTAGTCGTGCTGGGCGCCGACCACCAGGCGGTCCATCTCGTAGGGCGCCAGCAGCGGCTCGAGGGTGGCCAGGGCGTCGCGCAGCGGTGCCGCCCGGGCGGAGGAGTCGACGAAGATCAGGCCGTTCCACTCGGCGGCCGGGAGCTCGACCAGGCCCCACCGTCCGGGGTCGAAGCCGGGCCGGTTCTTGAACCCGGCCGCGGCGCGGAGCGCCCCGTCCAGCCCGAACGTCCACGCGTGGTAGGGGCAGATCACCACGGGCTGGCGGGCGGTGGCGCCGCACGGCAGCAGCTCATGGCCGCGGTGGCGGCAGGTGTTCGCGAACGCCCGCAGCACGCCGTCGCCGTCCCGGGTCAGCAGGACGCTCCCGGCGCCGGCCGGCTCGGCTCGCTGGTCGCCCGGGTGCGCGACCTGCTCGCTGCGGCCGACGCACAGCCAGCCGCCCCCGAAGAAATGGCGCCGTTCCCACTCGAACACCGCCGGGTCGGTGTACGCCTCGCGCGGCAGCATCGCGCTCTGGCCGAAGGGCAGGAGCGCGCGCGCCAGCGCGGCCTGGTCGAGCGGGGCCGGGGGAGCAACTAGCTGACTGACCATACAGTCAAGACTAGGCCCGTGCCCCCGCCGTGTCCAGGATCCGCGCGCCCGTGCGCAGTCAGCGCCCCGCTGTGCCCGCGCCGGACCGGGCGCGGGCGGGCGCGCACCAGCAGCGAACGATGTCGCGCATCGAGAGCAGGCCCGCCACCTCGCCGTCCTCGATCACGACGAGGTGCCGGAAGCCGCGCGAGACCATGGTCTCGGCGGCCTGCTCCAGCGTCCACTCCGGCGCTGCGAAGACCACGTCGGTCGTGCGGTGGTCGGCGACCCGCTCGCTGTCAGGATCCCGGTCGGCGCCGATCGCGTCCAGGATGTCGCGCTCGGTCAGGATGCCGATACCCGGCTGCCCGTGATCCACGACGACCGCCGCGCCCACTTGCTGCGCGGACATCATCCGCGCCGCCTGCCGCAGCGTGTGGGCTGGCCCGACGCTCAGCACGACCTGGCTCATTCCGTCCCGTACCTGCATGGCTCCTGACCCCCCGTGATCGGCCGGCCCCAGGGCTGCTTGTGAACACGTGACAGGTCAAGCATCGGCCATGGCGCCGCACGCGGCAAGGGGCTGGTCAGCTCTGGGTGGCGGCGCGGCCGGCGCGGGCGGCCAGCCTCGCGAGAACCTCGTCGTGAAGCAGGCCGTTGGTGCACAGCGCGCTGCCCCCGTCCGGGGTCGGGTTCCCGGACAGGTCGGTGAAGACCCCGCCCGCCTCCTCGACGATGATCTGGAGCGCGGCGAGGTCCCAGAGCGAGACCTGCGACTCGGCCGAGATGTCGACGGCGCCCTCGGCGACCAGGACGTGGGACCAGAAGTCACCGTAGGCCCTGGTCCGCCACACGGCGCGGGCCAGGCCGAGGAACTGGTCGAGCTGCCCGGTCGCCTCCCATGTGGACAGGTCGGAGTAGGAGAGCGAGGCGTCCTGGAGCCTGCTGACCGCCGAGACCCGGCAGGTGGCCGCCTTGGTCAGCGACCGCCCGGTCCAGGCCCCGCCATCCTTCGCGCCCCACCAGCGGCGGCCCAGCGCCGGCGCCGACACGACGCCGACGACCATCTCGCCGTCGGCCATCAGCCCGATGAGCGTGGCCCAGACCGGGACGCCGCGGACGAAGTTCTTGGTGCCGTCGATCGGGTCGATGATCCAGCATCGCTGGCCGGCCCCGGCCCTGCCGTACTCCTCGCCGAGCATCGCGTCCCGCGGGCGCGCCCGGCGCAGCACGTTCCGCAGCGACTCCTCGGTGGCCAGGTCGGCGTCGGTGACCGGGGTGAGGTCGGGCTTGGCCTGGACGCTGAGGTCGAGCGCCCGGAACCTGCGCATGGTGATGTCGTCCGCCGCGTCCGCCAGGACGTGAGCGAACCGCAGGTCGTCGTCGAAACCCGCCATGCAGCGCAACGCTACCGTGAATGGTGCACCGGGGCCATGACCGGATCACTCGCCCGTCCGGCCCGTGCAGGAGGCCGGGCTCGCGGGTGACCGGGCTGGTCCGCGGGCGGCTCAATCGGTGTCGTCGGCGCCCTCCCGGCTGCGGAGCAGCCGCCGCAGGGAGTCCAGCCGGGCGGCGAGCGGGGCGGGCCCGGCGGCGGCCCAGCCGTCCAGAGCGCAGCCCGGCGCGAGGTGGTCGCACCCCGGCGGGCAGTTCGCGGCGCCGGCGGCCAGGTCGGGGAAGGCCCGGGCCACCCGCTGCGCCGACAGGTGCCCGAGGCCGAAGCCGCGCAGCCCCGGGGTGTCGATGATCCAGCCGGGCGCGTCCTGCGGCCGTCCCGGCCCCGGGCCGCCCCGCGCTCCGGGAGGGCCACCCGGGAGCGGCAGGGCGATCACGGAGGAGGAGGTGTGCCGGCCGCGGCCGGTGGCCGGGCTGACCGCGCCGACCGCCCGGTCGGCCTCCGGGACCAGCGCGTTCACCAGGGTGGACTTGCCCACCCCCGAGTGCCCGACCAGCACGCTGACCCGCCCGGCGAGCACCGACCGCACGGGGGCCAGGGCGCGCTCGGCCAGCGGGCGGCCGACGACCAGGCAGCGCAGGCCAAGCGGCTGGTAGGCGGCCAGGATCCGCTCCGGTCCGGCCAGGTCGGACTTGGTGAGGCAGAGCACCGGCTCGATGCCGGCGTCGTAGGCGGCGACGAGAAACCGGTCGATCAGCCGCACCCGCGGCGGCGGGTCCGCGAGCGAGCAGACGATCACCAGCTGGTCGGCGTTGGCGACGATGACCCGCTCGACCGGGTCGGCGTCGTCCGCCGACCGGCGGAGCACCGTGCGCCGCGGGGCGACCCTGACCACGCGGGCCAGCGTCCCCGGCGCGCCGGTCACCTCGCCGGCGAGGCTGACCATGTCCCCGACCACGATCGTGCCCCGGCCCAGCTCACGGGCCTTCATCGCGGTGACCCGGCGACCCCCCACCCAGCACCGGAACCGCCCGCGGTCCACGGCGATCACGAGCCCGTCCACGGCGTCGGCGTGGGCGGGCCTGCGCCTGGTGCGCGGCCGGGACCCGCGCCCGGGCCGGACCCGCACGTCCTCCTCGTCGATCCGGGCGTGCCGCGGCCGGGGGCTCACCGGCCGTGCCGCCCCGGGGCCGGCCGGCCGCCGGGCTCGCGCGTCCGCTGGGCCACCTCGGCTACCCGGCCGGGACCAGCGCCCGCGTCCAGGCCTGGCTGAAATCCGGGAACGTCTTGGCCACCGCCGCCGCGTTGCGGACCCTCAAGCCGGGCGTGACCAGCCCGAGCACCGCCGCGGCCATCACCAGGCGGTGGTCGTCGTGACTGTCAAAGACCGCGCCATCGGCGCGCAGCGGCCTGGGCCTGACCCGCAGCCCGTCGGCCAGCTCGGTCACGTCGCCGCCCAGCTTGCCGATCTCGCCGGCCAGCGCGGCGAGCCGGTCGCTCTCGTGCCGCCGCAGGTGCCCGATCCCGGTGAACTCCGACGGCGAGCTCGCCAGCGCCGCGAGCGCGGTCAGCACCGGAGTCAGCTCCCCGACCTCCCCGAGGTGGGCGGTGATGCCGGCGATCCGCCCCGGGCCGGTCACGACCAGGCCGTCGGGCGAGTGGCTGACCCGGGCGCCCATGGCGGTGAGGAGCGCGATGATCTGGCGGGCCGGCTGCATGCTGTCGGCGGGCCACCCGGCGACCGTCACCTGGCCGCCGGTCGCCATCGCGGCGGCCAGGAACGGCACGGCGTTGGACAGGTCCGGCTCGATGACGATCCGCGCGGCCCGGACCGGCCCGGGCAGCACGCGCCAGGCCTGGCCGGCGTCCACCCGCACGCCGCAGGCGCGCAGCATCCGCACGGTCATCTCGATGTGCGGCGCCGAGGGCACCGGTGGCCCGCAGTGCCGGACCTCCGCTCCCTCGTCGAACGCGGGCGCGGCGAGCAGCAGCCCCGACACCAGCTGGGACGACGCCGAGGCGTCGATGGTCACCGCGCCGCCGCGCACGCGGCCGCGGCCCCGCACCACGAACGGCACCCGCCCGGTGCCGCCGTCCTCCACGACCGCGCCCAGCCGCCTGAGCGCGGCGAGCAGCGGCGCGACCGGCCGCTGCTCGATCCTGGGATCCCCGCGGAACTCCACGTCGGCACGGGTCAGCGCCGCGAGCGGCGGGACGAACCTGAGCACGGTCCCGGCGTTCCCGACGTCGATCTGCGCCTGCGGCCCGGGATCCGGGGCGCCCGCGCCACCGCGGGCCCCCGGCTCGCCGGGCGCGCCGCCGCAGGGGCCGCCCGTCACCTGCCAGCCGCCTGGCGCCGGCTCGACCCGGCAACCGAGCGCGCCGAGCGCGCCCGCCATGAGCCGGGTGTCGCGGGCGACCAGCGGGCCGACGACCAGCGCCGGGACCTGCGAGAGCGCGGCGAGCGCCAGCGCCCGGTTGGTCATCGACTTCGACCCGGGCGGCCGGATTCGCGCCCGCACGGGGACGGCCGCGCACGGGGCGGTCCAGCATGCGCCGTCACCGTCCCCGGGCGGCGGCGATCCGGGCAGCGGGTCGAGGCTCATGACGCGAGCGTATCCGCTCCCGACAGGCCCGGTCGCCGGCTCCGCGGCGCGGCCCGGCGCGCCGCGATCCCGTCACCGGGGAGGTTTGGCGAGGCCCGCGCCCGGCTATGTACTGCGTCAACCCACCCACGCGAGGGGTCAGCCCCCGGCGACTCCGGCTTCCTGCGCACTGGGGCGAGGCGCCCGCCCGGCGGCGTCCGCCCGGTCCCCGCACCGGCCGGCCCCAGGAACCAGCCCCGGGTCTGCACCAGACGCAGCGAAGGTGAGCCTATGTGCGGCCGGTACGCCTCGGCGCGCTCGCGCGTCGAGCTTGTCGAGGAGTTCTCGATCGACCGTGACCGGGTCGAGGAGCCGCTGCGGCCCGATTACAACGTGGCGCCGACCAAGCCGGTCTACGCGGTGCTCGCCAGGGAGCCGCGGGAGGCCGCCGGGAACGGCCAGGGGCCGGTCCGCGAGCTGCGGGTGGTCCGCTGGGGCCTGGTCCCCTCGTGGGCGAAGGACGCCTCGATCGGCAGCCGGATGATCAACGCGCGCGCGGAGACCGTGAGCGAGAAGCCCGCCTTCCGCAGCGCGTTCGCGCGCCGCCGCTGCCTGCTGCCGGCGGATGGCTACTACGAGTGGCAGGAGCCGCCGGCCGGGAGCGGCGGGCGGAAGCAGCCGTACTACATCTGCCGGGCGGACGGCGGCGTCCTGGCCTTCGCCGGGGTGTACGAGCTGTGGCGCGACCGCTCCGTGGCCGCGCGGGACGATCCGGGCGCATGGCTGTGGACGGCCGCGATCATCACCACGACCGCGCCGGACGAGCTCGGCACGATCCACGACCGGATGCCGATGGTGATCGATCGCGCGGCCTGGGCGGACTGGCTGGACCCGGGCAGCACCGACCCGGGGCAGGTGCGCGCGCTCCTGGCGCCCGCAACGGCCGCCGGGCTCGTCTCCCACCCGGTCTCGTTCGCGGTCAACTCCGTTCGCAACAACGGCCCGGAGCTCACCGAGCCGGTGAGTCCCGGCGCGCCGGCGCGCCGGAGCCTGGGCTCCGGCGCTCGCGCGAGCGGGTGAGCGTCCCGGAACGGCAGGCGGACCGGTCCCGCCCCACCGGGCGGGCCGATGCCAGGAGGAGGTGTGAGCCGGTTGGACATGGCAACCGCTCGGAAGCGCCTTGAGGAAGCCCGTGACGAGCTCGACCGGTCGGTGGCCGTGCTGGACGGAGCGCGCTCCGCGACCCCCCTCGCGGCGGACTACCCGCAGGACCCGGCCGACGCCGGGGCGAACCTGTCCGAGTCCGACCGGGCCGAGGCGATGCTCGCCGCGGCGAAGGCCCGCCGGGCGCTCGTGCTCGAGGCGCTGCGACGGCTCGACGAGGGGCGCTACGGGATCTGCGTCGACTGCGGCGCCGCGGTGCCCGAGGGGCGCCTGGAGGCCAAGCCGGAGGCGGCCAGGTGCGTGGCCTGCCAGGCCAGGCACGACAGGCTCAGGCGGTAGCCGGCGCGCCGCGCTGGCCCTGCCCGCACGCGGAATGAAGCGAGCGCGTAGCGTGTTGCTACGCCCGTGTCCACAGCTGGCAACTGCCTATGCGACCACGCACCCTCGGACGCTGGCCGGCGAGGGCGGCCCGGCATCGGCGCGGCCGTGTGGCCGGGGCGAAACCGCGGCGCGGTATCCTCCGCCCGTGGCGGCGCGCCGGCTGGCCCTGGCCGCCCGGCCGTGGCTGAGGGGGTGAGACCGGTAGCCGAGACAGTCCAGGAGCGCAACGAGCGCTTCGAGCGCGATGTCCTGCCGTACCTGGATCAGCTCTACGCGGCGGCGATGCGGATGACCCGGCACCCGGCGGATGCCGAGGACCTGGTGCAGGAGACCTTCGCCAAGGCGTACGCCTCTTTCCACCAGTTCCAGGAGGGCACGAACCTCAAGGCTTGGCTGTTCCGCATCCTGACCAACACGTTCATCAACACCTACCGCAAGCGCCAGCGCGAGCCGCAGCGATCGGGCACCGAGGAGGTCGAGGACTGGCAGCTCGCCCGGGCGGCCTCGCACACGTCGTCCGGGCTGAAGTCGGCCGAGGCCGAGGCGCTTGAGGGCCTGCCGGACTCCGACGTCAAGGAGGCGCTGCAGGCGCTGCCGGAGGAATTCAGGATCGCGGTCTACCTCGCCGATGTCGAAGGGTTCTCCTACAAGGAGATCGCCGACATCATGGGCACGCCGATCGGGACCGTGATGTCCCGGCTGCACCGTGGCCGCCGCCAGCTCCGGGTGATGCTCCAGGACTACGCGGCCGAGCTCGGCATGGCAGCGGCCGGGACCGACTCGTCCCCGCAGGCCCAGGCGCCCCGGGGGGACGCGAGATGAGCTGCGGCAGACCCCACGAGATCCCGTGTAGCGAGGTCCTCGACCGGGTCTACAGCTACCTGGACGGGGAGCTGGACCAGAAGGGCTACGCCCAGGTCAAGATCCACCTCGAGGAGTGCGGGCCGTGCCTGCGCGAGTACGGGCTCGAGGAGGTGGTCCGCAAGCTGGTCCACCGGTACTGCGGCCACGAGCAGGTCCCCGCCGACCTGCGGCAGAAGGTGCTGGCCAGGATCGAGGCGGTCAGGGCGCAGATCGAGTCCGGCTGAGCGCCGCGGCCGCCCGGGCCAGCGGTTCACCCCCCCGCGCTCTCGGCGTGCGCGCCCGCTCCGCGGCCGGGCCTGGCTGTCAATCGCGCTTAGGTCCGCGCGCGGCGCCCCGACGGCATTACCCTGTGTGGCGGAATGACGGCGGCATGCGGCACGCCGGTCCGGCGAGGAGGACATGCGCAGGCTTTCCTGGACCACCTGGGTCTACCTGGCCGCGATCGTCGCGACCGCGGCCGCGGCCGCGGCCATTGTCGCCCGCCCGCCGTCGGCCTCGTCCGGCTCCTGGTGGGCCATCTACGCGGTCCTCGCCCTGCTCTTCCTGATCTGTGACTCCACGCCGATCCCGCTCGCCTCCCGGCACTCCGCGTGGTCGCCGAGCTCGGCGGCCACCCTCGCGGCCGTGGTCCTGCTCGGGTCGGTGGGCGCGGCCATGGTGGGCGCGGCGGCGGTGGTCACCGCGCGCCGCCGCGTGCCGCTCCCCGAGCGCCTCTTCAACGGGGCGATCTTCGCCATGGCCGGCTATGCGGCCGGGCTCGCCTACCGCGCGGCGGGCGGCCATGCCCACCCGCCGATGCCCGGCTTCCACGCGGTCCTGACCGCCAGCGCGGTCCGCATTCCGAGCTCGGCCGTGTTCGCCCCGCTGATCAAGCCGTTCGCCGTGGCGGCGGTGGTGCACGTCCTGGTCAACCACGTGCTGCTGTGGGGCATGCTGCGCGCCGACCGCCGCCCGGGCCGGGCCGGGCATCCCGGCCCGGGCACCAGCGTGGCGCTGCTGCTCGCCTCCGACCTCGGATTCGCGGCGCTCGGGCTGGTGATCGCGGCCCTGTGGGCGGTCATCGGCCCGTTCGCCGCGGCGATCGTGCTGGTCCCCCTCTTCGTGGCGCGGTGGGCGATGGCGCAGTTCGCCGAGCAGCAGCGCGCCCATGCCGCCACGCTCGCCACCTTGTGCCAGGCGGTGGAGACCAAGGACTTCTACACCCGTGGCCACAGCGAGCGGGTCTCCCGCGGCGCCGGGATGATCGCCGCCGAGATCGGCATGAGGCCCGATCGCGCGGAGGCGGTGCGCTTCGCCGGGATGCTGCACGACGTGGGCAAGCTCGGCGTGCCCACGAAGGTGCTCCAGAAGGACGGGCCGCTGACCGAGGAGGAGTTCGCGGCCATCCAGCTGCATCCGATGCGCGGCCTGGAGATCGTCCGGGACATCGGGTTCCTCGCCGAGGCGCTGACCGGGATCATGCATCACCATGAGCGGATGGACGGCCGCGGGTACCCGATGGGCTTCGCCGGGGACGAGATCCCCGAGTTCGCGCGCGTGATCGCGGTCGCCGACGCGTTCGACTCGATGACCTCGACCCGTTCCTACCGGGAGGCCCGCTCGATCGGCGAGGCGGTCACCGAGCTGCGGAACGGGGCCGGCTCGCAGTTCGACCCTCGGATGGTCGACGCGTTCATCAGCGCGCTCGGCCGCGACGGCTGGCAGGTCCAGGAGCCCGCCCGGCCCAGCGGGCACGAGATCCTCACCTCGCACGACCACGACGACCCGACCGCGCCGCTGCGGGTGGCGGAGAGCCTGTGACCGCGGGCGGGTGGTGCCGGTGACCGCGCGGACGGCAGAACAGCGCTGGCTGGCCTGGCACTCCATCGACACGGGCCGACTGCTCCTGGTCGGGGCCACGGCGGTGCTGATGCTCGTCGCGCTGGCCCGCACCGCCGCCACGGGCGTCAGCGATCCCTACGTCGCGATCGCGTTCGGCCTGTTCGTCGCGTTCGGGGCGCTGCTGCGGCTGATGCTGCCCGGCGGCCGGGAGGCGACGCCGATCGCCATGTCCGCTGCCCTGGCCTACGCGATGGTGCTGCGGATCGCCGCGCCCGGCCGCGCGCTGGCCGCAAGCCCGCCGCTCCAGGTGGTGGCCGTGGCGGCGGTTGGCATGCTGCTCGGGACCCTCCCGCACGTGGCGGCCGGGCGCCGGCCGGGCGTGAGCGCGATGTGCGCCAGGCTGCTCGCCGTCGCGTTCGTCGCGCTCGTGTTCCGCCCGATCGCCGCGGACCCGGCCGTCACCGGGCACTGGGTGCTGGCCTGCGCGGTCATGGCGGGGCTGGCGGCCATCGGCTGGCTGATCGAGACCGTGATCACGGCGGTGATCCGGGCCGACGACCTGCGCGCCAGGTACTCGGTGATGCTCGCCGACGAGATGCGGGTCCAGTGGCGCCTTGGCCTGGCGGTCGGCGTCTGCGCGATCATCACGGTGTTCGGTGCCGAGGTGATGGGCATCGCCGAGCTGATCGTGTTCGCCGGCCCCCTGCTCGTGATCCAGCTGGCATTCCGGCGCTACGGGGGCATCCGGGCCACGTACCTGCAAACCGTGCGGGCGCTGGCCCGGGTCACCGAGGTCGGCGGGTACGTCGAGCCCGGCCACTCGGGCCGGGTGGCCAGGCTCGCGATCGCCGTCGGGCGCGAGCTCGGCATGTCCGAGCCCGACCTGCTCGACCTGGAGTACGCAGCGCTGATGCACGACATCGGCCAGATCTCGCTGATCGAGCCGATCCCCGGCGGCGCCACGGCCCCGCTCGACGCCTCCGACGCCCGGCGGATCGCCGACTTCGGGGCGGAGGTGATCCGCCGGACCGGCGTCCTCGACACGGCGGCCGAGCTGGTGCGGTGCCAGTGGATGTCGGCCCGGGGCGGCCCGCAGCAGCCGCCGCTCGGCAGCCGGGTGATCCGCGTGGTGAACGCGTTCGACGATCTGCTGGCCGGATCGGCCGACCGGGACCGGGTGGCGGCGGCCCTGGACCGGCTGCGGCTGGACCCGGGCGCGCAATACGATCCGGGCGTGGTGGCCGCCCTGGCCACCGTGGTCGGCCGGCGGCCGGTCAGCCGCCTGTGACGGCCGGCGCCCGCCTGCGCCTGCCGGCGGTATGCTGCCCGGCGTGCCCGAGTCGGTGCTGATTGCGAACCGCGGCGAGATCGCGCGCCGGATCGCGCGGACGGCCAGGCGGCTGGGCATCCGGGTGATCGCCGTGTACTCTCAGGCCGACGCGGGCCTGCCGTTCGTCGCCGAGGCCGACGAGGCGGTGCTGATCGGCCCGGCCCAGCCTGCCCTCAGCTACCTCAACGTGTCGGCGATCCTGGACGCAGCCGCGCGCACGGGAGCGCAGGCGGTCCATCCCGGGTACGGGTTCCTCGCCGAGAACGCCTCATTCGCCGCCCGGGTGATCGCCGCGGGGCTGACCTGGATCGGCCCGTCCCCGGACGCGATCGCGCTGATGGGCGACAAGATCCGCGCGAGGAACGCGATGGCGGCCGCCGGGATCCCGGTGGCGGACGGCGGCGCGGAGCCGGTGGCCGACGCCGAGGCGGCGCTGGCCCTGGCCCGGCGGGTCGGCTACCCGGTGATGGTCAAGCCCGCGGCCGGTGGCGGTGGCATCGGGATGGGCGTGGCCTTCGACCCGGCCGGGCTCCGGGCGGCCTTCGAGACCGCGCGCACCCGGGCCGAGCGGTTCTTCGCCGACCCGGCCATCCTGATCGAGCGGTTCATTCCCAGGGCCCGGCATGTCGAGGTGCAGATCCTCGGGCTGGCCGATGGCCGGGTGGTGGCGCTCGGGGAGCGGGACTGCTCGGTCCAGCGCCGTCACCAGAAGCTGGCCGAGGAGACTCCTTCGCCCGGCGTCGGTGAGACGCTGCGCGCGCGCATGCTCGCGGCGGCCGTCGCCGCCGGCGAGGCGGTCGGCTACCGCGGGGCGGGGACCGTGGAGTGCCTCGTGGACACCCGGACCGGCCAGTTCGTCTTCCTGGAGATGAACACCAGGCTGCAGGCCGAGCACCCGGTCACCGAGATGGTCACCGGGATCGACCTGGTCGAGCAGCAGTTCCTGATCGCGGACGGGCGGCCGGCCAGCTTCGACCCCGAACGGGTCACAGCGGCCGGGCACGGCCTGGAGCTGCGCGTGTGCGCCGAGGACCCGGTGAGGTTCCTGCCCAGCCCGGGGGTGATCACGCGGTGGCGCGAGCCGTCCGGGGATGGCATACGGGTGGACTCGGGCTACGCCGAGGGCAACACGGTGACTCCCCACTACGACCCGCTGCTGGCCAAGCTCGTCGTCCACGGGGCCGACCGGGAGCAAGCGCTGCGGCGGGCACGCGACGCGGTCGAGGCGTTCGTGATCGGGGGCCCGAAGACGAACCTGGCGTTCCACCGCGACCTGCTCGCCTGCGAGGAGTTCACGAGCGGAGAGTATGACACCGGCGTGGTCGGGCGCTTGCGGCCGTGACCGCGGGAGCGACCACAAATCGGCGGACCTGGGAACCGGGAGGTGCGCGTGGCGGAAATCCGCGCGGAGCTGATGGCGAACGTGTGGAAGGTGGTCGCCGCAGAGGGCGGCGCCGTTGCCGACGGGGACACGCTGGTCGTCCTCGAGTCGATGAAGATGGAGATCCCCGTGGTGGCCGAGTGCGCCGGGACGCTGACCAGGCTCGCCGTCGCGGAGGGCGACGTGGTGCAGGAGGGTGACCTAATCGCCGTGATCGAGTGAGCGGGGCGGGCGCTCGCCGGCAGCGCCCGCCCCCTGGCCGGCGCCTCCTCCCCGGCGGGCGGGTGGCCCGGGCCAGGCCCGGTTACACGCCGGTGGTGGACCTGGGGTAGGCGACGCCGGGGTCGGTCGCCACGTTCACCAGGTACGGCACACCCGAGGCGAACGCGCGGCGCAGGGCCGGACCTATCTCCTCCGGCCTGGTCACCAGCTCGCCCGCGCCGCCGAGCGCGGCGACCACCTGGTCGTAGCGGCACTGGGGCTGCAGGTCGGCGGCCACATCGTAGCCGTAGAGCGCCCGCATCGGGTGCTTCTCCAGCCCCCAGATGCCGTTGTTCCCGCAGATCATCACCACCGGCAGGCGGTGGCGCACGAGGGTGTCGGCATCCATCAGCGAAAAGCCGGCGGCGCCGTCGCCGAGCAGCAGCACCACCTGCGCCAACGGGCGCGCGAGCCGGGCGGCGATCGCGTAGCCCAGGCCCGTGCCCAGGCAGCCGTAGGGGCCGGGATCCAGCCAGCCGCCCGGCTGCCGCGGCTCGATGTGCCTGCCCGCGTAGCTGACGAAGTCCCCGCCGTCGCCGATCACCACCGCGTCGGGTTCGAGCACCGGGGCCAGTTCCCCGTAGATCCGCATCGGGTGGATCGGGTACGCGCCGCTGCGCAGCAGCTCCGCGTCGGCCTCCTCGGCCGTGCGCCGCGCCCGGGCCAGCGCGGGCAGCCAGTCGGCGGTCCACGGCCGCCGCAGGCCGGCCCGCTGCGCGGCGCTGGCCAGCTCGGTGAAGAACGCCGCCAGGTCGCCGGCGGCGCTTGCGGCCAGGGCCCGGTGGCCGGCGATCTGGCCGGGCGAATCGGCGACGTGAACCACGCGCGCGGGCGGCGCGCCGTTCCTGCCGCCGTACTCGCCGTAGCCGAGCCGGAAGTCGAGCGGGGTGCCGGCGACGATCACCAGGTCGGCGTCCGCGAAGGCGGCCGACCGTGCGCGGGTGACCAGGAGCTCGTGCCCGGCGGGCAGGATGCCGCGTCCCTGGCCGTTGGCGACCACCGGGAGGCTGAGCTCCTCGGCGGCGGCGCGGGCCTCGGCGGCCGCCCCGTCCAGCCAGACATCCGAGCCGAGCACGAGCACCGGCCGGGCGGCGCCGGCGAGCAGCGAGACGATCGCGGCGACGTCGCCCGGGTCCGGTGCGTCGTCGGCTGGCGCGGATTCGGTGGCGCCGGGCGCGCCGCCGGCGGCGGCAGGCCTGCCGGCGGCCTGGCCCTCCTGGTCCGCCAGGGCCGGCTCGGGCGCAGCCTCCGGGGCTCCGAACAGCGCCTCCAGGCTGACATCGAGGAAGACCGGCCCCCGGTGGCGGGAGCTCGCCAGGGTGAACGCCTCGTGCACGGCGCGGCCGACCGCCGCGGAGCGGTGCTCGGTCCAGGCGCGCTTGGTGACCGGCCGGAGCAGCGCCGGGTGGTCGAGCTCCTGCAGGCTGCCCGAGCCCCAGCGGTGGTCCGGGGCCCGGCCGCCCAGCACCACCAGGGCGGATCCGTTGAAGAACGCCGTGGTGATCGCGCTGACGCCGTTGGTCACCCCGGGCCCGGCGGTCAGCACGGCGAAGCCCGGCGTCCTGGTCAGCCGGGCGGTCGCCTCCGCGGCGAAGACAGCGGTCTGCTCGTGGCGCACGTCGATGATCGGCATCGGCGGATCGGCCCTGACCGCGCCGTCGTAGACCGGGAAGACATGACCGCCGGAGAGCGTGAACATGGCCCGCACGCCATGGGCGCGGGCGGAGGCCACCGCCTGGGCGCCGCCGTGGCGCGCGGCCGCCTGGGGGTTCTCGGCCATGGCGTGACGGTACCAGCACCGGCGCGGCCCGGTCCCGCCCGGCCCGGGCACCAGCGGCTCGGTGCGATGATGGCTGGGTGCCCACCCTGAACGACCTGGCCCGCAGGGCACAGATCGCCGCCGCGGACCTGGACTGGCTGCACGCCCTGGTATCCGACTGGGAGATCCTGGCGGACCTGTCCTTCGCGGACCTGACGCTGTGGGCGCCGCTGCCGGGCGACCACTCCTGGATCGCGCTCGCCCAGGTCCGGCCGACCACGGGGCCGACGGCCTACCCGGAGGACATGGTCGGGAGCGTCCGGTCGGCCCGCGGCAAGCCGCTGCTCGTCGAGGCGCGGCGGGAGTGCCGGATCTGCCGTGAGGGTGACCCGGAGTGGCGGCGCGGCCTGCCGGTGCGCCACGAGACGATCCCGGTCAGCCGGGATGGCCGGGTGATCGCCGTGATCGAGCGCTCGACGAGCCTGGAGCCCGCTCGCACGCCGAGCCGGATGGACCTGGCGTACCTGCGGGCAGCGGACGCCCTCGCCCAGATGATCGCGGCCGGGCTCTTCCCGTGCCCGGCGAGCTCGCCGGCCCGCGTGCAGTCACCGCGGGTGGTGGACGGGATGCTGCGGCTCAGCCGGGCCGGCAAGGTGAGCTACGCCAGCCCGAACGCGCTGTCGGCGTACCGCAGGCTCGGCCTCACGGCCGACCTGACCGGGCGCGAGCTTGGCCCGCTCACCGCGCGGCTGTGCGCGAGCACCCGCCCGCGCGACGACTCGCTGGTGCTCGCGGCCAGCGGACGGGCGCACCTGGAGGTCGAGATGGAAGCGAACGGGTCGGTCGTCCAGATGCGGACGATCCCCCTGGTCGTGGACGGCGCCTCGGCCGGCGCGCTGATCCTGGTCAGGGACGTCACCGAGCTGCGGCACCGGGAGCGCGAGCTGGTCACCAAGGATGCGACGATCCGGGAGATCCACCACCGGGTCAAGAACAACCTGCAGACGGTCGCAGCGCTGCTCCGCCTGCAGGCACGGCGGACCCGGGCGCCTGAGGCCGCCGCCGCGCTCGCCGAGGCCGTCCGCCGCGTCGGGTCGATCGCCCTCGTCCACGAGACCCTCTCGCACGCCAGCGGCGAGGAGGTCGGCTTCGACGACGTCGCCCGGCGGATCGCCATGATGGCCGGAGAGCTCTCCGCTCCGGAGGCGAGGATCACGCCGGTGCTCAACGGCCGCTTCGGCCAGCTCCCGGCCTCGGTCGCCACGCCGCTCGCGCTCGTGCTGACCGAGCTGCTGCACAACGCGGTCCAGCATGGCCTGTCGAGACCCGGGGCGCCGGCGACCGGCACGCTTGAGCTGGCGGCGAGCAGGCGCGATGGCCGGCTCACGGTGACGGTGGCCGACAACGGAGGGGGGTTCCCCGAGGGGTTCGACCTGGACTCCGCCGGCAACCTCGGCCTGCAGATCGTCCGGACGCTCGTGGTCGGCGAGCTCGGGGGGACGCTGGCGATCGCCGCGGCCCGTGGCGGCGGGGCCCAGGTCCGGATCGACCTCCCGCTGCCCGCGGCCGGCCAGGCGGCCTGAGCCGGGCCCGGGCGCTCAGGCGCTGGCTCCCACGCGGGCGCCCCGCCGCTTGAGCGCCCGGCGCTCATCCTCGCTGAGCCCGCCCCAGACGCCGGAGTCCTGGCCGCTCTCCAGCGCCCACCGCAGGCATGCCTCGGCGACCGGGCAGCGGGCGCAGACCCGCTTCGCCTCGGCTATCTGGAGCAGCGCCGGACCAGTGTTGCCGATCGGGAAGAACAGCTCCGGATCTACGTCTCGACAGGCGGCGTGGTTACGCCAGTCCATGCTGCCCACTCCTCCGTGAGGCCCCGACGGGCCCGGCGCCCAGGCCCGTCCCCTCCGTCATGCTTGTGAACGAATTCACTAGCTGTTCCGTATGCCCGGGCCGCCCTGCGACCCGGGTGTCAGTTCGCGTCGGTACGGGTCAGCAATCCCGTTCCGGCTCCCAGAAGATCACCAGACCACGCCCCCGTGGACATCGCCCGCGCAGGCATCGCCCGCCCGGCTCGGGGCGCGCGTGCCCGCCTCTCGCCAGGAGCGTTACAACCCTCCCAAGTTCAGCGATCAAACGCAAGACCCTAGGGCAAAGGTTAGGCAGGATTTCAGTGTCAGATTAGTCACATAGCGGGAGCGCCGGGCCGGCCAGGCCGCCCTCGCCGGCCTGCGGGGCGCGCGCCGGCCAGCCATGCCCGGGCGAGCCGCGGGCGGGCTCACGCGATGACGCGCAGCGCGCCGGGAACCGAGCGGAACGCCACTGTTTCGCGCTCCCCGACGTACTCGCCGTCGATCTGAAAGGCCGCCGGCCGCGCCGATCGTACGGTGATCCGCGCCTGGTCGTGCAGGGAGAGGACATGCCTGCCGCGCAGCGGCTCGGCATGGGTGGCAAGCATCTGGCCGACGACGCGGAATGTCGCCAGGGACGACAGCCGCCGCAGGGCGAGGGCGTCCAGGCCGGTGTCGAAGCTCGCGCGGGGGTTGGCGTGCACCTCGCGGTTGCCCAGGTAGGTCCAGGGTGCGGTGTTGGAGACGATGCACAGGAAGAACGGGCCGAGCGGCCTGCCGTCGGCCGGCTCGACCCAGATGGACGGGTGCCTGCGGTCGGTCTGGCGGTAGAACTGCCGCAGCGCCAGCCTGACGTAGAGAGCTGGCGTGGCCGGGCGGCCATGCGCGCGCAGGCCCTGCACCGCGCGGACCACCTCCGCATCGAAGCCGAGGCCGGAGTTGAACGTGAAGAACCGGCCGTCCGCAAGGCCCAGGCCGATCGTGCGCTCCCGGTGCTCGGCGAGGGCGCGGAGGATCTGCCCTGCGGCGTCCACCGGATCCCGCGGCAGGCCGAGCGCGCGGGTGAAGACGTTGGCGCTCCCGCCGGGCAGCGCCGCGAGCGCGGGCACCGCACGGGGGTCCGGCGCGTGCTGCCCGTCCGCGTCGCCCAGGATGCCGTTGACGACCTCGTTGACGGTCCCGTCGCCGCCCAGCGTGAGCACCAGGCCGAGCCCCTCCTCGCGGGCACGTGCCGCCAGGGCAGCCGCGTGCCCCCGGTACCGTGTGTGGACGACATCCAGTCGCAGAGCCGACGCCAGGGCGGAGGCGATCACGTCCCTGCGCAGCCGTGTCGTGGAGGTGGCACGTGGGTTCACGATCAGGAGCGCGCGCACGCGCTCAGGCTAACGTCGCGGCCGACGGTGATCCCGCGCGACGGCCGCTGACCGTGGTGCTCGCCGCCGCGGTGGAAGGCGCCCAGGCGGCCGGGATCCTGGCCGCCGCGATCCTCGCTGGCCTGGCGGCGGCGCAGGGCAAGTCCTACCAGGTCTCAAGCGGCATCGCCATCACCGTGATCGGCGTCGCGACCGCCGCCGTGCTCGGGCTCGTGGTGGCCGGCTTGGTCAGGCTGCGGCGGTGGAGCCGCACGCCCGCCTTGCTCACCCAGCTGTTCACCGGCATCGTCGGGGTGTACCTGGTACAGGGCGGCCGCTGGGACTGGGGCGTGCCCGCCCTGGTCCTGGCCGGCGCCGGATTCGCGCTGCTGCTGGCCCCGGGCAGCTTCCGCGCCCTCACCTTCCCGGCGGCGCGGCCGGGCGAGCCACGCTGACCTCCGGCTCCGCCGTCAGTCCTCCCTGGTCAGGCCCTCGCGCAGCTGCGCGAGGGTGCGCGCGAGGAGCCGGGAGACGTGCATCTGCGATATTCCCAGCTCGGTCGCGATCTGCGACTGGGTCATGTTGCCGAAGAAGCGCAGCAGCAGGATCCGCTTCTCACGCGGCGGCAGCCGCTCCAGGAGCGGCTTGAGCGACTCGCGGTACTCGACGCCTTCGAGCGCCTCGTCGACCATGCCCAGGGACTCGGCGACGGCCGGCGCGTCGTCGTCGCCAGAGTCCGGCGCGTCGAGCGATACCGTGGAGTAGGCGTTCGCCGACTCCAGGCCCTCGAGCACCTCCTCCTCGCTCATCCCGAGGTGGTCGGCCAGCTCGGCCACAGTCGGCGCCCGGCCGAGCCGCTGCGCCAGGTCGCTGATGGCCTTGGTGAGGGCCAGCTTCAGCTCTTGCAGCCTGCGCGGCACGCGGACTGCCCATCCCTTGTCCCTGAAGTGCCGCTTGATCTCGCCGACGATCGTCGGCGTGGCATAGGTGGAGAACTCGACGCCGCGGCTCAGGTCAAACCGGTCGATGGACTTGATCAGCCCGATCGTGGCCACCTGGGTGAGGTCATCGAGCCACTCCCCGCGGTTGCGGAACCGCCTCGCCAGGTACTCGACCAGCGGAAGGTGCAGCTCGACGAGCTCGCTGCGGATCCGCAGGCGCTCCGGATCCCCCTCGGGCAGCTTGGAGAGCAGCGCGAAGAGCTCGCGGGCATGGCCCCGGTCCCGGACCGCGTGCTGGACCCTGATCGCACCGGAGATCTGCTCGGCGGCATCCTCGGCCTCGACCTCATCGGCGATGAACCCGGCCACCGCCATGACGTCGTCGGCGTCGGCGGTGTCCCCGGCAGGATCGGCCGTCATGGTCTCGAACTCCTCGGTCAAGGCGACCTCAGCTTCCCCCGTCACACCGACCTCGATGTTTCGCGGCTCTTGCGGAGCACGATCGTGAGCATCTCGCCGGGCCCCGCCTCGGCGTCGACGCTTCCGGCGAGGGCCGACAGCACGGTCCAGGCGAACGTGTCCCCCGCCGGCAGGCGCGGCGCCAGGCAGCGGACCGTGACGCGGACCGTCATCGCATCCTGGCTCAGGGTGAAGCGGCACTCCAGCCCGCTGCCCGGGATGGCCTGGCTGAGCAGCATCGCGCATGCCTCGTCGACGGCGATGCGCATGTCCTCGATCTCATCGAGCGTGAAGTCGAGCCGGGCGGCCAGCCCCGCCGTGGCGGTCCGCAGCACCGACAGGTAGGCCCCGTCGGCGGGCAGCGTGACGACCACCTCGTCCCGGACGCCGCCGGCCGGCGCCTCAGCCACCGCGGTCATGGCTGGCATGACGGCCTCCCGCCCGGTGCCAGGCAGCAGACGCCGGCCGCCAGGCTCGCCGCGGCCCGGCTCGCCGCCCGGCGCGGTCAGATCGCCCCCGTCCTCCTGGCCGGCAGGAGCGAAGTTCTCGGCGGCGCGCCCCTGACGTGCCGCCGACGTGGTGCTCTCCTCCATCACGTCTGCCCCTCCGACGAACGACCAGTTCCGGCCCGCGCGCAGCCACGGCCCCCACCGCAAACCTATCCGCTTCCCGGGTGCGCTGCGGCATGGCCGGGCCCGCCCTGGCAGCGGCGCGCCCGGCCGTCGCGCGGGGCCGGGACTCGGCGTGGCCGATCCCCCGCATGATCATCGCGCCGCGTACTGGCGCGGCGCGGCCCAGGGCGGTCAGCCCTGCTTGGTCTCCCAGAAGATGGTCGCGATCTCGTCGATCTTGGCCAGCAGGGCGTCCGCCTTGGCGACGTCCGTGCTGCCCTTGGTGCCCGCGGCCCCGGCAAGCTTGGTGGCGTCGTTGAAGAGCTGGTGCAGCTGCGGGTACTTCTCGAAGTGCGGCGGCTTGAAGTAGTCGGTCCACAGCACCCAAAGGTGGTGCTTGACGAGCTCTGACCGCTCCTCCTTGATCTGCAGAGCGCGGCTGCGGAACTCCGGGTCAGAGTTCTGCTGGTACTTCTCGCAGATCGCCTTGACCGACTCGGCCTCGATCCTCGCCTGGGCCGGGTCGTAGACGCCGCACGGCAGATCACAGTGCGCGCGGACGGTGACCTTCGGCGCCAGGACTTTCGCGAGCAGCCTCATGATGCCCTTCCCTCGTGTCCGATCATTGGATACGGAATCTGACAGTACAACGTCCCGCAGGCGGGCGGAGGGGAGGGCACGGTGCGCTGGCCGGCCTGCCGGGTCGAGGTGGCCGAACGGTCGATGGAGCCGGCCTTCCGGCCCGGCGACTGGCTCCTGGTCTGGCGCGGCGCCGGCCGGCGGGCGCCGGGCGTGCGGCCAGGGCAGGTCGTGATCGCGCAGCACCCGGGGGACCGGCGGCTGCTCCTGCTCAAGCGCGTCGCCTGGCGGGAACCCGGCGGCTGGTGGCTCGCGTCGGACAATCCCCTCGCGGGAGCGGTCGACAGCGCGCGCTTCGGGCCGGTGCCGCCCGGCCTGATCGTGGGCCGGGTGCTGCTGCGCTACCGCCGGGGCCGGCGGCGCGTCCCGGCCGCGGCGGACCCGCCCGGGGCGCCGTGAGGCCCCGGCCGCGGGGCCGGGGCCTCAGCTGCTCGCGGGGGAAGGTTCAGGCTGCCGGGGTCTCCTCCTCTCCCCAGGCGGTTTCCGCCAGCTGGGCCTCCCAGTCCTCCTTGCCGCCGCCCTGCGCCTCGATGGCCGCTTCCATCTCCTCACGGTTCTGGCACGAGGCGACCGCCCAGTAGTAGATCACCAGGCTGAAGATGGCGACGGTCAGCATGTCCCACCAGAACGGGAGCCGGCCGGAGTTCTCGGGTCCGAACTGGCCCTGCCAGGAGATCAGGCCCATGCCGATCAGGTAGACGGCCAGCCACGTCGACTTCTTCCAGTTGATCTTGGGCGCCCTCGGGTTGTCCGAGAAGTGCATCAGGATCAGCAGGTAGCCGAGGATGATCGCGACGCCCAGCTTCCACAGCGTCTCGAAGCCCGACCAGTAGATGATCAGGTTCGCGAAGATGAACGCGATCGGCGCGAGCACGACCGCGCCCGGCATCCGGTACGGGCGGTTCGCGTCCGGGAGCACCTTGCGGAATGCGCCCATGGACAGCGGCGCTCCCGCGTACATCAGGACGCTGGCCGAGGTGACCAGGCCCACCAGCGAGTGCCAGCTGGGGAACGGCAGCAGGAACACCAGCCCGTACAGGAACGAGATGATCAGGCTGAACCATGGCACGCCGTTCTTGTCGGTCCTGGTGAACATGGACGGGTAGTACCGGTTCCTGGCCAGGCCGTAGCCGACGCGGGAGGTCGAGGTCACGTACATCTGGCCGGTGCCGTACGGGGAGATGAACGCGTCGACCCGCAGGATCGCCCCCACCCACTTGGCGACGACCAGGGCGGTGAGCCCGGCGAACGGCCCGACCACGATCGGGTTCGTCGGCGACAGCCCGGCGAAGCCCTTCGGTCCCAGCAGGCTGGCAGGCGTGGCGCCCAGGTAGGTCAGCTGGAGCAGCACGTAGACCGCGGTGCCGATGAGGATGGCGCCGATGATCGCCCACGGCAGGTTCCGCTGCGGGTTCTTCACCTCGCCGGCGAGCTGGTCGGCCTGCTCGAAGCCCAGGTAGGCGAAGACGATGCCGGCCCCGGGAATCGCGGCGAACAGCGCCTTGAGCTTGTCGCTGGTCGTGGCCAGTGACGTGACGACGCCGCTGACGTTGCTCCACTTCGGCAGGAAGCCGCCGCCCGCGCTCAGGTTCGAGCCGTGGAAGTGGAAGAACAGGACGATGATCGCGAAGACCGGGATGGCCACCTTCCACCAGGTGATGCCCGCGTTGATGTAGTTGAACAGGCGCATCGCGAAGAAGTTCACGCCGGTCATGATCGCCATCAGGACGATTGTGATCACGAACCCGAGGTGGGTCACGTTGCCGGTCGTCTCGCTGTAGATGGTGATCTTGTGCGCGTCCAGCCAGTACTGGCCGTACTGGAGCACGGCAAAGCACTCGATCGGCGCGACGGTGACCGCCTGGAGCCAGGAGAAGAACCCGAAGGAGATGCCCGCGCCGCTGCCGAATGCCAGGTGCGGGAACCTGGCCGTGCCGCCCGCGACCGGGAACATCCCGCCGAGCTCGGCGTGCACCAGGGCGAGCACGATGACGATGATTCCGCCGATGATCCAGGCGAGGATCGCGGCGCCGCCGATGGCGGCTGCGGCGAAGTACGGGCCGAACAGCCAGCCAGAGCCGATGATGGAGGTCTCGGACGCCCACATGGCGCCGATCAGCCCCATCTCCCGCTTGAGGCCGACATCGACCGGTCTGGTTGACGCGGCCGTGGTGCCAGTTGCCATGATCGTTCCTTCTTTCGGTGCGTAGTGAACCTAACGCCCGCGAGTAGGCCACATGCTAATGATCATCGGCGAGCGTGAGAAGAAGCCCGGAGGTGTCGGTTCGGTAACGCGAGTGACGAATCGCGGGCTGACGTGCTAGCGACGCCGTCAGCTCGCTGCCGGTGCGGCGGTTTCCGCCGTGCCCTGGGTGCCTGGAGCGGTAAGACGCCCCAGTGCGGCCACAGTGCTCCGTGTGACCGAGTGCTCGGAGCAGTAGCGCCGCGATCCGTTGCTGCTGCTGTCGATGAAGACGCGATCGCACGCGGCGATCGAGCAGACTCCCAGGCGGCGCGGGCCACCTTGCCCGACGATGGCCGCGAGGCCGCCGACCGCGGCCGCGGCGTAACGGTCGCAGGCCGACCCCGACTCCGCGAGGTGCAGGTGCCAGCCGTCGGGACCGTGGCGGACCAGCACCGGATGCAGCGGGTGCGTGATGAGCAGGGCATTCAGCCTCGTCGCAACGTCGCCGTCGTCCCCGGAGGCTGCGGAGCCGAACACCGCCCTGAGCTCCTCGCGCAGCAGCCGCAACCGTTCCAGGTCGTGGTGCGTGACCTCGGCGCACAGGGACGGGTGGTCCGCCATGAGCTCGCGGTATCCCTCGCGCGTCCGCAGCGGGTCGCTCCCGCCGGCGGCGGAGTTGACCAGGCGGATGGCCAGGTCGGCGAAGGCAGCCAGGTTCACGCTGGTCCTCATGGCGAGTGGGCGGCGGTCCCGCGGATGCGCCGAGTATGGCACAGCGAGCAGCGCGGGCAAGGGCCGTCCTGGCAAGCCTTGAGCAACCCTTGAGCCCGCCGTGCGGCTCTCCTGGTGACCGGTTAGGGTCCACACCATGTTCGCTGTCACCGCCGCCAGGTTCAGTCCCGACGATCCGCTCTCCGCCCTCGAGCTCGGCGAGCACGACGAGCCGCGCCCGCCGGAGGGCTGGACGACCGTCACGGTCAAGGCCGCATCGCTCAACCATCACGACGTCTGGACGCTGCGCGGCGTGGGCATCTCGGCTGACCGGCTGCCGATGATCCTGGGCTGCGACGCCGCCGGCGTCGATGCCGATGGCCGGGAGGTGGTCGTGCACGGGGTGGTCAGCGATCCGGGGTCGGCACCGGGTGACGAGACGCTCGACCCCGCCAGGTCCCTGCTGTCGGAGCGGTATGACGGCACCTTCGCCGAGCGGGTCACCGTGCCCCGGCGCAACCTCATCCCCAAGCCCGCGGGGCTCTCCTTCGAGGACGCGGCCTGCCTGCCGACCGCCTACCTCACCGCCTACCGCATGCTCTTCGACAAGTCCGGGCTCGAGCCGGGCAGCACGATCCTGGTCCAGGGCGCGGGCGGGGGGGTGGCGACCGCGCTCATCCTGCTCGGCAAGGCGGCCGGCTACCGGGTGTGGGCGACGAGCCGGAGCGAGGCCAAGCGCGAGCGCGCGCTCGCACTGGGTGCCGACCAGGCCTTCCCGCCAGGGGCACGCCTGCCCGAGCGGGTCGACGGCGTCATGGAGACCGTGGGCGAGGCGACCTGGTCGCATTCGGTGAAGTCGCTCCGGCCTGGCGGGCGGATCGTCATCGCCGGCGCGACCAGCGGCGCCATGCCGGCGGCCGAGCTGACCCGCATATTCTTCCTGCAGCTGTCGGTGGTCGGAACGACGATGGGAACCCGCGACCAGCTCGCCCGCCTGGTGAGGTTCTGCGAGCAGACCGGCGTCCGCCCGCTGATCGACCGGGTGCTCCCGCTTGCCCGGGCCCGCGACGGCTTCGCCGCGATGATCCACGGGGAGCTGTTCGGCAAGGTGGTCTTCACGGTGTGAAGGCCGGCCACACGGAGCTGGCGCGAACCTATGGTGACGCCGCGCCGTGCGTGCCCCGGCCCGGTCCTGTCCCCTATGCGCCCGGACCCTCGCCATTGCGCTGCGGGCCCGACCGCTCCGGCTGGCCTTCCGGCACCCGGAAGACCTCCCTGGCGATCCGGTTCAGCGCATCGCCGAGGATCTTGGCCAGGCTCGCGGCAGCGTCCTCGCTCACCGCATCGGCGTGCGCGGCGACCCCGCGGACCTGCGCGGCGAACGCGCCTGCCAGGCGCTCAAGGTCGGCGATGAACTCGGTGTCGGGCGGGCGCCATCCCTGGTGGCCGGCCGCGCTCCAGTGGGCCCGGGCGTGCCGCGACGCCTCGCGCCAGTCTTCCCTGGCCCGGTCCGCGGCCCGGTGCCAGTCGGCCTTCGCCTGCTGCCCGTGCTCGCGTGCCTCGCGTCCGTGTGCCGGGCCGCGCTCGCCGCCCGGCCCGGCATCCCGGCCGAACCACTGGCGCCAGTCGCCGCGTCCTGCCAGGCCGGCCCATTGCCGCCAGTCTCCCCGGCAGGCCCAGTCGGCCCACTCGCGCCAGTCGGCGTGCGCGCCCGGCCACCCGGCAGCCTCGCCGGCGTCGCCCGCCGGGCGGTCATGGTGCTCGCCGCCAGCGCGCGAACCCGGGGGGCTGCCTGCGGGCTGTTCCTGGCCTGGGGCGCTGCCTGCGGGCTGTCCAGAGCTCGCCGCGCCGCCAGCCGGCGCCCGCGCGCCGGACTGCCCGCGGGCGCGAGGCTGGCCGCGCGCCGCGCCCCGGCTGGCCTCGCGCAATGCCCAGGTGAGTTCCTCGCGCATGCTCCGGACCGTCTCCCGGATGTCCCGGGTCATCTGGCCGGCGATGTCATGGATCGAGGCGGCCAGGCTCTCCTCGATGTCGGAGAGCTCGTCGAGCCGGCGGTGAAGCTCCTCCCGCCCGGCGTCAGTGATCTTGTAGACCTTCTTGCCGTCGATCACCTCGTGGGTCACCAGGCCCTCTTCCTCGAGCCTGGCCAGCCGCGGGTAAATCGTGCCCGGCGACGGGGAGTAGATGCCGAGGAACCGGTCCTGGAGAAGCCGGATCACGTCATACCCGTGGCGGGGCGCCTCGTCGAGGAGCTTCAGCAGGTACAGGCGCAGGCCGCCGTGCCTGAAGACTGGACTCACCGTCGGCTCCCCTCCGACCCCGGGAGCCTGGCTGCTCCCGGCCAATCTCATGCTACATACGATATATCTTGTTGGCAAAGAGCGTCGCGGCCGGTGTCTCGGCCGCGACGGGAGCAGCGGCTGGCGCGCTGCCGGGGTGCGCCACGGCCGCGCCGGGAGCAGCGGGCTGGAGCGTCGAGCTGATGCCGCCGCGGCGCCGATGATCTGCCTCCGTCGCCGACGGGCAGTCCCACTCGGCCGGTGCAGCCGGCCGGTCGGCTCAGTCCTCGTCGTCCGCTCGCGCCAGCCAGGTCGCGAGGCGGTCGACCACCGCCTCATGCTCGGGATACAGGTCCACGAACTCGGTCAGCTTCCCGGCGAGCCAGCCGAGCGTGACGTCCTCGTCGCCCCGCCGCTGCGCCAGTTCCTCGATGCCGCGGTCGGTGAAGTACACGGTCACCCGCCTCCTTCCGCTCGCTGGCCAAGCGCGGTGCCGACGAGGGCGGCGTGCTCGGCCGCGTGCGCCTTCGCCGAGCCCGACGCCGGCGCCGAGCTCTCCGGCAGGGCGACCACGTCGAGCCGCCGGCCGAGCTCGGTCATCAGGTGCGTCGCCAGGTACGGCCAGGCACCCATGTTGGCCGGCTCCTCCTGGACCCAGGTGACGGTCACGGCGTTCGGGTAGGCGGCGATCGCGGCGGCGATCTCGGCCGTCGGCAGCGGGTACAGCCGCTCGACCCGCACGATGGCCACGTCGTCGCGCTTGTCCGCGCGGCGCTTGTCATCGAGGTCGTAGTAGATCTTTCCCGTGCACAGCAGCACCCGGCGCACGGAGGCCGGATCGGCGCCGTGCCCGTCCCGGCTGCCGGTCACGCGGGGGTCGGTGAGCACCGGGCGGAACGAGCCCGCGGTGAACTCGGCCACGGCCGAGACCGCTGCCTTGTGCCTGAGCATTGACTTGGGGGCGAACACGATCAGCGGCTTGACGCGGCCGGACAGCGAGTGCCAGCGGAGCAGGTGGAAGTAGCTGGCCGGGGTGCTCGGCATCGCCACGGTCATGTTGTCCTGGGCGCACAGGGACAGGAACCGTTCGATCCTGGCCGATGAGTGGTCTGGCCCCTGGCCCTCGTAGCCATGGGGCAGCAGCAGCACCACGGCCGAGCGCTGGCCCCACTTCTGCTCGCCCGATGAGATGAACTCGTCGATGGTCGTCTGGGCGCCGTTGGCGAAGTCGCCAAACTGCGCCTCCCAGCAGACCAGCGCGTCGGGCCTGGCGACCGAGTAGCCGTACTCAAACCCGACCGCCGCGAACTCCGACAAGGGCGAGTCGTAGACGTGGAACTTCGCCGTCCCGCTGGCCAGCGCGCGCAGCGGAGTGTGCTCCTGGCCGGTGTGCCGGTCCACGAGCACTGCGTGGCGCTGGCCGAACGTTCCGCGGCGGCTGTCCTGGCCCGCCAGCCGGACGGTGCGGCCCTCGAGCAGCGTCGCGCCGAACGCGAGCAGCTCGCCGGTCGCCCAGTCGATCTCGTCCTGCTCGACCATGACGGCGCGCCGGGCCAGCTGGGGAGCCAGCCGCGGGTGCGGGGTGAAGCCGTCGGGCAGGTTGACCTGGGTGTCGATCACGCGCTTGATGAACTCCTGCGAGATCGCGGTGGGGACGGCGGCGTGGTCGATCGGCGCGGGCTGGCGCGGCGGTGGCGCCACGGCCCCGGCCGGCCGGCGGGCCGCCTCGCGGGTCTCGGCGAACGCGCGCTCCAGCTCGGCCTGGTACTCCCGCAGGATCTGCTCGGCCTCCTCGAGCGTGAGGTCACCGCGGCTGATCAGCGTCTCGGTGTAGAGCTTGCGGGTGGACAGCTTCGCGTCGATCAGGTCGTACATGAGCGGCTGGGTGAACGACGGGTTGTCGGCCTCGTTGTGGCCGCGCCGGCGGTAGCAGACCATGTCGATGACTACATCCTTGGCGAACGTCTCCCGGTAGGCGAACGCGAGCCTGCCGACCCGGACCACCGCCTCGGGGTCGTCGCCGTTCACATGGAAGATCGGCGCCTGGATCGTCCGCGCCACGTCCGTGCAGTAGACGCTCGACCTGGCCTGCTCCGGGTCGGTCGTGAAGCCGACCTGATTGTTCACGATGATGTGCACGGTTCCGCCGGTGCGGTACCCCCGCAGCTGGGAGAGCTCGAGAGTCTCGGCGACCACGCCCTGGCCGGCGAACGCGGCGTCGCCGTGGATGAGGACCGGCAGGACGGTGTAGCCGGGCGTTCCGAAGTCGAGCATGTCCTGCTTGGCCCGGACGACGCCCTCGGCCACCGGGTTGACCGCCTCCAGGTGGCTGGGGTTGGCGACCAGGGCGACCGGGATCGCGCTGCCGTCGGCGGCGGTGAACGTCCCCTCCGCGCCGAGGTGGTACTTGACGTCCCCGGACCCGTGCGAGCTCGCCGGGTCCAGGTACCCCTCGAACTCGCCGAAGATCTGGGCATAGGACTTGCCGACGATGTTCGCGAGGACGTTCAGCCTGCCGCGGTGCGCCATGCCGATCACCGCCTCGTCCAGGCCGAGCCTGGCCGCCTCGGTGAGGACCGCGTCCAGCAGCGGGATCAGCGACTCGGCGCCCTCCAGCGAGAACCTGCGCTGCCCCACGTACTTGGTCTGCAGGAACATCTCGAACGCCTCGGCGACGTTCAGCCGTGACAGGATCCGCATCTGCTCGTCGTGGTCGGCCTGCCGGTGCGGCCGTTCCACCCGGTCCTGCAGCCAGGCGCGCTCGGCCGGGTTCTGGATGTGCATGTACTCCAGGCCGATCGTGCGGCAGTAGGCGTCGCGGAGCACGCCCAGGATCTCCCGGAGGAGCATCCGCGGCCTGCCGCCGAACCCGCCGGTGGCGAACTCGCGCTCCAGGTCCCACAGGGTCAGCCCGTGCTGGAGGATGTCCAGGTCCGGGTGCCTGCGCTGGCGGTACTGGAGCGGGTCGGTGTCGGCGAGCAGGTGGCCGCGCACCCGGTAGGCGTGGATCAGCTCGTGAACCCTGGCCGCCTTGCTGATGTCGTTCTCATGGCCGGCCGGGATGTCCCTGACCCACCGCACCGGCTCGTAGGGGATGCGCAGCGCGGCGAAGATGTCATCGTAGAACCCATGCTCGCCGAGGAGCAGGCCGCTGATGACCCTGAGGAACTCGCCGGACTGCGCTCCCTGGATGATCCGGTGATCGTATGTGGAGGTGAGCGTGACCGTCTGGCTGATCGCGTCCCTGGCCAGCGTCTCCGGCGAGGCGCCCTGGTAGGCGGCCGGGTACTCCATCGCCCCGACGCCGACGATGCACCCCTGCCCGGGCATCAGCCTGGGCACCGAGTGCGCGGTGCCGATCGTGCCGGGGTTGGTCAGGCTGATCGTCGTTCCCTCGAAGTCGGAGACGGCCAGCTTGCCGGCCCGCGCCCGGCGGACGGTGTCCTCATAGGCGAGCCAGAACTGACGGAAGTCCATCTGCTCGGCGGCCTTGATGCTCGGCACGAGCAGCTGCCGGCTCCCGTCCTCCTTCTGCACGTCGATCGCCAGGCCCAGGTTCACGTGCTCGGGCGTGACCAGGACGGGCTTGCCGTCGGCCTCGGCGTAGGAGTGGTTCATCTCCGGCACCGATGACAGCGCGCGGACGACCGCGTAGCCGATCAGGTGGGTGAACGAGACCTTCCCGCCGCGGCCCCTGGCCAGGTGATTGTTGATGACGATCCGGTTGTCGATGAGCAGCTTGGCGGGGACTGCCCGGACCGACGTGGCCGTGGGCACCCCGAGGCTGGCCGCCATGTTCGCGGCCGTGCGGGCCGCCGCTCCGCGCAGCCGCCGCTGACCGCGCTCGGCCTCCAGCGCCGGGCCGGGCGCGGGCGGGGCCGCGGCCACGGGCCCGGTGACAGCCGCGGGCCCGGTGACGACCTCCGGTACGGTGGTCGCCGGCCGGGATGCCGCCAGAGCTTCAGGCGGGGCCGGTACCGGGCGGGCCGTCACCGCTTGCGCCGCCGCGGCCGGCGCCGGGCCCCCGTTCCCGGCGGGGGGAGCGGCCGTCGCACTCGGCCCGGGCTGGCCGGAGGGCGTGGCGCGGCCACCCTGATCCGGCGCTGGGCCCGGAGCCGGGCCGGGGAACGTCTCGGGCCGGTAGTCCGCGAAGAAGTTCCACCAGGCCCGGTCAACCGAGTCCGGGTCGGCCTGGTACCGCTGGTAGAGCTCGTCGACCAGCCACTCGTTCGGGCCGAAATCGGTGCCCGCGGTCAGCACCGTGCCCGCCCGGACCTCAGGTCCGGCCCGCCGCTCGCCGTCATCGCCTTGGTCCCGGCCCGAGCGGCCGGGATCGGCCCCGTCCTGGCTGGATCGCGCGCCCGCATGGGCGGGCGCGCGCGAAAACTCGGCTGACACGGCCGACATCGCCTCTTCCAGAGCTTGGCTTGCCTGTCACATCCCCGCCTTGTCAAGGCTACTCGCCGCCGCACGTCAGCTGGGCATCCTCGCCCGGCCGTGCGGCTCGCCCCAGTCGATCCGCGGGCCCGCGGGCACGATGCCCCGACGGCCGGCCCCGGCCCACTCCGCGGACAGGTAATAGTGGCGCTTGATCTGGTCGAGGTCGGTCGTCTCGCCGAAGCCGCGGTGGGAGTGCAGGTCGCGCGTGTACGCCCACAGGTGCGGGTAATCCGCGAGCCTTCGCAGGTTGCAGTGGAACAGCGGGTGGTAGACGGCGTCGAACCTGACCAGCGTCGGGTAGAGCCGGACATCCGCCTCGGTCAGCAGGTCCCCGAGCAGGAACCGCCGCCGGGCGAGCCGGTCGTCCAGCGCGTCCAGGGTGGTGAACAGCACCTTGGTGGCCTGCTCGTACTCTTCCTGGGTGGCTGCGGTGCCGGCCCGGTAGACGCCGGCGTTCACCGTGGAGAAGATCAGGGTCGCCAGCGACTCGATCTCGCGCCGCCGCGCCGCCGGGTACAGGTCGGGTGCCCCTGGCCGGTGAAACGGCCGGAACTCCGTCTCCAGCATCACGGTGATCTGAGCCACGTCGTCACTGACCACCTGGCAGGTCCGGGTGTCCCAGATCAGCGGGAGCATGGCCGGCCCGGAGCAATCCGGGTCGGTGGCCCGGTACAGGTCCGCGACATGCCTGGCGCCGGTGACCGGGTCCGGCCGGCCGTCCCCGCCGAGCCGCCAGCCGCGGTCGTCGGTGACCGGGTCGGCCAGCGTGAGCCCGATGACCCGGTCGAGCCCGAGGAGCCGCCGCACGATCAGCGCCCGGTGCGACCACGGGCACGCGAGGCAGGCGTACAGCTGGTACCTGGCCCGCTGGACCGGGAACCCGCTCGACCCGTCCCTGGTGATCCGGCCGGTGAACGTCGCCGGGCGGCGGACCAGGGTGCCCGTGACCGCAGGTAGGCTCGCGGTTGCCGGCTGCTCGCCGGGTTCGCACTCGGCTGGCCGCTGGGCACCGGATCGGCGGCCGCCGGCCGGAAGTGGGGTGACGGTCCTGAGGATGCCAGCGGGCCGGGGCGGGCCGGCCGCGGGAGCAAGCTCGGTGCCCGGCGGTGTGCCCGCTCCGGCGGATCCGGCCGGTCGCTCCGGTGGCGGTGGGGGTGGCCGATCCGGCGCCGGAGCGGTGACCGCCGGAGGCATGGGCGCGGGCGGCCAGGGCGGGCCGGCGGCGGGCTGGCTGGCCTCCCAGGGCGGGCCGGCGGCGGGCTGGCTGGCCTCCCAGGGCGGGCCGGCAGCGGGCTGGCTGATCTCCCAGGGGGGTGCCCCGCGCACGATCCGGCTCCGGGCCGCCGGGAGCGGTGGCTGGTGCCCTGACTCTGGAGTGTCAGACATCGGCGCCTCCTCCCCGGTGCCGGGATCACGCGGAATTATGTCCAAGCAAAGCACGTTCAGTGAGCGCCATGGGCGCAGTGCGATCGACGTCCGGTGAGCGATGGCGGAGGTGAGCGATGTGGCGGGGATCGTGACGGCGTTGACCTCCGCGCTCGGCCACCTGCACGGGCTGGTCGCGGCCGGGCTGGTGGGAGCGCTGGTCTTCGGGGAGACCGCCATCTTCCTGGGCTTCGTGCTGCCGGGCGAGGCGGCGGTGGTCCTGGGCGGCGTCCTGGCCAGCCGGGGTCACCTGTCGCTCGGCGTGCTCATCGCGGTCGTCGTGGTGACCGCTGTCACCGGACCGCTGGTCGGCTATGAGATAGGCCGCCGCATGGGTGACCGGCTGTTCGCCTCCCGCGCGCTCAGCCGGGTGCCCGGCGCGGTCGGCCGGGCCCGGGTGACGTTGCGGGACCGCGGCGGGCTCGCGGTGCTGGGCGGCCGGTTTGTCGCCATCGTGCGCGCGCTGATGCCCGCTGCCGCTGGTGCCGCGCGGATGCCGTATCGCACGTTCTTCCTGCACAACGGCATCGGCGGGGTCATCTGGGGGACAGGGTACAGCCTGCTGGGGTACCTGGCTGGCTCCGCGTACGCCGTGGTCGAGCGCCGGGTCGGCACCGGGCTGGCGATCGCGCTGGCCGTCGCGTTGGTCCTGGCGGTGGCGGCCTGGGCATGGCGCAGGCACAGGCCGACCTCGGACGCCTCCCCGGGCACGACGGATGGGACGGCGCCGGCCGCGGGCGACGAGGTCCTGGTGGCGGGCGATGAGGTCCCGGCCGCAGGCGACGAGGTCCCCGGGCCCCGCGGCGGCTCCCGCTAGGGCGTCGCAGCGGCCGGGTGCGCCTGGCCGGCGCTCAGCCCGGGGAACACGTCCTCGCGCCGATTGCCCAGGCACGGCAGCACGCTCCTGACCCGCGCGGTCTCCTCGGGGTCGACCAGGCCGGCGCACACGGCCGGCGCTGGGCCGAGGTCGAGCCGCACCGTGCCCATCGGGTCGACGAGCATGCTCCGTCCGACTCCTGTCGGCGCCGAGGTGGCAGGCTCGCCCGGGTCAGGGACCTGCCCGGCCGCCGCGATCCAGATCGTGTTCTCGATGGCCCTGGCCCGCACCAGGGTGACCCAGTGCTCCTCCTTGAACAGGCCCGCGGCCCAGGCCGACCCGATCACCAGCAGGTCGGCGCCCCGGATGGCCAGTGCCCTCGCCAGTTCCGGGAAGCGAATGTCGTAACAGGTCAGCAGGCCGACGGTCAGCCCGCCGAGCTGGGCCAGCACCAGGTCCGATCCCGGGGCCACCGACGCCGACTCGCGCTGGCCGAGGGCGTCGAACAGGTGGATCTTGCGGTACGCGGCGACGAGGTCGCCGCTCGCGCTGAAGGCGACCGTGGTGTTGTAGACTCGCCGGCCCGGCGCTGGCTCGAAGACGCCGGCCACCAGGGCCACGCCGAACTCGCGCGCCGCGCGAGCCAGTCCCGCGCAGAACAGCCCATCGAGAGGCTCAGCCGCCGCCCGCAGGTCGGCGGAGAACCGGACCTGGGTCCCTTCCGGGAAGACTGCCAGGTCAGACCCCTGCTCCCTGGCGCTGGTCAGGGCGGACCTCACCCGGCCGAGGTTCGCCTCCGGGTGGCTGCTGACCGGGATCTGGCAGAGTGCGACGCGCATGAGCGAAGCGTACGTCGCCCGGCTGAGCGACCGGCGTGGCGGTCACAGCCCAGGCCCCCGGTGCGGCGGCCCGCCCGGGCTGCCCGGCCCGCCCGGCCCGGAACCCGAGCAGCCTCCGCGCCGCTCCGGCCAGCGGCCCAGGGGGCTGGCCGCTGAGGCTCCGCGCGGACTCCTCGCGCACGCTGGCCAGGCTGACGAGCGCCACTGCGATCAGCACGGCCACGACGACCGTGGTCCCGGCGGTGACACCGAGCACGATCCATGCCTCAGTCACGGGTCCTCCTTGTCCCGAGGGGATCGGCGTACCGAGGCGATCGGCCAGGTGAGCCGCGGTCGCCACCGGCCTTGCCTGGCCTGGCGGGCGAGCTGGGTTTACTGATGGCCGTTCTCCGCCTACGATTCGATCCGATGTTTCTTGTCATCTAACTCATACCAAACAGTCGCCTGGCTCAAAAGGGCTGGGCGACCCGAAGCGCCTAACCATTCGGTGACATTCATGTGACCTGAAGGAGTCCGCTCATGGCCCAGGCCAAGTACCAGGCCATCGCCCACGAACTGCGGGCGCGGATCGACAGCGGAGCGCTCGCGCCGGGGGAGCGCCTGCCCAGCGAGCCGGACCTGGTGCGGCAGTTCAACGCCTCGCGCAACACCGTCCGGCTCGCCCTGGCGCTGCTGACCAACCAGGGGCTGGTCGTCACCCGGCAGGGTCTCGGGACGTTCGTGGCCGAGCCCGCCAAGCCATTCACGGCGCTGCTGTCCCGGGTGGACGTGCACCCGGCCGGGCAGGCCGCGTCCACCTTCCTGCCCGAGGTCAGCGACGAGGGCGCCGAGCCGGAGATGAGCAGGCAGGTGGTCGAGAAGGCGCCCGCCTCGTCGAGCGTCGCGGAGAAGCTGAAGATCACCCGTGGCGACCTCGTAGTGGTGCGCCGCAGGAGCGGCACGATCCGCGGCATCCCGTGGCTGATGATGGCGTCCTACTTTCCCCTGGACATCGCCTCGGGGACGCCGCTGGAGCAGGCGGGCGACATCGCGCAGGGGAGCATCGCGTTGCTCGCCGACCTGGGCTTCCCGCAGGTCGGCTACGCCGATGAGATCGGTGCGCGGATGCCGAGCCCAGGTGAGACCGCGTTCTTCGGGCTCTCCGCGGGGACGCCAGTGATCGTGGTCAACCGCACCGCGTACGCGGAGCGCCGGGCGATCAGGATGACCAGGTACGTCTACCGCGGCGACCGGGTCAGGCTCATGCATGAGGTCGGCAGCATCCCGCCCCGGTTCCGCACCACCTGACCCGGGGCGCCGGGCCGGGGCGCCAGTCAGGCGCCGTGCTTCCCGGCCAGCGCGGCGAGCTCGGGTACGAAGAAGCGCGCGTCCACGGTCCCCAGGCCCGAGCTCAGGTCATACCCGCGCGTGGCGGCCCAGCCCCGCACGGTGTACGTCCGGCCGTGCTGGCGGAAGGTGACGGTGTTGTTGCCGTGGATGATGTCCACCAGGCCCCGGTCGCCGGCCGCAGCCATCGCGTACAGGTACCCGTTGATCGGCCCGAGCGGATGGCCAGCCACTTGGTCGGCGAGGGCGACGATCCCGGCGAACAGGGGCGTGGCCTCGCTGGTGCCGCAGATGGGATACCAGCCCGGAGCGTGGCCGAAGCTGGAGTACACCTCGACGGGATGGCCGCAGGACGCGCTCAGCGACACGTCAGGGACGCCCCGGTGCCGGCCGACGACGGCCGCCACGCCGTTCTGGAACGCCGGCCGCCCGAACACGACCGACCGGCCGCCGCCGCCGGCCTGCGGGCCCGACCCCGGGTCGTTCCACACCCGGTCAGGCGCGAGCCGCCGGCCAGACCGGTCGAGCGTCAGGTCAAGCCCGCCGACCGCGGTGACCAGCGGGTCGCTGGCCGGCCACGAGGTGACCCGGTGGGTGTAGTAGGACCGCATGCTGGCGGTCAGGTCCGTGGCTCCCGCGTCGCCCGACGCGCTGACCACGGTGACGTCGTGACGTGGCTGGGCAGCCTCCAGGTAGGCGCCGCGGAGCGGCCGCAGAGCGCCCCTCGGGAAGGTCTCCTCGGTCGCGCCGAAGCTCTGGCTGATCACCCCGGCCAGGCGGCGGGCAAGGACGTACCTTTCAGCCCGGACGATCTGCGGGAAACCGCTTGTCCCCTCGTTCTCCGACACCGGCGTCTCCACCAGCACGATCCTGGCCGCCGGCGCCATCACATGGGCCCATTCCACGTCGAGCGTGGTCTCCTGCGCCCAGCTCACCATCGTGGCGCTGTTCGGGTTGAACCTCGGGATCCGGCCCGCCGGGTGGATGACGAGCAGCCGGGCCCGCGGCAGCCCGAACGCCCGGTCGAACACGGCGAGGTCGCGCCTGATCGTCGGTGACCCGAAGCTGTCGACGATCGCGATCGACTGCCCGGCGCCGTCGATTCCGGCGCGCAGCAGCGGGTTGACGTGGTAGGCGGCCCTGATCTGTGCCGGCGTGTAGCCGTCCGCCGGGACCGCGCCCGGCCGGGCGAGGACCCGCACGAGTGGCGCGATCGTGATGCCCGCAGCCGCCGGCCCTCCGGCCCGGCCGGGCGCCGGGACGGGGGCGGTGGCCGCGGGCAGCGCCACCGCGAGGACAAGCATCGCCGCCTTCCCGGCGGTCAGCGCGCCATCGGCCGTCAGCGCCCCCGCGACCGCGGCCGCCCGGGCCGCCAGGACCCTGGTTCCGGCTCTGGCGACGCGCCGGGCCGGGCCCGTGCTCCCGCCGTAATCCGTGGTCACTGACGGTCACCGCCACTGTTCACCATGACCGGACACCCTAGCCGCTGCCGGGCGCCGGCACGCCGGCGACGCCTCGGGCTCCGGCACGCGCGCCTGGCGGCCGCGGCGCGGCAGTCCGGTTCCCAGCGGAACGGGAGGCAGCCGCTCTCGGTACCGTCAGAGCGTGCTCGCCCTCGTCCTGGTGGCCGTGTCGGTCGGCGCGTCGAACATGGCCGCCTCGATCGGCATCGGCGCGGGGGGCGTCGGTGCCGGGACCAGGCTGCGGCTGATCGTGATCTTCGGGGCGCTGGAGGCCGGGATGCCGGTCCTCGGCCTGGCGCTCGGGCACGGCCTGGCGGTCGCGGTGGACCGCGACGCACGGTGGATCGCGGCGGTCCTGCTGGTCGCCATCGGCGCCCACGGCATCGGCAAGACGGTGCGGGGCGGCGGGCTGCCCAGGTTCCGGGCGCCGCGGCCGGCCGCGGCTCCCGCCGGCGCGCAGGAGGCGGGGCCGCGGGCTCCCCGGCCGCGGGCTCCCCTGCCGCGGGCTCCGCGGCCGCCGGGGCCGCGGCCGCCGGGGCCACGGCCGCTGCCCGGCCGCCGGGCGACGGCCAGGATGCTGGTCAGCGGCTTCGCGCTGAGCCTGGACAACCTCGTGGCCGGTTTCGCTCTCGGCGCGTTCCGCGTCGGCCTGCTGGCCGGCGTCGTGGTGTTCGGCGGCGTGAGCGTCCTGATGTCGCTGGCCGGCCTGGAACTGGGGGCGCGGGTGGGCAGGCGCTCGGCGGAGGGTGGCGAGCTGATCGGCGGCGCCGTGCTCATCGGCGTGGGCGTCGCGATCGGGTTCGGGGCCCTCGGCTGACCAGGCCCGGGGCCGCTGGGCCGGGCCGGCTACTCGGCGATGCTCAGCGCGGCCTTCGGGCAGGAGCGCACCGCATGACGGACCTGGTCGGCAAGGTCACCGGGAACCGCGCCGACCTTGATGTGCAGCACGTCCTCGTCATCGACCTCGAAGACCTCCGGAACCAGCCCGGCGCAGACCGCGTTGGCCTCGCAGGCGTCCCGATCCACTTCCACTCTCACCGCATGCCTCCGCTGCCGCAGGACCCGCCTCCACATTAGTTCCCCGGCGCCGGGCAGGAAGCCGGGGCCGATGGGGCGGGGCGCGCCGGGCGGACGCGGCAGACTGAGGGCCATGAGCTACGCCCTGCCCGACGCGCACCGGCTGGCCGCCGAGGCCGCGAGGGGGTTCATGCCCCCGGCCGAGGGGGAGGCGCTGTTCCTGGCCGCCGCCCGGTACGCGCCTGCGGGCCCGATCGTCGAGATCGGCACCTACTGCGGCAAGTCCACCATCTACCTCGCCTCCGCGGCGAGCCAGGCCGGCCAGGTCGTGGTGACCGTGGACCATCACCGCGGGTCGGAGGAGAACCAGCCCGGCTGGGAGTACCACGACCCTGAACTGGTCGACCCGGCAGTCGGGCGGATCGACACCCTGCCGCACTTCCGCGCCACGCTCGCGGCCTCAGGGCTCGAGCCGCATGTGATCGCGATCATCGGCCGGTCGGCCGAGGTCGCCCGGATGTGGCACGAGCCGCTCGGGATGCTGTTCATCGACGGCGGGCACACCGACGCCGCGGCGACCGCCGACTACGAGGGCTGGGCGCCCCGGATCACGTTGGGCGGCGCGCTCGCCATCCACGACGTCTTCCCCGACCCGGCCGACGGCGGCCAGGCCCCGTACCGGATCTACCTGCGGGCGCTGGCGTCGGGCGCGTTCACCGAGGTCCGGGCGGCCGGCTCGCTGCGGGTCCTGCAGCGCACGGGCGAGGGCATCGGCTGAGCGGCCGCGCCCGGCTCAGACCAGGCCGCCGACCCCGTCGGGGGCCTGGTCGGCGGGGTCGCAGCCGCAGGCCGGGTCGGCGGGCGGCATCACCGCGGCGGGGTCGGCCGCCACCTCGCGGAACAGCGAGCTGGCGGTGGTCGCCCCGGACAGGGCGTCGGCGGCGAGCACGATGGCCGCCGACGTGTAGCTGCTCTGCTCGTGCGGGTAGTACCGCCCGGTGGCGTACTGCCAGCCGGTCCAGTACGCGCCGCTGGGATCCCGCAGAAGCTGGATCCGGTCGAGCAGCTCCAGCGCGCGCGCCGGGTCGCCGACCGCCTCGAGCGTTATGGCGAGCTCGGCGGTCTCCGCCGCGGTGACCCACGGCTGGTCGCTCACGCAGCGAACGCCCAGCCCGGGCACCACGTAGCAGCCCCAGCCCTCGTCCAGGCGCCGCCGCGCGGCCTCCCCGCGGACCGGGCCGCCGAGCACCGGGTAGTACCAGTCCATCGAGAACCGGCTCTTGTCCGCGAACGCCTCCGGGTGGCAGGCCACGGCATGGGCGAGCTGCCCGGCGGCCAGCTCCCAGTCGGGCTGGGGCTCCCCGAGGTACTCGGCCAGCATGATCGCGCAGCGCAGGCTGGTGTACATGCTCGCGCTCCCGGCGAGCAGCGCGAAGTCCTCCGGGCTGCCGTCGGCCCGCCGCCGCCAGATGATCTCTCCCCTGGGTGCCTGCAGGCCGAGCACGAACTCGATGGCGGCCCGCACCGTCGGCCACATCCGCTCCGCGAACGCCTCATCCCGGCTGACCAGCAGCTCGTGCCAGATCCCGACCGCGCAGTAGGCGGCGTGGTTGGCCTCGGTGGTCAGGTCTGCCTGGCCCGGAGGCATCCGCTTGCGCCACGACCCGTCCGGGCGCTGGGTGGCCCGCAGCCACTCGTACGCGCGCCGCGCAGGCTCGCGCAGGCCGCAGGCGGACAGCGCCATCGCGCACTCCACGTGGTTCCAGGCGTCGACGTGCCCGTCGGGCCAGCCGATCGCGCCGTCCGGCTGCTGGACCGCGGCGATCGCCCGGCCCGTGGCGAGCACGGCGTCGGCGGAGAGGATGCCGGGCAGCTCGGGCAGCCAGGCAGGCGTGCGTGCCCATCGGCCACCGATGCCGGCCGGGGCGCGCGCGCCGGGCACGCCGCCGCGCCCCCGCTCAGGCGGCCGCATCCTTGTCCGCGTAGACGACCAGGCTCTTGCCGATCAGCGGGTTCAGCGCGCGCTCGGCGATCCGGGTGACGGCGGGCCGGCGCGTGATGTCCCACACCAGCAGCCGGTGGTAGGCGCTGGCCAGCGGGTGGCCGTCGTCGTGCACGCCGACCGCGCACTTCAGCCACCAGTAGGGCGAATGGAGCGCGTGGGCGTGGTGCTGGCCGCTGACCGCCAGCCCGGCCCGGCTCAGCTTCACCCGCAGCTCGCGGCGGGTGAAGATCCGCACGTGCACGCCGGGCGTGTCGTGGTAGTCGTCAGACAGGCGCCAGCAGACCCGCTCGGGCAGCCAGGCGGGAACGGTGACCGCGGCCCGGCCGCCCGGGCGGAGCACCCGGGCGATCTCGTTCATCGCCGCTTGGTCGGCCGGTATGTGCTCAAGCACCTCGGCGGCGATCACCGCGTCGAAGCACCCGGCCGGGAACGGCAGCGCGGTGGCGTCCCCCACGGCCACCGCCGCGGACGCGCCGGCGGGCACCTCCCCCGCCTCGGTCATGGCGGTGAACATGTCCCTCACCCGCGCGAGCTCACCGGGGTCGGTGTCCAGCGCCACCACCCGGGCGCCCCGGCGCAGCGCCTCGAACGCGTGCCGGCCGCCGCCGCAGCCGAGGTCGAGGACGCGGTCGCCGGGTCCGGCCGGCAGGCGCGCGAAGTCAACGGTCAGCATCGGCGGCATCCGCGGGCCGAGTGCCCGGGCAGGGGGCCGCGGCTGCTGCCCGGCGCGCCGTCTCGCTGATCACGGCACGGTACTGCGCGACGGTCGCGCGGGCCACCGCCGGCCAGGCGTACCGCTCCCGCACCCGCCGCAGCGCAGCGCGGGAGAGCCGCTCGCGCTCGCGCGGCGACTCCTGGAGCCGGCGTATCGCCGCGGCGAGCTCCTCCGGGTCGCCGGGCCTGACCAGCACCGCCGCGTCACCGGTCACCTCGGGCAGGGCGCCTGTCCGGCTGGCCACCAGCGGGGTGCCGGACGCCATGTGCTCGACCGCGGGCAGCGAGAAGCCCTCGTAGAGCGAGGGGACCACGGCGATCTCCGCGCTGGCCACCAGCCCGGCGAGATCGGCGTCGCCGATCCCGGTGACGAACCTCACCCGGCCGGCCAGCGACAGCTCTCCGACCAGCTGCTCGGTCGGCCCGCCGGGCGCGGGCTTGCCGACCACGGTGAGCTGGCACTCGCGCTCGGTGGCGACCTTGGCGAACGCCCGCAGCAGCGTCGGGATGCCCTTGACCGGCGAGTCCGCGCTGGCGACGGCGACGATGCTGCCCGGCACCCGCGGGGCGGGGCGGGGATGGAAGAGCCGGGTGTCGACGCCGAGCGGGATCACCCGCACGTTGCCCGGCGGGACCTTGAAGTCCGCGATGATGTCCTCGCGCGAGGACTGCGAGCCGGTGAGCACCGGCCCGGCCCGGCGGGCCACCCGGGCCTGCATCCGCACGAACGAGTACCAGCGCCGCTTGGTGAGCCGTCCCAGCCCGCGTGCCTGGGCCAGCTCGATCCGCCGGTCCACGCTGATCGGGTGGTGGATGCTGGTGACCAGCGGCAGGCCGAGCCGGCGTATGCCGAGCATCCCGTAGCCGAGGACCTGATTGTCGTGGACGACGTCGAAGTCGGCGCGGCGGCCGCGCAGCAGGCGCAGCGCCCGCAGGCTGAACGTGAGCGGCTCGGGGAATGCGGCCGTCCACATCATGCCGACCTCGAGCAGGTCGATCCAGTCGCGGTACTCGCCCGGCCGCGGGGTGCGAAACGGGTCGTCGTCCCGGTACAGGTCGAGGCTGGGGACGGTGCGCAGCAGCGGCCCTGGCTCCAGCTCCGGGTAGGGCTGGCCGGAGAACACCTCGACGTGGTGGCCGAGCGCGGCCAGCTCGCGGGACAGGTGCCTCAGGTAGATGCCCTGGCCGCCGCAGTGCGGCTTGCTCCGGTAGGACAGCAGCGCCACCCGAAGCGGCGGGTCATCCGTGCTCAACGCGGCACTGCCTCCTCGTCCCCGCCGACCAGGCGGGCCGGCGGCCCGGGGCGCTGGCCGCTGGCCGCTGGCCGCTGGCCATCTGGCAGCGAACCCTACCACCGGGCGGCCCGCGCCCCATGCCCGCCAGGGCCGTCCGGATCGCACCGGTTCGCGGGGATCGGCGGGGATGGCCCGCGGTCGCCGCGCGGCCATGCTGCCACGACGTAGGATCACGGCGTGCCCGGGCCGGGTGGCGCGCCCGGCCGCTGGCGACGCGAGCGGAGGCCGACCTGACACGAAGAGCGCTGATCACCGGCATCACCGGCCAGGACGGGTCCTACCTGGCCGAGTACCTGGTCTCGCAGGGCTACGAGGTCTGGGGGCTGGTCCGCGGCCAGCAGAACCCGCGGGTGCGCCAGCTGCGGCAGCTGCTCGGTGAGGTCCGCCTCGTCCGGGGCGACCTGCTCGACCAGGGCAGCCTGATTGCCGCGGTCGAGCGCGTCCAGCCGGACGAGGTCTACAACCTGGCCGCGATCTCGTACGTGCCGATGTCCTGGCAGCAGGCCGAGCTGACCGGCGAGGTCACCGGGCTGGGCGTGCTGCGGGTCCTGGAGGCGATCCGGGTGTCCAGCGGGATCAGCGCCTCGCGCAGCCCCGGCCGGGGGCAGGTCAGGTTCTACCAGGCGTCGTCATCGGAAATGTTCGGCATGGTCCGCGAGTCGCCGCAGACCGAGAGGACGCCGTTCCACCCGCGCAGCCCCTATGGCGTGGCCAAGGCCTACGGTCACTTTCTCACCCAGAACTACCGCGAGTCCTACGGTATGTTCGCCGTCTCCGGGATCCTGTTCAACCACGAGTCGCCGCGGCGGGGCCCGGAGTTCGTGACCCGCAAGATCTCGCTCGGCGTCGCGAAGATCAAGCTCGGCTACGAGCGCCAGCTGCGCCTCGGCAACCTGTCCGCCCGGCGGGACTGGGGGTTCGCCGGGGATTACGTGCGGGCCATGCACCTGATGCTCGGCCAGGACGAGCCGGCCGACTTCGTGGTCGGCACCGGCGTCACCCACTCCGTGGAGGACCTGCTCGACCAGGCGTTCAAGGTGGCCGGGCTGAACTGGCGGGATCATGTGGTGACCGACGCCGCGTTCATCCGGCCGGCGGAGGTGGACAAGCTCTGCGCCGACCCGTCGGCCGCCCGTGAGCGGCTCGGCTGGGAACCCAAGATCGGCTTCGAGGAGCTCGTGGCGATGATGGTCGAGTCCGACCTGCAGCTGCTGTCCTCCGGCGGCCACGCCGAGGACTCCTTCGGCGCCGACACCTGGTAGCGCGATCCCGCCCGCTCAGCCGATCGCGGCGCCGATGCCGGCGCCGATCGCGTAGGTCAGCCCTGCCGCCACGCCCGCGAACAGGACCTGGCGCAGCGCGCCGCGCAGGAACGGGCGCTCGGTGACGCGCGCCACCAGGCCGCCGCCGGCGAACGCGGCGACGCCGGCCAGCACGAGCGAGGCCGCCAGGTGCGGGAAGCCGAGCAGGTAGGGCAGGAGCGGGATCAGGGCGCCCCCGGCGAACGTGACCAGCGAGGCGGCCGCAGCCACATGGGGCGAGGGCAGCTCATGATGGTCGACCCCGAGCTCCTGGCGGACGTGGATCCGCAGGGCCTGCTCGGGGCTGCTGGACACCTGCCGGGCCACGCTGTCGGCGAGGTCGGCGTCCACGCCCTGGCTGCGGAAGACCGCGGCCAGTTCCAGGCGCTCGGCTTCCGGGTTGGCCTCCAGCTCGCGCCGCTCCTTGGACACCTCGGCGGCGACCAGCTCGTTCTGCGAGGAGACGGAGACGAACTCGCCGGTGGCCATGGAGAAGGCGCCCGCCGCCAGGCCCGCCAGGCCGGTCAGCACGATCGCGCCGTGGCGCGCGCCGCCGCCGCCGACCCCGGCGATCAGCGACACGTTGGTGACCAGGCCGTCCATCGCGCCGAAGACCGCCGGGCGGAGCCAGCCGCCCGAGACGTCGCGGTGCTGGTGGCCATGGGCCTCGCTGCCGGGCGCCGGGTCCGGGCCTCCCGGCGCCAGGTCCGGCCCGCCGGGTGCCGGGTCCGGCCCGCCGGGCGCCAGGTCCGGCCCGCCGGGCGCCAGGTCCGGCCCGCCGGGCGCCAGGTCCGGCCCGCCGGGCGCCAGGTCCGGCCCGCCCGGCGTGGTGGCGTGGCCGCCCGCAGTCGATCGCATCGGCAACCCAGGGTACCCGGCGGCGGCCATCCGGCGGGAGCGGGAGCTATCCTGCGCCCTGAGCAGTGGGGGATGATGGCTGCATGACCGGCCGGCCCGCGGCGGCTGCCATGGCCATGCGCGGCGCCGGCCGGGCGGGAAGCGAGGTGGGATGATGGGCCAGACCGCCGGGGGACGGCTGACCCGGCGCCGGCTGCTGCTGCTCGGACTGGTTGCGGCGGCCGCCGCCGTGCTCTCCGGGGCGACGATCCTCGCGATCAGCAGGACGGTCGCCTCCCAGGCCGCTCCCGGGCGCGCGGAGCCGGCCGCGCCGGTGCTCGGCTTCGTGCGGATGGACAAGCCCGCACCCCCGGTCCGCCTGCCGAACCTGACCGGCCACGGCACGGTCAGCCTGGCGGGCCTGGCCGGCAGGCCGATCGTGGTGAACTTCTGGGCCTCGACGTGCGAGGTCTGCAAGAGCGAGACGCCCGCGGTGGCGAGCGTCGCCCGCGGGCTCGGCGGGCGGGTCGCCTTCGTCGGCATCGATACCCTCGACCTGCGCGGGGCCGCGCGGGCGTTCGTGGCCAGGTACCGGGTCCCGTATCCGATCGCGTTCGACCCGCAGGGCACGGCCGCCTCCAGCTACGGCGTGCCGGGCCTGCCGGTGACGTTCTTCCTGTCCCCTTCGGCCCGGACGATCCTCGGCGAGAACATCGGCGCGCTGACGGCAGGCAGGCTGCGCGCGATCCTGCGCACGCTGTACCGGATCGGCTGAGGGGGGCCGGTGACATCCCCAGCATCCGCCGGGCACGCGGCAGGCGCCCGCCCGGTCCGCGCCCCGCGGGGCACCGCGCTGTCCTGCCGCGGCTGGCCCCAGGAGGGCGCGCTGCGGATGCTCATGAACAACCTCGACCCCGAGGTCGCCGAGCACCCGGACCAGCTCATCGTCTACGGGGGCTCGGGCCGGGCCGCCCGTAGCTGGGCGGCGTTCGACGCCATCGTCGCCTCGCTGCGGGACCTGGGGGACGACGAGACGCTCCTGGTGCAGTCGGGCAAGCCGGTCGGCGTCTTCCGCACCCACGAGTGGGCGCCCCGGGTGCTGATCGCCAACTCCCACCTGGTGCCGCAGTGGGCCACCTGGGAGGAGTTCCGGCGGCTGGAGTCGCTCGGGCTGACCATGTTCGGCCAGATGACGGCGGGGTCCTGGATCTACATCGGCACCCAGGGCATCCTGCAGGGCACCTACGAGACCTTCGCCGCCGTCGCGGCCAAGCGGTTCGGCGGCTCGCTCGCCGGGACCATCACCCTGACCGCCGGCCTCGGCGGCATGGGCGGGGCGCAGCCGCTCGCCGTCACGATGAACGGCGGCGTGGCGATCTGCATCGACTGCGACCCGGCGAGCATCGCGCGGCGGATCGCGCATGGCTATCTCGATGAGGCCGCCGACGGCCCCGACGACGCGATACGGCGGGCGGCCTCCGCCGCGAAGGCGGGCAGGCCGCTCTCGGTGGGCCTGCTCGGCAACGCCGCGGACCTGGTGCCGGCGATGCTGGCCCGCGGCGCCCCGGTGAACGTGGTCACCGACCAGACCTCCGCGCACGACCCGCTCACCTACCTGCCCAGGGGCGTGGCGTTCGAGGACATGGCCGCGCTCCGCGCCGAGGACCCGGCCGGCTTCACCGCCCGGGCGCGCGAGTCCATGGCAGCGCACGTCGAGGCCATGGTCGGCTTCCAGGACGCGGGCGCGGAGGTCTTAGACTACGGCAACTCGATCCGGGGCGAGGCCAAGCTCGCCGGGTACCAGCGGGCCTTCGACTTCCCGGGCTTCGTGCCCGCCTACATCCGGCCGCTGTTCTGCGAGGGGAAGGGGCCGTTCCGGTGGGCGGCCCTGTCCGGCGACCCGGCGGACATCGCGGCCACCGACGCCGCGATACTCGATCTGTTCCCCGAGAACGAGGCGCTCGCCAGGTGGATCCGGATGGCCGGCGAGAAGGTGCGGTTCCAGGGGCTGCCGGCCAGGATCTGCTGGCTCGGCTACGGCGAGCGCGACAGGGCCGGGCTGCGCTTCAACGAGATGGTCGCCCGCGGTGAACTGCGCGCGCCGGTCGTGCTCGGCCGCGACCACCTCGACTGCGGGTCCGTGGCCTCCCCGTACCGGGAGACCGAGGGAATGGCCGACGGCTCCGACGCGATCGCGGACTGGCCGCTGCTGAACGCGCTGCTGAACACCGCATCGGGTGCCTCGTGGGTGTCGGTTCACCATGGCGGCGGGGTCGGCATCGGCAGGTCGATCCACGCCGGCCAGGTCTGCGTGGCCGACGGGACTGCGCTGGCCGCCGCCAAGCTGGAGCGCGTGCTCACCAACGACCCCGGCAGCGGCGTGGCCCGGCATGCCGACGCGGGCTACGACCGCGCCCGGGAGGTCGCCGCCGCGCGCGGCGTGCGGATACCCATGCGGGAGCCCCCGGCGTGAACGGCGGTCGGTGGGAGCTGCCGCTGTGGCAGGCGCTCTTGCCGGTCGGCAGGGACCCGGTCACGGGAGGCTATCATCGGCTTTCCTTCACCGAGGCCGACGCGGCCTGCCGCGACTGGTTCGCCCGCGCGGCGGCCGACCGGGGGCTCCGGGCCGAGACCGACCGGAACGGCAACCTCTGGGCCTGGTGGACCCCTCGGGACGGCGGTGGCGAGCAGGCCATCGTCACCGGCTCCCATCTGGACTCGGTGCCCGGCGGCGGCCCGTACGACGGCCCGCTGGGCGTGGTGTCCGCGTTCGCCGCCATCGACCTGCTCCGTGACCGGGGCCTGGAGCCCGCCCGGCCGCTGGGCGTGGTCGCGTTCGCCGAGGAGGAGGGTGCCCGGTTCGGGTCCGCCTGCCTGGGCAGCCGTCTGACCGTCGGCGCGATCGCGCCGCAGGAGGCACGGGCGCTCACCGACGCCGATGGCGTCACGCTGGCCGCGGCGATCGCGGAGGCCGGCGGCGATCCCGGCATGATCGGCCCGGACCCCGAGCGGCTCGCCCGGATCGAGGCGTTCATCGAGCTGCACATCGAGCAGGGCAGGGCGCTGGCCCGGCTCGGCGCGCCGGTCGGGGTGGCCGGGGCGATCTGGCCGCACGGACGGTGGCGGATCGACCTGGCCGGCCAGGCCGACCACGCCGGCACCACCCGCCTGGCCGACCGGCGCGACCCGATGCTGCCGTTCGCGGCGGCGGTGGTCGCGGCCAGGCAGGCAGCGCAGGACGAGGATGGGCTGGCCACGATCGGCAAGGTCGTGGCCCAGCCCGGTGCGGTCAACGCGATCTGCTCGTCGGTCTCCGCCTGGCTGGACGCGCGCGCTCGCGACGAGGCCCGCCTGGAGCGGATCGTCAGCCGGGTGCTGCGCGCCGCCGCTGAGAGCGCGGCCAGTCAGGGGGTGCAGTCGAGTGAGCGGCTCGACTCGTTCACCCCGGGGGTCCGGTTCAGCGATGGCCTGCGCGCGCGCCTGGCGGCCACGCTGGCGCGCGCCGGGACCGTCCCGCCCGTCCTGGACACCGGGGCCGGGCACGACGCGGGCGTCCTGGCCGCTGCCGTGCCCGCGGCGATGCTGTTCGTCCGCAACCCCTCTGGGATCTCGCACGCCCCGGCCGAGCACGCCGACCCGCAGGACTGCGCCGCCGGGGTGGACGCGCTCGCCGCGGTCCTGGCGGAGCTGGCGTGCCGGTGACCGGGGGTGGCGGCGCCGCCGCGCGGTCCTGGCACGCAGAACTGGCCTGGCTGCCGGGGGTGGGCATCCGGGCCGGGGTGCTGATCGAGGCGGCGGGAGGCAGGTTCACCCGGGTGACTCCCGGTGCCGATCCCGCCCGGCTGCCGCGCGGCACGGTCCGCCTTGCCGGGCTGACCCTGCCGGGCCTGGCGAACTGCCACTCGCACGCGTTCCACCGCGTGCTGCGCGGCGCGGGCCAGGCGAGGCGGCCCGGCTCGCGGAGCGGCTCGTTCTGGACCTGGCGGGAGCGCATGTACCAGGTCGCCGACCGGCTCGATCCGGACGGCTACCTGGCGCTGGCGCGCGCCGTGTACGCGGAGATGGCCATGGCCGGGATCACCTGCGTGGGCGAGTTCCACTACGTGCACCACGCACCCGGCGGGCGCCCCTACGCGGATCCGAACGCGATGGGGCGGGCGCTCATCGAGGCAGCCGCGCAGGCAGGCATCCGCATCACGCTGCTCGACTCCTGCTACCTGTCCGGCGGCCTCGGCCCGGCCGGGGACCAGCTGCCGCTGGCCGGGCCGCAGGTGCGATTCGGTGACCGCTCGGCGCACGAGTGGGCGGAGCGCGTCACCGCGCTCGCCACCGAGCTGACGACCGGGCCGGCGGGAGGTAGCGCGGGGCCGGCGGGCCACCCGGGCGCGCGGGTCGGCGCGGCGATCCACTCGGTGCGCGCGGTGCCGCCCGTCCAGATGCGGCCCGTGGTCGCCTGGGCGCGCCAGGCCGGGGCGCCGCTGCACGCGCACCTGTCCGAGCAGCCCGCGGAGAACCGCGCCTGCCTGGCAGCCTACGGCGCCACCCCGGCGTCCGTCCTGTACCAGGCCGGGGCGCTCGGGCCGCGCAGCACCGTCGTCCACGCCACTCACCTGACCGGCGACGACATCCAGCTGCTCGGCGGCAGCGAGGTGTTCGCCTGCGCCTGCCCGACGACCGAGGCGGACCTGGCCGACGGGGTCGGCCCGTTCTCCGCTCTCGCCGCCGCCGGGTGCAGGCTCACCGTCGGCAGCGACAGCCAGGCGGTGATAGACCTGTTCGAGGAGGCCCGCCGGATCGAACTGCATGAGCGGCTGGCCCGCGGCGAGCGAGGAGTGTTCCCGGCCGAGGCGCTCGGCACCGCGGTGACCTGGGACGGGCACGCCAGCCTCGGCTGGCCGGACGCGGGCGAGATCGCCCCAGGGTCGCTCGCCGACCTGGTGACGGTCGCGCTGGATTCCGTGCGCCTGGCGGGAACCCGGCTCCCGGACCGGGGTCCCGCGCGGGACGACGGCCCGGCGGACCTGGCCGTCCTGGAGGCCGTGCTGTTCGCCGCGACTGCCGCGGACGTGCGTCACGTGGTGGTCGGCGGCCGCGACGTCGTCGCCGACGGGCGCCATCTGCTGGTGGGCGACGTCCCCGGCGCGCTCGCGGCCGCGGTCGCGGCGGCTCGCGACCGGGCCTGACCGCCGGCCGCGGTGCCGGGCCGGGAAACGCCGCGGTGGCAGGATGCGGGCATGAGCACGCTGATCACCAACATCGGCGAGCTGGTGACGAACGCGGGGCCCGGTGGCGGGTTCGCCGCGATGGACGACGCCGCCCTGGTGATCGACGACGGCCGCGTCGCGTGGACGGGCCCGGCCGCGAGCGCGCCTGCCGCGGATGACCGGGTCGACGCGGCGGGCCGGGCCGTCCTTCCCGGGTTCGTCGACTCCCACGCCCACCTGGTCTTCGCCGGGGAACGCGCGGCCGAGTTCGCCGCCCGCATGGCCGGCGTGCCGTACCGGGCCGGCGGCATCGCGAGCACCGTGACGGCGACTCGCGCCGCGACCGACGCCCAGCTGGAGGCGAACCTGCGGCGGCTCGCGGCGGAGATGCTCGGGCAGGGGACCACCACGTTCGAGTGCAAGTCCGGGTACGGGCTCACCGTGGCCGACGAGGCGCGGAGCGTGGCGCTGGCCGCCAGGGTCACGCCGGAGGTCACCTTCCTGGGCGCCCACGTGGTGCCGCCGGAGTTCGGCGGCGCCACCGACCGCTACGTGGACCTGGTCCGCGGTCCCATGCTGCGCGCGTGCGCCCCGCATGCCCGATGGGTGGACGTGTTCTGCGAGGACGGGGCGTTCGGCGCGGACGAGGCCCGCGCGGTGCTCGCCGCGGGCATCGCGGCGGGCCTGATGCCCCGCATCCACGCCAACCAGCTCGGCCCGGGCCCGGGAGTCCAGGTGGCCGCCGAGGTGGGCGCGGCGTCGGCCGATCATTGCACGTTCCTGTCCGATGCCGATGTGGACGCGCTCGCCTCGTCCGGCACCGTCGCGACCTTGCTGCCCGGGGTCGAGTTCTCCACCAGGCAGCCGTACCCGGACGCCAGGCGGCTGCTGCGCGCCGGCGTCACGGTCGCGATCGCCACGGACTGCAACCCGGGCTCCTGCTTCACCTCAAGCATGCCGTTCTGCGTCGCGCTCGCCGTCCGCGAGATGGGCATGACCACGCGGCAGGCGGTCTGGTCGGCGACGGCGGGCGGCGCCCGGGCGCTGCGCCGTGACGACATCGGCCACCTGGGCGCCGGTGCCCGGGCCGACCTGGTGATGCTCGCCGCGCCGTCCCACGCCTATCTCGCGTACCGGCCCGGGGTGCCGCAGGTCGCCGCGGTCTGGCGGGCCGGGCGGCTCGTGCTGGGCGGCCGATCCGCCCGATGAGCGGGGCAGGTGGGCGAACCGACCGGGGACCAACCCTCCGGCTTACGCCTATCCCTACGTCCTCGGTCCGGGGACGAGCGTGCCGATCCAGCCGCGCCCCAGCCGCGACCAGCCGTAGCCAGTCGGGCAGCACCGGACCGGGCCATTGCATGGAGTATGGCCGCCGCGGTCAGGATCCGGTCATGACGGCTACGCCCGCGGCCCGGGCGGCAGCCTGCAGCTTCGCATCGAAGGTGGCCAGCGGCAGCCCTTCGCGTTCGGCGAGGACCAGGTAGGCGGCGTCGTAGGCGGTCAGGCCGTGGCGGCGGCCCGCTGCCAGGACGGCTCCCATGTCGGCGCTGGCCGTATCCACCAGGATCGGCAGCTGGCCGAGCAGGGCTACGAACCGGGCACCCTGCGCCTCGGTCAGCCTGCCGCGCCGCTCGCCGGCCAGCAGGACATTGGAGACCTCAAGCTCCCACAAGCCGGGCACCACCGCGGTGTCGCCGGCCAGCAGGTCGAGGAGGGCCTCGGTCCCCGGCGTCGCCTCATCCTCAAAGCACCAGGCCAGCGTCACCGACGCATCGACCACGAACGGCACTCAGCGCCGCCCCTCGGCAATCAGGTCCGCCAGGGACAGCCCGCCGAGCGTGACCCCGCGCCGTGCCTGCCGCAAGGCGGCGATCACCTCGCCCGCCGTGAGGCGAGCCCCGTGAGCGGGCACCAGCCGGGCCACCGGATTGCCGTGCTTGGTGATCACGATGCTCCTGCCCTCCGCCACCTCATCAAGCAGCCGGGGCAGGTGGGTCTTCGCCTCGTAAGCGCCCACAGACTCCACACAGTCAGACTAGCCGCCGACCAGTCCGATGGCGACTGCGCGACCGCGAAGACGACGTGCGGCGCTTCGTCCGTGACCTGCGGATCCCGCCCACCTCCGACGACGCCGAGCGCGACCTCAGTCGAACCAGTATCGCCGCACGCCAGGGGCACCGGAATCGCCCGGCAGCACCGAGTCCAGCCGCCCGCCGCAGGCTTCAATCGCCTTGATCGAGCCCGTGTTGTCGTCGTCGCAGGTGACCAGCACGCGGTCGATGCCGAGCGAGCGGGCGATCACCAGCGCCTGCCGCAGCATCTGCGTCGCGTATCCCCGGCGGCGGTGCGCCGCCAGCACGCAGTAGCCGATGTGCCCGCCCTCGCGAAGCAGTGCGTCGTTGAGCCGGTGCCTGATCGAGACGCGGCCCACGATCTGGCCGTCCACCTCCGCGACCAGAAGCGTGCTTGGCACGAAGCGCTCCGGCAGATCGGCTCCGGCCCGGAAGCGCTCAAGCACCTGCAGGTACTCGTCCCACGGCATCCCCGGCTCAAAGGCCAGGCCGAAGACGACGCCCTCGGCGGCCAGTTGCGCGTGCCCGGCACGGAACTCGGCCTCGTCACTGGCTCGCAGCGGTCTCAGGCGGAGCATTGCGGCAGGCTACCGACCGCAGGAACGCGGCGGCGAGGGTATTTCCGCCCGGCTATGGCCGGGCCAGTGCCGGATACCGGCCGTCGAACCGGATCAGCGGGTCCGCCGAGGCGCTGAGGATCTGCACGGCGCGCACGTCCGCGATGACCAGCAGGTGGTCACCGGCCGGGATCCGTGAGCTCGCCTCGCATTCGAGGGCGAACAGGGCGCCATCCGGGATCAGGGCGCCGGAGAACCCGCCCCGGCGGTGGGGTGTGTCCTCAAGCAGCAGCCGGGCGCTGGGCCGGCCCGACGCGGCGAACCGGCCGGCCAGCACTCGCTGGCCGGCCGAGAGCACCGTGACCGCGAACCGGCTCACGCGGCCGAGGACCTCTGCGGGATATCCGGAGTCGGACAAACCGACCGAGATCAGCGGCGGGCGCATCGAGACGGGGCAGAACGCGCTGACCGTCACCCCGACGTCGTCCCGCCCGTCGGCGATCGTCAGCAGCGTGACCGCGCTGGCCAGCGCGGTGAGGGCGGTTGCGAACTCACCGGGCGGGCCAGCCGCGCGATCCGGTTCACTCACATGAAGGTCCAGGCGCCGGGGAGCATCAGCGGGCCGTGCGCAGGCAGCCCGAGGCGCGCCGCCAGGCCCGCCACCGGCCCCCAGGTCTCGGCAAGCAGGTCCGCGACGACGGCGCCGGCGAGCGCGCCCGCGCCGTCCGCCAGGGACGGGGCCACGCTGGTGCGGGCCGCCGCCTTGCGATCCTCGCTGCTGAAGGCCGGCCTGAGCCGGTCGAGCGGCCCCATCCGCGGGTATCCGGTCAGCGGTGCTGTGGCGGGCAGGCCAGCGCGGCGCCGGGCGATGCTCGCCGCCTCCTCCAGGCCCCCGAGCTCATCGACCAGCCCGTGCTCGCGCGCGTCCTCGCCGATCCAGATCCGCCCTCTGGCGATCTCGTGGACCCGCTCCGCCGGCAGGCCGCGACCGGCCGCGACCTTCCCGGTGAAGTCGGCGTAGATGCTATCGAGCCACTGGTTGACGAGCGCCCACTCCTCGTCGGTGAACGGCTGGGCCACCGAGAACATCGCCGCGTGGCGGCCGGTGACCACCGAGTCCGTCGTGATTCCCGCCCTGCCGAGCATCTCGCCGAGCACGGGCTTGCCGAGGATGACGCCGATGGAGCCGGTCACCGTACCCGGCTGCGCGACGATCGCGTCCGCTGCCATCGAGATGAAGTAGCCGCCCGAGGCGGCCACGTCGCTCATCGACACGACCACCGGCTTGCCCGCGGCCCTGGCGCGCACCACCTCGCGCCAGATCGCGTCCGAGGCGACGTAAGAGCCGCCAGGGCTGTTCACCCGGAGCACGATCGCCCCGACGCGCGGATCGGCCGCGGCCGACCGCAGGGCCGCGGTGATGCTGTCCGATCCCATCGCCGTGCCGAAGACCGGGCTCCGCCCGCTGCGCCCGCGCCGGATCGCGCCGACGGCGCGGATCACCGCCACCACCCGCTGGCGCGGGCCGGCGAGCTGCCGGGCGCGGTTGGCCAGTTCCCTGGAGCGCAGGTACCGGCCGAGGTAGAGGAGCTCGGGCCGGTCCGGGCCGGCCGATCCGGCGCCGTCCGCCGCAGGGCCGGCGCCCGCCACCTGCTTGCGGACGGCGGCATACACCTCGTCGCGGTAACCGAGGGCATCGACCAGCCTGGCGGCCAGCGCCTGATCCGCCAGGTACGGGCCCTGCAGGATCAGCCGGGTCGCCTCATCGCGGGAGACCGAGGCGCGCTCGGCGATCGCCTCGGCGATCTGCCTGGTGACGGACTCCGCGACACGCTCCGTGGCCTCCCTGGCCGGGCCAGAGAACCCGCGCTCGGTGAACTGCTCGGCGGCGCTCTTGTACTCATGGCGCGCCCCGACCTGCATGGTCACGCCGAGCCTGTCGAGGGCGCCCCGCAGGAACCTGCGCTCGACGGCGAGCCCGGTCAGGCCGAGCCCGCCGGAGGGCTGCAGGTAGATCGTGGTGAACGCGGTCGCCAGGTAGTAGGGGATGCTGCCCTCGGTGTGCTCGCCGAAGGTTTCGGCCCAGGCGACCGCCGGCTTGCCGGTGGCGGCGAATCGCCTGACCGCCTCCCGCAGTTCCTGCACGATGCCAAGGCCGATGGGCCGCCCGCCGACCTTGGCGACCAGCGCCCGCACGCGCCGGTCGTCGGCAGCCAGCCGCAGCGCGGCGACGATGTCGCCGATCACGGGCTGATGCCTGGCCATCACCGCGCCCACGGGGTCGGGAGGCCGGGTCTCGATGACGCCGTCGGTCAGGTCGAGCTCAAGGATGAGGGGGGCCGTCCGCTGCCTGGCAAGCCTGGCGAGTGAGCCGGTCAGCGCTGAGTCCATGACATCCAGCCTAGGTCAGCTATCGTCGGCGGGGATGACCGCGCATGATGGCAATGGCTGGACCAGGTGCGGCCTCGGTCACCGGCACTGGGGCCGGCACGGGGCCGCCGGGTTGCTGCTTGCCGCCCCCGACAGCGCCGGACGGCCCTCCGTGCTGCTGCAGCGGCGCAGCCGCTGGGGCAGCCACGGCGGCACCTGGGGGCTGCCGGGCGGAGCGCGGGACAGCCACGAGTCCGCCGAGTGCGCTGCGCTGCGGGAAGCGGCCGAGGAGTGCGCAATCGACACGGCGGAGATCGCCGTGCACGGCCTGTGGGACGACGATCACGGTGGCTGGGCCTACCAGACCGTGCTGGCCAGCGTGGCCGCCCCGCTCGAGGCGGCGGCGGCCAGCGAGGAGACCAGCCAGGTCGCTTGGGTGCCCGAGGCTCGGGTGGACCGGCTGCGGCTGCATCCCGGGGTGGCGTCCCAGTGGCCGGCGTTGCGCGGCGCGCTGGCGCCGCCCCTTGTCGTCGTGGACGCGGCGAACGTGATCGGCTCGCGCCCGGACGGATGGTGGCGGGATCGGGCCGGCGCCGCCGCGCGGTTGTGCCAGCAGGTCGCCGTGCTCGCCGCGCGCGGGATCCCGGCGCTTCCCGAGCCGGCCGGGCTGCCTGCGCTCTCCTGGTGGTTCCCGCGGTTCGCGGTGGTGCTTGAGGGCGCCGCCGCGGCCGCGCGGGGCGGAGACGGCAACGGCGCGCCAGCCGCAGGCGACCGGTCCGGGAGCCGGATGCGCGTGGTCGCGGCGACTGGCTCGGGCGACGATGAGATCGTCCGCCAGGTGAGGAGCTCCGGGGATGGCACCCTGGCCGGGCCCGTCATCGTGGTGACCGCGGACCGGGAACTGCGGTCCAGGTGCCAGGAGGCGGGTGCCGCGGTGACCGGGCCGCGCTGGTTGCTCGGCCTGCCCGCCGGGGCCGGGGGCGCCCCGGGGCCGATGCCCCGGGGCGAGAGCCGTCACGGCGTCAGTCGCGCTCGGCGGTGAGCCAGAGCACGCCCAGTGGCGGCAGCGTGAGCGCCGCCGAGGCCGGACGGCCGTGCCAGGGCATGGGCTCGGCCTCGACGCCGCCGAGATTGCCGACTCCGCTGCCGCCGTACTCGGCGGCGTCGGTGTTGATCACCTCGTGCCACCGGCCAGGCCACGGCAGTCCCACCCGGTAGTCGTGGTGCGGCGTGCCGGAGAAGTTGACGACGCAGGCCACGGCCGGGGCGGCCGCGGCGAATCGCAGGAAGGAGATCACGTTCCCGGCTGCGTCGTTCGCGTCGATCCAGCTGAACCCGGCCGGTGAGAAGTCCTCTCGCCAGAGCGCCTCGAGGCGGCGGTAGGCGGCGTTCAGGTCGTCCACCAGCCGTCGGACCCCGGCGTGGGCCTGGCCGCCGAGCGCGCTCCAGTCAAGGCCGTGCTCCTGCGACCATTCGCCCCGCTGGCCGAACTCTGATCCCATGAACAGCAGCTGCTTCCCCGGGTGCGCCCACATGTAGGCCAGCAGCGCACGGAGCGTGGCGAACTTGCGCCAGTCGTCCCCCGGCATCTTGGCCAGCAGCGAGCCCTTGCCGTGGACCACCTCGTCGTGGGACAGCGGCAGCACGAAGTTCTCGCTGTAGGCGTACATCATCGAGAACGTCAGTTCATTGTGGTGGTAGCGGCGGAAGACCGGGTCGTGAGACAGGTAGGCGAGCGTGTCGTGCATCCAGCCCAGGTTCCACTTCAGGCCGAACCCGAGCCCGCCGAGGTGGACCGGCCTGGTCACCCCCGGCCACGCGGTGGACTCCTCGGCGATCATCACGATCCCCGGCGCGCGCTTGTAGCAGGTCGCGTTCACCTCCTGCAGGAACGACACCGCATCCAGGTTCTCCCGGCCGCCCAGCACGTTCGGCGTCCACTCGCCCGGGCCGCGGGAGTAGTCCAGGTACAGCATCGAGGCGACCGCGTCCACGCGCAGCCCGTCGGCGTGGAACTCCTCCAGCCAGTAGACCGCGTTCGCGACGAGGAAGTTCCGCACCTCGCTGCGGCCGTAGTCGAAGATCAGAGTTCCCCAGTCCGGGTGCGCGCCGCGGCGCGGGTCGGCGTGCTCGTACAGCGCCGTGCCGTCGAAGCTGGCCAGCGCCCATGCGTCGCGTGGAAAGTGAGCGGGCACCCAGTCGAGGATCACCCCGATCCCGGCCCGGTGCAGCCGGTCGATCAGCGCCCGGAACTCATCCGGCGTGCCGAACCTCGCGGACGGCGCGTAATAGGACGTGACCTGGTAGCCCCAGGATCCGCCGAATGGGTGCTCTGCCACCGGAAGGAACTCGACGTGGGTGAAACCGCGCTCCAGGACGTAGGGAACGAGCTCCTCGGCCAGCTGTGAGTAGCTGAGCCCGGGGCGCCACGAGCCGAGGTGGACCTCGTAGATGCTCATTGGCATGGTCAGCGGATCCGCGGTGCGGCGCCGCGCCATCCAGGCAGCGTCGCCCCAGGAGTGCCGGGACTCGAAGACCACCGAGGCGGTCGCGGGCGGCTCCTCGGCGTAGGCCGCCATCGGGTCGGCCTTGCGGTGCCAGGTCCCGTCCCGGCTGCGGATCTCGTACTTGTACCTGGTGCCCGTGCCGACGCCGGGGACGAACAGCTCCCAGACGCCGGACGCGCCGAGCGAGCGCATCGGGTGGCCGCGGCCGTCCCAATGGTTGAAGTCGCCGATGACCCGCACTCCGGTGGCGTTCGGCGCCCACACGGCGAACGCGGTCCCGCCCTGCCCGGGCAGCACCCTGGCGCCCAGCGCCCGCCACAGCTCCTCGTGCCTGCCCTCGGCGATCAGGTGCAGATCCAGATCCCCGAGCGCGGGCAGGTGGCGGTAGGGGTCGTCGGTGACGACCTCGGGGCCATCGGGTTCATAGCGAGCGGCGATCAGGTAGTCAGTCGCGTTCACCATGGGAATCGTCACGGAGAACACGCCTTCGGCGACGTGCCGCATCGGGTGCCTGGCGCCGCCCGGCAGCACGACGGCGACCTCGCGGGCCAGCGGCCGCAGCGCCCGGATCGTGGTGGTGCCATCGTCGCCCGGGTGGGCGCCGAGCACGGCGTGCGGGTCATGGTGGCGGCCCTCGACGATCGCGGTGACCTCGTTGCGGTCGACCGGGTCGGCGGGCCCGCCGGGCGGGCGGGCACGCTCCGAGGTCTCCCGGGCGAGGGCGGCGAGCGGTATCGGGAGCCAGTCCGGCCGGTGCCTGGCCTCGTACACCGCCTCGTACACCGCCTTGGCGAGGGTCAGCGCGCGCAGCAGCACGGCGTTCTCCCTCGGATCGGCGCCGCCAGCGGCCGCGTACCCGGCGCAGAACGCGTCCTGGCAGGCGCGTGCCCAGCCGGGGGCGAGCGCCGCGAGCCGCCGGTCATCCGGATGCTGGAGCATCTCGTGGCTGGCCGCGTAGTCGAACGAGCGGAGCATCCCGGCGACGTCCCGCAGCGCCGGGGCATGCTCGCGGCGCAGCGCCAGCGGCACTGACGGCTCGCCCTCGAAATCAAGGACGATCCAGCCGTCCTTGCTGGCCAGAACCTGAGCCAGGTGGTAGTCCCCGTGGACTCGCTGCACGGGGACCGGCGCCCGGACCGACGCCACCTCGGCGTAGCAGGAGCGGACCGCCGCCGCGTGGTCGGCCAGGTCCGGCACGGCCGCGATGGCGCGCTCCAGCTCGGCCGTCAGGCCCGCTGCCAGCTCCGCGAGATCCCCGCTGGTCAGCTCGCGCGTGCCGAACGCGCTGGCTAGCTCGGCGTGGAGCCGGGCCGTTGCCTCACCGAGCAGGCGGGCCTGGCCGGAGAAGTCCGGATCCGGTTCGCGCAGGCTGGCGGTGGCCAGCGACCACCCGTCGGTGGCGTCGGCGACGAACTCGGACAGGATCGCCAGGATGGCCGGCTCGGCCGCGCGCGCCCCGGATGGCCGGGCGGCCCGCTGTGACGGCACCGTGCCGGCGGCGAGCTCGATCCACCCGAGCGGCGCTGCGACCAGGGTCGATCCGAGCCTGGCGAGCGCCGCGGGCACCTCCAGGTCGGGGTGACGTCCCTCGAACGGGCGGCGCAGCACCTTGAGGATCGCGCGTTCGCCGAAGACGACGCTGGTGTTGGTCTGCAGCGGCGGCAACGTCCGGCCGGGCCATCCCGGCTCTATGCGCGCCCCGGGCTCGGCGGCGAACCGCAGCGGCCCGGCCCGGCGCTGCGCGGCGATTCCCCGCAGCAGCACGGCGGTGAGCTGCGGGTCGCTCGTGCCGTCGTAGGCGACCCGGCCGTCCGGCAGACGGCCGATCCGGGCGCCGGCAAGGCCGGCGGGCAGGCGAGACCGGATGCCGACGAGGACCTGGTAGCTGACCGCGCCGGCGCCGTCGTCCGTGCCGCCGCCGTCCGTGCCGCCGCCGCTTGGCCCCCCTTCAGCGGCGCCGGGCGTGACGTCGACGATGAGGTGCCTCAGTTCGGGATCGCCCGTGGCCAGCGTGACGTCCGAGGTGATCTCCGCGCGTGCCACGCGGGTGCCGCTTCCCGCGTACCAGCGCTGGGCCGGCAGCCAGGCTGCCAGCAGGTCTGCCAGCGCGCTAGGCGTCATCACACGAGTCAAGCATCCGCCTGGCCGGGCGGGGCAGCCCGGGGTCGGCTGAGCGGCCCCACCGTCACGGCCCGCGGCATCATCCCCAGCGCGGGCCGCTCTGGCGCGGCTGTCCACAGCCTTCGGCTCGGCCTCGCCCTCGGCGCCGGCTGCTGGAGTCCCTACAGCGCCGCGGAGGCGGACGGCCTCGCGAATCAGGGCAGGCCAGAGCCGGGGCTCACGAGGCGGGCGGTTCGAGCACGAACCAGTAGAAGCCGTGCCCGGGCAGCGTGAGCAGGTAGCTGAGCTCACCGACCGGTGGGAAGGCGACACCGCCCATGCACTCGACCGGCGTGTACCCGTTGTACCGGCTCAGATCGAGTTCGACCGGCTGGGGGTACTTGGACAGGTTGTTCACGCACAGGATCGGGTGGCCGGCCGGCTCGCTGGTCTGCGTGCCGCCGTATTCGCGCACGAACGCGAGCACGCTCGGGTTCGACGAGGTCAGCTCGGCGTAGCCGCCGAGGCCGAATACCGGGTGGCGCTTGCGGATCTCGATCATGCGCCTGGTCCAGTGCAGCAGTGACGCGGTGTTCCGCTCCTGCGCCTCCACGTTGAGCGCCTGGTACCCGTAGATCGGATCCATGTTCGGCTGGATGTACAGGCGCTGCGGGTCGCAGTTGGAGAACCCGCCGTTGCGATCGGGTGTCCACTGCATCGGCGTGCGCACGCCGTCCCGGTCACCGAGCCAGATGTTGTCGCCCATGCCGATCTCGTCCCCGTAGTACATGACCGGCGAGCCGGGCAGCGACAGCAGCAGCGCGGTGAACAGCTCCAGCTGGTTGCGGTCGTTGTCGAGCAACGGCGCGAGCCGGCGCCTGATCCCGATGTTCGCCTTCATCTTCGGATCCTTGGCGTACTCGGCGTACATGTAGTCCCGCTCCTCGTCGGTGACCATCTCCAGGGTCAGCTCGTC
>JAJPIV010000063.1 GCA_021324595.1 Actinomycetota bacterium | reverse complement strand
TCCGCTGGCGCAACGCTCGCGCTCAGCCCAAACGCGACTTCGCCCCCGAATCAACCATCCGCACCTGGACCGGTTACATGACCAACGTTGCATGACGCGGCACTAGCGATCTCGAACCCCGCAAAGCCCAAGACCGCAAGAACCGCGGGCTACATCATCACGCAGGCGCGCCGTGACCAAGATCAGCCCGATCCGCCCGGCAAGTCACCTGCAGCCACCAGGCAGCAACAGCATCCCGGCTAACTTCGAAGAGCCACGATAGCGGGAGCGCCGCCCGCGTTATCTGCGGGCGTTCCGGCGTACTCGGCGCCGATGAACGAGTATTTCTCACTCACCGATGCTCCCTCGCGAAGTACGCTGCTGCTTTCTTCAGAAACACGTTCTCCATTTCGAGCTCGCGGTTGCGCCGCTCCATCTCGCGTATCCGTTCGGCGTCCGGCATGTCCTGTGGCAGCGGCTGCCCGGCCAGTTTCTTCCGGTAGTCCTTCACCCAGAATCCGAGCGTGGTATCGTTAACGCCAAGCTCCCGCGCCACCTGGGCAATGGGCAGCGAGTTATCGACCACCTTCCTGGCGGCCTGCTCTTTAAACTCAGGAGTGTATCGCTTCGATTTTCCCGACACTCGTTCCCGTCCGTTCCAGGGAGAATCCTATTGGATCCCCTGTCCGGGAACGGTGGGGCACCTCATACGGCGAGTGCGGGCCTGGCCGCGGTCACCGGGTTGTGCGGCCGGCTCGGCGTGATCGAAGCAGTGGACGATGCGGCCGGACCGATCAAGCAGCGGGATCGCGGGTTCGGCGCTGGGGAGCTGCTGTGCGGGGTCGCGGCGGCGCAGCTGGCCGGGGAGGATTTCCTGACCGGCCTGGGCCGCCAGCGCGCCGATGCGGCGGGCTGGCAGCTCACCCCGGTGCCGGGGCTGGCGTCCGCCACGGCAGCCGGGCTGGCCCGGCGGATTGCTCCCGCCCCGTGGGAGGCGGTGGAGCATGGCCTGGCGGTGGTGACCGGGCGGATGCTGGGTTTGCTGCCCGCGGGGCGGGCGGCGGCGCTGGCCGATGGCCCGGTCACGATCGACCTGGACGCCACCAACGTGAGGTTTACGGCCCAAGAAGCGCGGGGTGGCCTGTAGCCAGCAGGGCCAGCGGGCCGGTCGGCCGCACGTGGCGGCCTGGGCCGAGACCGGGATTGTGCTGGTCGCTGACCTGGGTGGCGGTACCGGTGATCCGCGAGCGACCGCGCCGGGGCTGCTGCGCCGTGCGCTGGGCTGCCTGCCCGCGGCGGCGCGGGGCGGGCGGGTGGCGCTGCGCGCCGACGCCGGGTACTTCGCCGGCGCGCTGGCCCGCGCCGCCCACGACGAGCACATCGCCTTCGCGATCGGCGCCAAGCGGATCGCGCCGCTGTGGCGGCTGCTGGCCGGCACCACCGAGGACGCCTGGCATGAGGCGATCGAGATGGGCAATGCCCAGGTCGCTGTCGCGCGGTACTGCCCGGACTGGTGGCCGGCGAGCACGGCTGCTGGTCCGCCGGGTCCGGTTGGATCCTGCTCAGGTGTCCGCGGACCCGCGGTCGCGCCGTGAATTCTCAGGGCTAGCGCTGGCGTGTTCGCGGCGAGTGCAGTCCCGGGACGGGAACACGCCGAACGCGCTGGCCGGTGGCGCGCACCTCGATCGTCAGGCCAGGCTCAGGCTCGCCGATGTCGCGTAGCTGGGGCGGGCTGAGCCACTGCCCCCGCAGGGCCATGAACGGGGCGTTGTCGTCCACGATCCGGCCCCAAGCCACGCCTCCGCGCCGGACGGTGAGGACCGCCAGGCCCCGAGGATGCCGGGGCCCGCAATACGGGACAACCAGCCGCCCGCCGACGCGGGTCTGCGCCACCCACGGGTACGGGATCGTGTGCGCTGCGGCAGTGGCGATCAGCGCGTCGTACGGGCTGCCTTCCGGCCAGCCTGCCTCGCCGTCACCGCAGACCACGCGCACCTGCCGGTAGCCGGCGTCATCAAGAGCCCGCCTGGCGCGGCCAGCGACGCGGGGGTCGATCTCGATCGTCGTCACCTCCGCCCCGGCCTCGGCCATGATCGCGGCGTTCCACCCTGTGCCGGTACCGATCTCCAGGACCCGAATTCCCGGCCTGAGGCCAAGCTCGTTCAGCATCAGGTTCATGATCGGCCTGCCCGTTGACGAGCTGACCGGCAGCCAGCCATCAGCCACCTGCGTGACCAGCGGCTCGTCGGAGGCCACCAGCCTGTGCCACTCGCCTGGCTCCGCAGAGCGGCTCAACGGCGTCAGCGGTGCTCCCGCCTCGCGCTGTACCCAGATGATCTCGGGGATGAAAAGCTCCCGGTCTACCGTGTCAGTCCACTGCCGCCGCAATGCGGGCATCGGACCTCCTCGATCTTGCCGTCGACAGTGACCGGCACGGTGCCCTTCCCGCCGCAGTACGAGCACTTCCTCGGGTCGGGGTGCTTCGGGCCTCTACTCATGGTGCTCGCTCTCCTGGGTCGGGGAGGATATCCCGGCCTTCGTAGAACCTTGAGAGCGGCGGTCCCTCACCCGCCGTGGGCAGCACCTACCAGGGGAAGGCCCGCCGTGCCCAGCCTGGCCTGGTGGCGGCGGAGGTCGCCGTCCCGGGGCAGGTGGTGGTGTCGATGGCCGAGATCGCCGGGGCGGCGAAGGAAGGCCTGCTGGCGCTGGCCGCCGGGACCGGCTTGCAGGTGATGGCCGCGATGTTCGCTGAGGACGCGGCCTGACTGTGCGGGCCGGGCGGCAAGCACGACCCTCGGCGGTCTCCCGCCGGTTCGCCGCCGCCTGCCGGGCTGATGAGCCGTCGGCTCGACGGGCTGGACCTGGTCGCGTTCATGGTGGACGGGGTGCACTTCGGCGAGCACACCTGCGTGGTGACGCTGGGCATCGGCATCGACGGCACGAAGCACCCGCTGGCGGTGGAAGAGGGCTCGACCGAGAACGGCTCGACCGAGAACGCCGCGCTCGCTTCGGTGGGCGATACTCGTGGTGCCACGGCTGTAGGTCCTCCTTCCTGACGTGGTCGTCGTGAAGGAACCCACGCCCGTTGCGTGCTTACACCAGGGATCTGACGCGACCGGCCGTCGCGTGCCCAGGGCCTCGTGCGTCCGGGCGTAGTTTGACGTGGCGCCCGGCATGAGATATCGGCGCCGTCGGCCCGCGGGCCAGGCGGATCTTGGCGGGCAGCCCGCCACGGGACCGGCCAGCCCCTGCCGCTCGTCGCCGCTGAGCCTGAACGGCCCGGTCACGTGCGGCTTCAGTCCCGCGCCGATCTGATCCGCCGCAGCGTCGCCGGGCTCACCCGCGCGCGGGGCGTGTTCGCTAGCCCGGCCCGCTGCCGGGGGCGCCGCTCGCTGGTTGCTCCGGGATCGCGCGTGACGCGCCCTTCCGCTTGCAGCAGTCGCAGTTGCCGCAGTGCTGGCCCTTGGGGTTGCCCACGTTCGCGAGCGTGCAGATGTAGCAGATGGACACCGTGACCGCCCCTTCAGACGCCTGGCCGGGCCGGGATCAGGGCAGTGTACCCCGGCGGCGGGCGGCCGGGTCTAGGCGCCCGTGCCGGGCGGCGCCGGCACCCGCAGCGGCCTGCGGTCCCGCAGCAGGGCGTGGCCCTTCACCAGCCAGGACACGCCGAACGCGGCGCTCGCGGCGGTCTCCATCCAGAAGACGAGGTCGAGGTGGCTGAGGGCGGCGGCCAGGGGCAGGGCCGCGACGCCCGCGAGGGCGAGGGCGGCCACCATGACGACGCCGCAGGCCAGGTAGATCGAGTTGCGGAGCTGCCGCAGGCGGTTGCGGCGCGCCTGCGGATCGGCCCTGCGGAACAGCCACAGCGCGATGACCGCCAGCGAGCTGAACATCAGGCCGCCGGAGGCGAAGTGGCAGTAGCCGAGGATGGCCTGCGGGAGCGTCGGATGGTCCGGCGGCGTGGGGAACAGGCCCACCCCGATCGCGCCCGCCCCCGCCGCCTTGGTCAGCACGCGGTCCCACCTGTCGTCGCCGTGGGGCGCGAGCAGGAACGCGCCGATGACGCACATCCCTCCGACCAGCAGGCCCCGCATCCCGGTGTAGAAGTAGTCGCTCACCGACTCCTGCAGGCCGCCGGAGAAGAAGAGCCGGTTCCCCGCCGCGAGCGCGAACGGCAGGACGATCCCCAGGCACCCGATGGCCTGCCGCAGCGTCAGGTACGACAGGACACGTGAATCCCACCGGGTCGCCCTTCTCATGACTCCCTGCTTCACCACCAGCGCTCGGACGGTCACAGCCAACGGTGCAAGCAGCGTAACCGGGGACGAGCCGTGCCCGCGCCGCGACTGGCCGCGCGGTAGGGTCGGCTGCGTCGGATGCTGGGACTTGCCAGGTGATCGTCATGCGGACAGCCTCGTGCGGGCGGGACGGCGTCCCGGCGCGAGCGGGCGGCCGCCCTGGGAGGGCCCGGTGAAGGCGCTGGTGTTCCGGCACAGCCTGGCCCGCGAGGCGGCGGCCGCGCTCGCCGGGCGGGTGCGCCGGCGCGCGTTCGTCTCCCGGCTGGGGCCAGTCCGCCTGGCCGAACTGCCCGAGCAGCCGCTGCCCGGCCCTGGCTGGGTGCGCGTTCGGACGCTCGTGTCCGGCCTGTGCGGCTCGGACGTGAAGCAGATCGTGCTGAACGGCGCCCGCGACAACCCGCTCACGGCGCTGGTCTCGTTCCCCCACGTGCTCGGCCACGAGGCGGTCGGGCGGCGGGAGGACACCGGGGAGCGCGTCGTGCTGAACCCGTGGCTGTCCTGCGCGCCCCGGGGCATCGACCCGCCGTGCGAGGCCTGCCGGGCCGGCCGGTACCCCTGGTGCCGCAGCTTCCGCTCGGGCGCCCTGCCGGCCTCCATCCACCTGGGGAACTGCGCGGCGGCGGCCGGCGCGCACGCCGAGCGGTTCGCCGCCCACGCCAGCCAGCTGCTCGCGGTCCCGGAGCACGTGAGCGACGAGGCCGCCGTGCTCGCCGACCCGGTGAGCGTCTCGCTGCGGTCGATCCTGCTCGCACCGCCGGCCAGCGGCCAGCCGGCCCTGGTCTACGGCTCGGGGACGCTGGCGCTCGCGGCGATCGCGCTGCTGCGCCACCTGTACCCGGCCACGCGGGTCTGGGCGGTGACCCGCCCGGGACCGCGGGCGGCCCTGGCAGAGCGCCTCGGGGCGCACGAGGTCCTCCCCGCCCGCCCCGACGACCTGGTCGCCCGGGTCGCGCGGCTGGCCGGCGCCGCGCCGCTGCGCCCGTGGAGCGGCCGGGACTGGCTGCAGGACGGCCCGGCCGTGGTCTACGACACGATCGGCTCCGCGGAGACCGTCGAGACCGCGCTGCGGCTGCTGGCCACCGGCGGCACCCTCGTGATCTCGGGCGTTGAGCCGCCGAGGCGGTTCGAGTGGACCCCACTGTACTTCAAGGAGCTGCGGGTGATCGGCTCGAACGCGTTCGGGGCCGAGAACGTCGGCGGTGTCGTCAAGCACGCCTTCGAGCACTACTTCGACTTCGTCGCCGCCGGGCTCGACGTCACCCCCGTGATCACCCACCGGTTCCCGCTCGACCACTGGCGCGAGGCGGTGCTGACCGCGAAGGACTCCCGGCGCACTGGCGCCGTCAAGGTGCTGCTCGAGCCTGGCGGCCGGCGGGAAGGACGCGACCGGTGAACGCTGCCAGCGCCGGCCCGCCCGGCACCCGCCCGCTCAGACGCCGGCGCGGCGGTGCTGCCGCGCGGTGCCGCCACGCGGCGCGCGGGTATGACCGTCTGGGCAGCCCATCCCGGCGCGGTGCGCGCGGCCGGCGGTGGCGGCGGCGAGCGGGCAGGTGAGGGCTGGTGCGGGTCGGGGACATCATGACGACGCCGGTAGTGACCGTCTCCACCGGCACGCCGGTCAAGGAGATCGCCGCGCTGCTGCGGGAGCACCGGATCAGCGGCGTCCCGGTCGTCGGCGACAGCGGCGCGGTCGTCGGCCTGGTCAGCGAGTACGACCTGCTCGCCAGGCCCGGCCAGACGGCGGCCGAGGTGATGACGGCGGCGGTGATCACGGTCACCGAGGAGACCGACGTGGAGGACGTGCGCCACCTGCTGGTCGAGCGGCGCATCCGGCGGGTCCCGGTGCTGCGCGGAGACCGGCTGGCCGGGATCGTCAGCCGTGGCGATGTCCTGGCGGTGCTCACCACCGAGTGGGCCTGCACGGTGTGCGGCCAGACCGCCCGGGGCCCGCACCCGCCGCAGCGGTGCCCGCGGTGCCACGCGGGCCCGGATCGCTTCACGTTGCAGGAGCCGCCGCCTGGCGACTGACCAGGCGCGCCGCACGGGCCCGGCGGGGCGGCCCGGCGCTGAGCACGCGAGGAGGCAGCACGCGGATGGGAGAAGACCCGGCGACCCTGCGGGAGTACTACCGGCAGATGGCGCTGATCCGCGCGTTCGAGACGCGCGCCGCCGAGATGTACACCCGCGCGAAGATCGGCGGCTACTGCCACCTGAACCTGGGGGAGGAGGCGACCGTCGTCGGCCTGGTGGCCGCCCTGCGCGCGGACGACTACCTGTTCACCACCTACCGGGAGCACGGGTACGCGCTCGCCCGGGGAGCCGAGCCCGGGAAGGTGATGGCCGAGCTGTTCGGGCGCGCCGACGGGCTCTCCCTCGGCCGGGGCGGGTCGATGCACCTGTTCGATCCCGCGATCCGGCTGCTCGGCGGGTACGGGATCGTCGGCGGGCAGCTGCCGCCGGCGACCGGCGCCGCGTTCGCGATCACCTACCGGCAGCAGGCGGGCCCGGCCAGCCCGGCCGTCATGTGCCTGCTCGGGGACGCGGCCACGAACATCGGCGCGTTCCACGAGTCGCTCAACCTGGCGGCGCTGTGGCGCCTGCCGATCGTGTTCGTGATCGTGAACAACCAGCTTGGCATGGGCACCCCGGTCGAGGCCGCCGCCGCCGAGCCGGAGCTGTGGAAGCGCGGCTGCTCCTACCGGATGCCCGGGCAGCGGGTGGACGGCAACGACGTGATCGCGGTCCGCGATGCCGCCCGGGCGGCGCTGGATGCCGCCCGCGGGGAACGCCAGCCCGCGCTCCTGGAGGCGGTCAGCTACCGGCTGCGCGGCCACTCGGTGGTGGACCCCGCCCGGTACCGCAGCGCGGAGGAGGCCGAGCGGGCGCGCCGGGCCGACCCGCTTCCCGCGTTCCGCGCGCGCCTGATCGCCGAGGGCGTGCTTGACGAGGCGGCAGCGGGCCGGATCGACGCCGAGGCGGAGCGGGCGGCGGCGGAGGCGGTGGACTACGCGGACGCCAGCCCGGCTCCCGACCCGGGCACGCTCTTCGACCACGTGTACGCGACGCCGGCGGCCAGCGTGCACCGCGGGCTGCCCGGCGATCCGGTCGCCGGCGCGGGCGGCCCGGGGCAGTAGCGAAGCGGGCGGCAGCGGGAGAGGACGGCGGAAGTGGCGGTGATCAGCTACCGGCAGGCCCTGCACGACACGCTCCGGGCCGAGCTGCGGCGCGACGATGACGTCGTGCTGCTCGGCGAGGAGATCGGCGTGTTCGAGGGCTCCTACAAGATCACCGCCGGCCTGCTGGCAGAGTTCGGGCCGCGCCGGGTCCGGGACACGCCGATCTGCGAGGAGGGGTTCACCGGGCTGGCGATCGGGGCTGCGATGCTCGGCCTGCGGCCGGTCGTGGAGATCATGACGATCAACTTCAGCCTGCTGGCGATCGACCAGATCGTGAACAACGCGGCGAAGCTGCGGTCGATGTCCGGCGGCCAGGTGAGCGTGCCGCTGGTGATCCGCACCCCCGGCGGGGGAGGCCAGCAGCTGTCGGCCACCCACTCGCAGAACCTGGAGGTCTGGTACGCCCACGTCCCCGGGCTCAAGGTGGTCGCGCCGGCGACCCCGGCCGACGCCAAGGGCCTGCTCGCCGCCGCGATCCGGGATGACGACCCGGTCATCGTGATCGAGAACCTGGCCCTGTACAACACCAGGGGCGAGGTTCCCGACGGGGAGCACGTGGCGGAGATCGGCCGGGCCGCCGTCCTCAAGCCCGGCCGCGACATCACGATCGTCGGCTACTCGCGGTCCGCGGTGATCGCGCTGGACGTCGCCCGCCGGCTAGAGGGCGAGGGCATCGGCGCCGAGGTCATCGACCTGCGCAGCCTGCGGCCGCTGGACCGCGAGACGATCTGCGCGTCGGCGCGCAGGACGGGCCGGGCGGTCGTGGTCGAGGACGACTGGCTCAGCTACGGGGTCGGCGCCGAGGTCGCGGCGACGATCGCCGAGGGCGCGTTCGACTACCTCGACGCGCCGGTGCGCCGGGTCGCCGCCGCCGAGGTCCCGCTGCCGTACGCCAAGCCGCTCGAGCTGGCGGCGCTGCCCGACGCGGGCGCGCTGATCCGCGTGATCCGCCAGACCCTGGACGCGACCCGGTTCGCCCGCTGAGGAGGGCCGATGCCCGAAGTGCTCATGCCGCGGCTATCCGACACGATGGAGGAGGGCACGCTCAGCCAGTGGGTCAAGCACGAGGGCGACCCGGTGCGCCGCGGCGACGTGCTCGCGGTCATCGAGACCGACAAGGCCGCGATGGAGATGGAGGCATACGACGAGGGGGTGCTCACCCGCATCCTCGTAGAGGAGGGCGCGTCGGTGCCGATCGGGACGCCGATCGCGGTCATCGGCGAGCCAGCCGGGCCAGCGCCCGCGCCGCCCGCTCCCGCCCGGCCGGCCCCGGCTCCGCCGCCGGCGGCGCCGCCGCCTTCCGGTGCGGTCCCGCCTTCCGGTGCGGCCCCGCCTTCTGGTGCGGCCCTGCCTTCCGGTGCGGCCCTGCCTCCCGCGCCCGCCCAGGGGCCGGTGCGCGCGTCGCCGCTGGCCCGGGCCCTGGCCAGGCAGCACGGCATCGACCTGGCGGCCGTCCGCGGGACCGGCCCGGGCGGCCGGGTGATCCGCGCGGACATCGACGACGCGATCCGGGACCGCGCCGCCCCGCGTCCCGCGGCCCCGGCCGGGACCGCACCCGCCGGGATCGCATCTGCCGGGGCCGTGCCAGCCGGGACCGCACCTGCCGGGGCCGTGCCAGCCGCGGCCGCGCCCGGCGGGACCGCGCCCGGCGAGGAGGCGGTGCCGCTGTCCACCGTCCGCCGGCTCACCGCCCAGCGGATGGCCGCCAGCGCCCGCGAGGCGCCCCACTTCTACCTCACCGTGCTCGCCGACGCCGGCGAACTGCTCGAGTTCCGCAGCCGGGTCAACGCCCGCCGCGAGGCGGACGTCAAGGTCAGCGTCACCGACCTGCTCGTCCGGGCCTGCGCGGTGGCGCTGGCCGGCCACCCGGAGCTGAACGCCTCCTGGGATCAGACCAGGATCCTGCGCCACCGGCGGATCAACATCGGCATCGCGGTGGCGGTCGAGGACGGGCTGATCGTGCCGGTGATCGAGGACGCCGACCGCAAGACGCTCACCGAGATCGCCAGGCAGGCTCACGACCTGGCGAGCCGGGCCCGGGCGAGGCGGATCACGCCGGGCGAGCTGGCCGGCGGCACGTTCACCGTCAGCAACCTCGGCATGTACGGGATCCGGCAGTTCACCGCCGTGATCAATCCGCCGCAGGCCGCGATCCTGGCGGTGGGCGCCGCCGTCCGCGAGCCGGTCGTGCGCGGGGACGAGATCGCGATCGGCACCACGATGGCGCTGACGCTGTCCATCGACCACCGCGTCGTCGACGGCGCCACCGCCGCGGCCTTCCTCGCCGACCTGAAGGACCTCATCGAGGAGCCGCTGCGGATCGTGGCCTGACCCCGTCCCGCGCGGCCGAGGCGGCGGCGCCTTACCATCGGAAGCGATGCGGCGCGAGTCCTCCACGGTGGTCGTCCTCGTCGGCGAGGCGGGCAGTGAGCTGCTCGCCGAGCTTGGCCGTTCGCCGAACGTCTCGGTGGTCCGCGGCCCGGAGGGCAACGGCGAGGGCGCGGCAGGGGCGCCGGCCGGCGCTCCCCGGCGCGCGGGCGGCACCGGTGCCCGGGCCGGCGCCGCGCCGGACCGGGGCGGCCGCCCCGCTGCCGCCGAGCTGGAGCGCCCGGGCTGGGAGCGCGGGGCCATGGCGATGCGGGAGGCCGCGCGGCGGCGGACGACCTACGTGCTGGTGCCCGACGACCCGCTCGCCGGGGTCGCCACCGCGTGGCGGGCGATGTGGGACGTGACCGCCGGGCCGGACGGCGCGGCGGCGTTCGAGGCAACCGCCGCCGACGCGCTCGAGGCCTGGCGCGGCAAGCGGTTCGAGCTGCCCGACTACTACCTGGTGCTGGCCGCGCCCGAGCACGGCGTCACCGGACCTGACCTGCACCTGGGCCCGCTGCGGGCGCTCCGGCCGCGCCGGGTGGCGGTGGTGGCCGCCTCCGGCGCGGCCGCGCAGGCCGCGGCGCTGCTCGCCTCCCTCCGGTCGCTGGAGCAGGGGCCGTGGTGGCCGCCGCTCGGCGAGGTGCTCGACGCGGCCCGCCGCTTCTACGCCGGCGGCCTCACGCACGCGGGCGGTCTCCCCGACGCCCTGGCGGCCGGCGCGGGCGCTCAGCCTCGCAGCAGGTGAACCACCTGGTACAGGCCGAAGCTGACGACGATGACGAGCACCGACAGCAGCAGCAGGAGCACCTGCCGCCAGAACCTGATCAGGACCAGCGCGGCCAGCACCGCGACCAGCAGGACCCCAAGGCCGCTTGGCACCATGCGGATCCCTCCCTTCCCGCGAGCCGGCGATCATCCGGGCGGCCCGGGCCCTGCGCCCGCGCCACTCAATTCTCATTGGATCGCAGGGCAATAGGGCGTCAAGGGAGGAATTCAGGCCCGGGATTGCCGCGCGCTGGCAATCGCCGGTGGTCAGTCGTTCACGCGGCCGCGAGGCCGCGGGCGCCGCTTGCTGCCAATTGGCTGCGAGCGGCGCCAATTGGCGGGGCCACGGTCGATTAACTGGCGCCAGGGTAACATTTACGCATCGGCCCGTGGGCGCAGATCGGCTCCGGATTAGGATCACCGCGTGCCTGATGAGGTCCGTGCGGGCTGGCGGCCGGGAGATGACCGCGAGCCTGGGGGCGCGCGCCCGCTGACCCTGGCCGAGTGCCGCGAGGCCGGGCCGGCGTTCGCCCGGCTGGCGGCCCTCGCCGCCAACGCCGCCGGGGTCGATCCCGCGGCCCTCGTGGTACGGACGCTGCTGCACCTGCCGCGCGTGGCCAGCGCCAGCGGCGAGGTGAGCGCCGATCAGGTCGCGCGCGAGCTGAGGCGCAGCGCCCGGCTGCTGCGCCGCGACACGGCCGCCGCGCGGGGCCTGGTGCCCGACGCCAAGCACGAGCTGCGGGACCTGGTGTACGCCGAGAACGCGGACGCGCGCGCCGCCGAGCGGATCATCTCGTCCCTGCACTACCTGAGAAGCGCCAGGGAGGGATCGCAGTACCACGCCCTGCTCGATCCGGACAGCGGGCTGCCGGTGACGATCTGCAGCGTCTCGCCGTTTGAATGGAAGCGGCTTGGCAATCAGATCCAGGAGCATTTCGGATTCCAGCGGGACAGGATGTGGGATGTGTCCCGCGTGTACTCGTGCGACGTTGCGCCGCCGAACGCGATCTCGTATCTCCTCGCTCGGGTCCGCCACTCGCTGGCGCGGGCGGGCCGGGACGCTGACCTGCTCGTCACCGCGGTGGATCCGAACCTGGGGTTCACGGGGGCGAGCTACCGGGCGGCGAACTGGCAGCACTGGCTGACCGTCCGGCCCCGTCCCTACCTGTATCACAGCGGTCAGTACGCCACCCCGCGCCAGCTGCGGCGGCGCTTCGGGACCTCCAGCCTCACCGAGCTGCGCGCGAGGTTCCCCGGCGAGCGGTTCGAGCAGAGCCGGGCGCGGCTGCTGGACTCGCTGATCTTCTGCTGCCAGGTGGGCGGAGAGACGGCCGTCATCCCGGCGGGCTCGCGGCGCCGGCTGCATCGCTGAGGCGCGGCGCCTCCCCGGGCCGGGGGGCCACGGCGAAGCGGGAGCGGCTCAGCAGCTGGTCGACCCGGCGGCGGTCGGGCATCGAGTTGGGCAGCGGGTAGTCGGCGATCGCCGCCGCCATCGCCGCGGTCGCCCAGAGCGCGACCTCCTCGGAGAACTGGCGGCCGGCCTCGATCAGCTTGGCGGCCAGCGCCGCGCAGAAGGCATCCCGCGCGGCGGAGGATTCCCGGTACTGCGAAGGGAAGGCGGGGACCGTGAACGCGCCAAGGTCAGCGGAGTAGACCGCGCAGCCGGCGCCGGTGGGCACGCAGAGCGTCTCCACGCCGTAGGCGAGCAGCTGACGGGCGACCACGTCCAGGTCGAACTTGCCCTGGCCAGACGAGGCGTACCTGGACAGCTCCCATGCGCGGGCGACCAGGTAGTCGATCTGGGCGAGGGCCTGGCCGGACAGCCCGCCGTCAGGGTAGGGCTGCCCGGGCGTGACAATGATCAAGGGCCGCGGGCCGGACGCGGCGTGCACGGCCGCCAGCGCCCGCTGCACGGTCTCCCGCGGGGGCTCGAACGTCACGAGGACGGCGTCGGCGCCGCGCAGCTGGGGCTCGGCCGCCTCGACGTCGCGCGCGGTCAGCCGCACCTCGCGGTCGTTGCGCCAGTTCACCGCGATGCTGTTGCCGAACTCGAACTCGATGACGCCGGTGAACGGCGTCCTGGCATCGCCGACGAGCTTGAGCATCGAGGTGTCCACGCGCTCCCGGCGCAGGTAGCCGACGATCTGGTGACCGAAGTGGTCGTCCGTGACGGCCGCGAGCAGCGACACGTCCAGGCCGAGGCGGGCGGCCGCCACCGCCTGGGTGAGCCCCTTGCCGCCGGGCGACAGGTCGAAGTCGTACGCCTCCGCGGAGGTCTCGACCTGCGGCAGCGTCTTGGTCTGGAACGTCGCGTCCATCACCGCGCCGCCGAGCACGATCACGCGCCCGCCAGGCGCCGGATCCGGCGCGCCCTCCGCGGGGCCGGGCATCACGACGCCCTTGACGCCCAGCGAGTACACCTCGCGCCTGATGAGCTGGCGCGCGAGCCGGGCTAGTATCTGCGGCTCGATCGTCCCCCGCAGCGACCTGTCGCTCGGCGCGTGGGGCTGGCCGGCTCGGAGCGCGAGGTGCAGCCTGTCCCAGTGCGCGAGCAGCATCTCCCGGCGGCGGCTGAGCAGGCCGGAGCGCAGGCCGGCGATGACCCGCGGCTCGATGCCGTGGTCCTGGTACTCCTCCGCGTGGGCGCCGAGCGCGAGGATCGCGTCGGCGACGATGCGGTCGCTGCCGCCGAGCGCCTCGCGGACGCACTCCGCCACCACGTCGCGCGCCGCCTGCGGCAGGTCCAGCTCGTAGATGCTGGCATACCGCCGCACGGCGGCCAGGCTGAGCAGCGGCCCGGCCGCCTCGCCCTGCCCGGCCCTCAGCCTGTCGACGGTGACGCCCTCGCGCGCCCTGAGCTTTTCCAGCGCGTGCCTGAGCACCCTCTCGTCGGGTGACTCGCGGGCGGCGTGGCCCGGCACGTGCTCGGCGGGCATGTCAATCGTCAAGGCACAAGTATGCGGGTCCGTGAACGGCGCGCCAAGGCCGCCGCAGGCATTGCGCGGCACTTGCTGAATATGGCCGCGGCGGACCTCAGCCCGCCAGGCCCGCGGCGACCCGTGCGCGGAGCAGCTCGTAGCGCAGCGCGGTGCCCGGGTGCGACAGCACCTGCTCCCGGCTCCGCCCGGCCACGCCGACCGGGGTGAACTCGGCGAACTGATCCCGCGTCAGGTCGATCTCCTGGCTGCCGACGAGGTTCCAGTAGTGCGAGGCCGTTCCGATCTCGGCCCGCAGCAGCCGGCCGCCGAGGTGGTCCTGCACGACGAGCGCCGTCACCGCGCACTGGCCGCGCGACCGGCGGGCAGGGGACCAGGCTGGGTCGGCGGAGGTGTCCGCGCCCCACGCGGCCCGGATCTCCGCGAACAGCGCGGAGCGGTCCGCCATGCGCCCCCGCGTGCCCACCGGGCCAGCCTAGTGGTCGTGGCCGTGATTGCGCAGGCGTATCGGCTTCGGCCGGGAGCCAGGCGCCGGGGCCAGGCGGGTGAAGGGCGCGGGCGCAGTCGAGGGCTTCCCCCGGGCTTGCGGATGGCGGGCCGCCGGCCCACCGGGCCTGCGTGCGGCGGCACAGGTCCCCCGGCAAGGCCCATCACCGGGTGGCTCGCCGATCACATCCGGGCGAGGGCGTCGGCTGCGAGCGCCTTCTCCGCGGGCAGCGGGTCGGGGATGCCGACGGCGATCCGGACGTAGGCGTCGCCCTTGAGGACGCTGACCGACGCGAATCCGTCGTAGAACGCCGCGTCACCAAGGCCCGGTAGCGGCTGGGCATGGACCCTGCTCCGGTAGTCGTCGAAGAACGCCTTCGCCGTCGGCCCGGTCACCAGCACCACCCGGACGGTGTCGCCGTACGGGATGTCCGGGCTGGCCCCGGGCGGCACGTCCGGTCCGTAGAAGACGCAGGCCACACCGCCCTCCACGTAGGCGTGCCCCCGGATCGGCGGCCTGACCGGCTGGCCGCCGAGGGCGGCGCTCGCCTCCGCCCGGGTGATCACCGTGCACGAATCCAGCTTCCCGGCAGGCCGCCCCGGCGAGGCGGGAGCGGTTACTGCCGGCCCGGTGGAGGCGGATGGCTGGTGCGGGGATGTCCCGGCCGCCGGCGGCCTGGCGGATCCGCACGCCACGCAGGCCGCGCCTGTCGCGATGGTCACGGCCAGGAGGATCGGGAGCCTTGCCGCGCGCGTGATCCGCGCGGCCCGCCGCTGGCCCGGCCCTGATGCCGTCCCCATCGTCCCTCCCGCTGTTCCGGCAACCATGGGCGCCCCGCAGCCTACGCGGTCAGCCGCTGCGGGGCATCGGGGGAATCCCCGTGAAATGAGCGGGATGGCCCGGGTGCCGCGAAGCCCGCCGGCGGCTGGGTGCCCCGGGAGGCGCCACGAGCGGCCGCGGTGACGGTGCCGCGGTCCAGCGTCAGCACCTGGTCGGCCAGTGGCGCCAGGCCGGCGTCGTGAGTGACGAGCAGGATGGTCTTGCCCCGGGCCGCGTCGAGCACCTCGCTGATGAGGCGCCCGGCCGTCCGGGGGTCCAGGCCCGCGGTCGGCTCGTCGAGCAGCAGCGCGGGCGCGTCGCGGAGCAGGGCGCGGGCGACCGCGACGCGCCGGCGCTGGCCGGCCGACAGCAGCCTGCCGTGCTCGCCGGCCGGGGCGTCCAGGCCGTCCGGCAGGTCCGCGGCGAAGGCGAGGACTCCGGCCCGGCGGGCGGCGGCCGCCACCTGGACCCTGGTCGCGCCGGGCCTGCCGTAGGCGATGTTCTCCGCGATGGTGCCCTCGTGCAGCCACGGGTCCTGGGGGACCAGAGTCACCAGCGCGCGCAGGTCGCCGAGGTCCAGGCCCCCGATATCGGTGCCGTCCGCGAGGATCCGCCCGTGCTGGGGGTCCGCGAGGCGGATGATCAGGGACAGCAGCGTCGACTTGCCCGCACCGGACGGCCCGGTGAGGACGGTCAGTGATCCTGCGGGCAGCGAGAAGCTGACCTCGTCGAGCACCGGGGTGCCCGGGCGGCGGGCGAAGCAGACCCGCTCGAAGCGGATCTCCGGGCCGCGGCGGGGGGTGGCCGGCGGGCCGGCCGCGCGCGGGCCGCGCGCGGGCACAGTCCCGGCGACCGGGAGGCCGTCCGGCCGCCGGGGCCCGGCTGGCGGCAGCGCGAGCAGCTCGGCGATCCGGTCCCGGCTGGCCGAGCCCCGCGCGATCGTGCCGGTGAGCGCCGACAGCGAGCGCACCGGCCCGGTAAGGCTGGACAGGTACGCGAGGAAGACCAGCAGGCCGCCGACGGTCAGCCGGCCGGACATCACCTCGGCGGTGCCCGCGACCAGAGTGGCGGCCAGGCCGAGGCCCGGCAGCAGGTCGTGGGCCGGCCGGAACCGCGCCGACGCGTCGATGGCCGCCACCTCGGCGTCGGCGGCCAGGCCGGCCGCGGCCGCGTGGCGCCGCGCCTCCGCCCCGCCATGGCCGAACACCGCGATCGCGGGCAGCCGCGCCAGCTGGGCGGCGGTGAGCGCAGCCAGCTCGCCGGCTCGCGCCCGGGCGCGCCGCTGGGCGGCGCGCAGCGAGGCGTTGCGCAGGCGGGCGGCGGCGGCGTAGAGCGGCACCAGCGCGGCCACGATCAGCGTCAGCCGCCAGTCGATCGCCGCGGTGACCACCGCCATCCCGGCGAGCAGCGCCAGGTCGGGCACGAGCGTCTCGATCACCGTGCCGATCACGCCGGCGACCTGCCGCACGTCGGCGCCGATCCGGCTGGTCAGCTCCCCGAGCGGGTACCCGGCCACCGCCGCCGGGGGCACCCGCAGGAGGTGCGCGACCAGGCGGGCCCGCAGCCGGAGCGCCATCCGCTCGGTCAGCGCGCCGGTGAGGTAGGTGACCTGGTACCCGGCGAGGGCGCCGGCCGCCAGGACCAGCAGCCCGGCCGCCGCCGCGGCGCCGGCCAGCGGCAGCGGCGCGAACCCGGCCGACCAGCCGAGCCAGGCGGGCGGCCGGCGCCCGCCGAGGCCGTAGTCGACGACGAGCTGGAGCGGCCACGGCGCGGCGAGGGCCAGTCCGGTGTCGGTGACCAGGACCGCCAGCGCCAGGGCCGCGAGGCCGCGGTCGGGCGCGAGCGTCACCCTGGCCAGTGCCCGCCACGACGCGGACCCGCCCCCGCCCGCGGCGCCCGCGCCCGCGGCGCCCGCGCCCGCGGCGCCCGCGTCCGCGGCGGCCACGGCCGGCGCGGCGGGGCTCCGGCTGAGCCGGACCCGGGCAAGCATGCCCGCCGCCAGCACGGCCGCGCCCGCCGCGCCCGCCGCGATCAGCGCCACCACCATCGCTCCTCCCTTCCGCCCCGGCCGTCGCCGGCGCCCACCCGACCGTCGCCGGCCCGGCTGGCAGGGGGTTAAGACGCGGGTGAGAGAACTCTCATCCGCCCAGTTCGCGCAGGTCAGGAGCGCATTTGCGGCTGGCCGGGCGGCCCGCGGGGAGCCTGGGGGAACGTATCCTCGCGTCGTGGCCGCAGGAATCGCGGCGCGCTCCCGCCGGGCGGGCGCGCCATCGGCACGGGAGCGGGGTGAGTGGCGCCCGCTCTCCTCCGCGCGGGGCCGGATCCTGGGCTGGTCGGTGGCCCTGCTCGCGGCCGGCGCGGCGGTGTCCACGATCGCCACCCACGCCCTGATGACCTCGACGATGAACGCCACCATCGCCAGCGAGCTGTCGCACGAGATCTCCGAGTTCCGCGCGCTCGCGTCACGGAACGGCGCGGTCAGCGGCGATGTCCGGGACGACAGCTCCACCCGCCCGGTGGCCCCGCGCCTGACGATCCTCGGCCTGCTCCGGTCGCGGACGCGGGCGGCGGTCCTGGAGCCGGGGACCGTGCTGATCGGCATCATCGACGGCCGGATCGTGACGACGAGCGGGAATTTCCGCGCCGCCCTCGGCCCGGCGCCCGCCGTGGTGCGCGGCTGGTCGGCGATCACCCGGCCGGCGGGGGGCACCGTCGCGATGGCCGCCGGGCCGGCCCGGTACCAGGCCGTGCCGGTGCGGCTGCCGCGGAGCCAGGCGAGCGGGGTCTTCGTCGCCGCGGTGCTGACCGGCCCGCAGCAGGCCAGCGTGGACCGGATCACCAGGTTCCAGGTGGAGGTCGGCGCGCTCGCCCTGCTGCTCGGCTCGGCGCTGGCCTGGATGATGGCCGGCCGGGTGCTCCGGCCGGTCCGCGACACGACCGAGCTGGCCAGGCGGATCACCGAGACCGACCTGTCGGAGCGGATCCCGATCCGCGGTCACGACGAGATCAGCGCGCTGGCGGTCACCTTCAACAAGATGCTGGACCGGATCGAGTCGGGGATGTCCGCCCAGCGCAGCTTCCTCGCCGACGCCGGCCATGAGCTGCGGACGCCGATCACGATCATCCAGGGGAACCTGGACACGCTCACCGCGGCCAGCGAGGAGGACGCCGAGACGCTCGGCATCGTCGCCGACGAGATCGGCCGGATGAGCCGCCTGGTCGATGACCTGCTGCTGCTCGCCGCCAGCGAGCGCCCCGACTTCCTGCACCCCGAGCCCACCGACCTGGCGGCCCTGACCAGGTCGCTGCTGGCCAAGGCACGGGCGCTGGACGGCCGGCCGTGGGCGCTGGCGGGCTGCGCCGATGTCACCGCCGTGCTCGACCCGCAGCGCGTCACCCAGGCGGTGATGCAGTTCGCGGCGAACGCGGTCGCCCACACCCCGGCCGGCTCCCCGGTCGAGCTGGCCTCGGCGATCCGCGGCCGGCAGGTCGAGTTCACCGTCGCCGACCGCGGCCCCGGCATCCCGGCCGCCGACCGGGCGCGGGTGTTCGACCGCTTCGCCCGGCTCGACCCGCGGCGCACCGAGGGCACGGGCCTGGGCCTGTCGATCGTCGCGGCGATCGCCGCCGCGCACGGCGGGAGGGTGCTGGCCGAGGAACGGCCCGGCGGCGGCGCGGTCTTCCGCCTGGTCCTCCCGTGGGAACGGGCCGTGCCGCCACTCGCCCGGGAGCGGCGCCGGTGACCCGGATCCTGATCGCCGAGGACGAGCCGCGGATCGTGCGGTTCCTGGCCAAGGGCCTGCAGGCGCAGGGGTACGTGACCGCGTGCGCGGCCGACGGCAGGCAGGCGCTCGACCTGGCGCTGACCGGCGAGTTCGACCTGCTCCTGCTCGACCTGGGGCTGCCCGGCCTGGACGGCCTCGACGTGCTGGCCGCGCTCCGGCGGCGCGCGGTGCGGCTGCCGGTGATCGTGCTGACCGCGCGGGGCTCCACCGAGGACGTGGTGACCGGCCTGGACGCGGGGGCCAACGACTACGTGCGCAAGCCGTTCCGCCTCGCCGAGCTGCTGGCCAGGATCCGCTCCCAGCTGCGGCCCGAGCACCGGGCCGAGGAGTTCGTGCTCCGCAACGGAGACCTCAGCCTCGACCTGCGCACCAGGCAGGCGCGGGCGGGCGGCCGGACCGTGGACCTGTCGGCGCGCGAGTTCGCGCTCGCCGAGATGTTCCTGCGCCACCCGGGCCAGGTGCTCAGCCGCGAGCAGCTGCTGAGCCACGTCTGGGGGTACGACTTCGACCCGGGCTCGAACGTGGTGGAGGTCTACGTCCGGTACCTGCGGAACAAGATCGGCGCGGACCGGATCGCCACCGTCCGCGGGGCGGGGTACCGGCTGGTGCGCCGCCTGGAAGGCTGAGCCGCCATCGCGCCCGCGGCGGGCCGCTCCCTGGCCCGCGGGCATCGCCCGCGGGCCAGGGAGCTCCTGGCTCACTCGTCCTTGCCGCCGTCTTCCCAGCGGTCCTCGCCCCGGTCCTTCCGGCTGCCCTCCTTGCCGTGGTCGGGGCTGCGGTCCCGCTCGAACCCGCGGCTGGCGTGCTCCACTCGTGCCATGACGATCACCTCCGGTGGTGCGGCCCCTGTGGCCGTCACCTGTCACACTGCCCGGGCGACATGGCCTGGCCGTGAGGCGGGGATGAGAGCGGCCTCATCGGCGGCCTGGCAGCCCGCCCCGCCCGGCCTGCCGGCCCTTCGCCGGGAGCGTGCATCTGGCGCGGCTCGCCGGAAACCGGCAAACTGCTCATAGGGAGCGCCGCTCCCGGATGCCGGGGCGGGTGGGGCCGCGGGCGGCGATGCCGGGAACGGCACCTTCGGCAGGGAACCACGACCGCCAGGCAACCACGGCCGGCGGGGAACGGAGCGCGCGGCAATGTCACAGGCGGCGAACGGGCACAGGCCCGGGCGGGTGGTCGTGATCCGGCATCACGCCGAGGACTCGCCCGGCTTCGTCGCAGAGGCGTTCACGGCGCTCGGCGCGCGGGTGACCACGCACCTGTTCCCCGGCGACGGGCCGCTGCCCGGCCTGGACGGAGCCGGCCATGTCGTGGTCCTCGGCGCGATCCCGTCGGTGTACGACGACGGCGAGCCGAGCGCGTGGATCGCGGCCGAGGTCGAGTGGCTGCGCGAGGCGGATGCTGCGGGCGTCCCCGTGCTCGGGATCTGCTTCGGGGCGCAGGCGCTGTGCGCCGCGCTCGGCGGCCGGGTGATCCCGGCTCCCCGCAAGGAGATCGGCTGGCGGATGATCGAGCCGGCCGACCCCGAGGCGATCCCGCCGGGCCCGTGGCTGCAGTTCCACGGCGACCAGTGCCTGCCGCCGCGGCAGGCGGTGATCCTGGCCCGCAACGAGGTCTGCGTGCAGGCGTACTCGATCGGGCCGCACCTGGGGGTGCAGTTCCACCCCGAGGTGGACGGGCAGCAGCTCGCGCTGTGGATCGCATCCGGGGGCCGGGAGGAGGCGGTGAGGGCCGGCCAGGACCCGGATGAGCTGGTCGCGCAGGCGTACGCGCAGGAGCCGGCCGCCCGGGAGCGGGCCGGCCGGCTGGTGGCCACCGCCCTGCGCATCGCCGGCCGCCGGCAGGTCACGCCGAGGCTGGCGGGGGAGCCGGCTCGCTGACCGGTCCCGTGGCGCCGGCGGGCCCGCCGGCGGGGCGGCCGGCGGCCTGGGCGTGGGCGATCCGCGGCAGCGACCGCCAGATCACCGCGAGCATGACGGCCGAGCCGGCGAAGGCGAGCCAGAACGGCGCGGTCACCCCCCACGCGGAGGCGACCAGCCCCCCGAGCGCGGAGCCGATGACGATGCCGCCGATGCTGCCGGTCAGGTAGACGCTGGCGACCCGGCCCTGGAACCCGGCCGGCACGGCCCGCTGCCGCACGCTCGTCGAGGTGGTCCCCCAGATGAAGGCGTGCGCGCCGAAGATCGTGAAGACGATCAGGGCGAGCCAGGCCCACCGGGTCAGCGCGAGCGCGAGGTGGGTGAGCGTCTCGATCACGAGCCCGGCCCGCATGATGTCGCCGAGCCGGACGTGCCGCTCCAGCCAGCCGTAGCAGGCGGTGCCGGCCAGCCCGCCCACGGCCATGGCGGTGGTGATCAGCCCGAAGCCGACAGTGGTCATGCCCAGCCGCTCCCGGGCGTACAGGACCAGCACCGACCAGGCGGCGCCGAAGGTGACGTTGAACGCGAAGATCGTGATCGCCAGCGTGCGCACCGCGGGATGCCCCCACAGCCAGCGCCATCCCTCGCCGATCTCGCGCCGGACCCGGCGCCGGCCGGCGCCCGCGGGCCGGGGCGGCAGGCGCACCCGCGTGATCAGCAGCACCCCGGCGAGCACGCAGACGGCCTCGCCCGCGAACGGGAACGCCATGCCGGCGGCGAACAGCGCCGCGCCGACGGGCGGGCCCGCCATCTGGTTCCACACGATCACCCCGGTGAGCGCCCGCGCGTTCGCGACGCCGAGGTCGCCGCCGCCGACCAGCATCGGCAGCAGGGTGGCTGACGCGGTGTCGCCGAAGGCCTCGTTCACCCCGAACAGGAACAGCGCCGCCAGCACCACCGCGGTGTCCACCCGGCGGGTGAGGATCGCGGCGATGAGCGCCAGCAGGATCGCCGCCCTGGCCAGCCCGGTGGCGATGACGATGGCGCGCCGGCTGACCCGGTCCGCCAGCGCCCCCGCGTACAGCCCGACGAGCAGCCAGGCGAGCCGCTGCAGGAACGCGGCCATCGCCACGGCCAGCGGGTCGCGGGTCTGCGCAGCGACGAGCAGGGGCCCGGCGGCGAGGGTGATCCCGTCGCCCAGGTTCGTCACCCAGGACGAGGCGAGCAGCCAGCGGAATCCGCGGCCCAGCCGGGAGGGCGCGATCAGCTCGGCCAGCCGGCTCACGGGGGCGTGGCCAGGCGCTCCAGCCTGCGGAACAGCTCCCCGGCGTAGGTCAGCGCCTCCGGCTTCATCAGCACGCTGCGCAGGATGCGCGCGGAGTCCCGGTCGGCGGCCACCGCGGGGTGGCGGCGGGCGAAGGCGCCGGCCGTGACCGTGAGCGTGCTGACGAACACCGGGCCGGCCGGGTCGGCCATCCCGGCGGCCAGCAGGCGGGCCGACGCCTCGTCGATCGCGGACAGGCTGTCCCGCCCCCCGGCCGGGAAGTAGCTCACGATGTCCAGCTCGGGCGGCTGGTACAGGCGCAGCCGGCCGGAGGCCGCCAGCAGGCCGGTGAGGTCGAGCGCGGCCTCCCGGCAGGCGGCGAGCACCCGGCCGAGGCCGTCAGGGGCGAGCGGGAAGAGCTCCAGGGTCAGCCACAGCGCGGCCGCGGCGGCCCCGGCCCGGGAGCACTCCAGGCTGATCTCGCCGAGGTGCAGCTCGTCGGAGGTGAAGTAGGTGTACGGCGAGTCGTGCGCGTAGAGGCGGCCGACCGACGGGTCGGCGAACAGCACCGCGCCGCACCCGTACGGCTGCAGGCCATGCTTGTGCGGGTCCACCACGACGGAGTCGCACCCGGCGATCGCCCGCCACGGCCGCGGGTCCAGGCCCGCCCGGCCCGGCTGCCCGGCCAGGATCGTGAAGAACCCGCCGTAGGCCGCGTCCACGTGGACCCGCGCCCCGTGCCGGCGCGCCACCTCGAGCACCTCGTGGACCGGGTCGATGGCGCCGAGCCCGGTCGTCCCCGCGGTCGCCACGACGGTGCCGATCCGGCCGCCCGCGAGGAGCTCGTCGAGCGCGCCGACGTCGATCCGGCCCGCGGCGTCGGCCGGGACCGCGGTCCCCGGCATGCCGAGCACGCCGCACATCCGGCCGTGGGTGTAGTGGGCGTCCTCGCTGTAGGCCACCCCGCGGCCAGGGTGCAGCTCCCGGGCGACCCACAGGGCCTCCAGGTTCGCGATCGTGCCGCTGCTGGTGAGGTGGCCGAGGTGGGCCGGCAGCCCGAACATGGCCGCGAGCCTGGCCACCGCCTCCTTCTCCAGCTCGGACGTGACCTTGCCCCCGTCGAGCGCGTGATTGTTCGGGTTGACCAGCATCGCGGCCAGGTAGGCGGCCGCCGCGGCGGGGTGCGGCGGCTTGAGCATCTGGCCCGCGTACGACGGGTGGAAGTACGGGTAGTTCCCGGCCATGCGGTCGGCGAGCGCGCCGAAGGCCGCGGCGAAGCGCTCGTCGCTGACCTCAAGCGACGGGTGGACCTGGTACGGCGGGTGCCCCGCCTCCCAGCGCCGCACCGAGTCGGCGGCCAGGCTCAGCCAGCTCCTGACGTCCATCCGCGTTCAGGACCTGACGGGGGGGCGGGCGGAAGGCGGCACGTCCCCAGCGTAAGGGGTGGCCGCCGGCGCGGCGCCGCGCAGGCGTCGTGGCCGAGGGCACGACGAGGCCCCCTCGTGCTTGCTCACTCAGTCGGCGGGTTGGTGGCTGGGCCGGCGAGCCGGGCGCGCGCCCGGCTCGCCGGCCTTCTCGGCGCCCTTCTCGCCCGGTCCCCGGCCGGGGCCGGCGGTCAGGGCAGCATCACCGGCCTGCGGTGGGGTGGCTGGCCGCATCGCGACCAGCCCTGCGACACCCGCTCGAGCGGGAACGCCTCCCGGTCGGCGGTGATCTCGCCGGCGGCGGCGTGGCGCAGGATCGCGGTGAGCGCTGCCGCCCTCTGCCCGGCGGCGAGCGCGGCGTTCGTGTAGCCGAGCACGCTGATCATCTGGCTGCGCAGCCGGGCGGAGTCCAGGGCGGCCACGGCCCCGGCGGAGGAGCCGAGGTTGACCAGGCGGCCCCGCGGCGCCAGGACGCCGAGCGCGGCCTGCGCCGGCGCGCCCCACACCGGATCGAGGACCAGGTCCACCGGCCCGGCGCAGGCGCGGGCCAGGTCGGCCGCGATCGCGTCCGGGGCGCCGGACAGGTCGGCGACCGCGTCGGCGCCGAGCTCGGCGGCCCGTGCCCGGCCGTGCGGATCGCGGCAGGCGGCGACGACTCGCGCCGCGCCCAGTAGCCGGGCGGCCTGGACCGCGACCTGGCCGACCGTCCCGCTGGCCCCCAGGATCAGCACGCGCTCGCCGGCCACCAGGCCGCCGCGCCAGGTCAGCGCCATCCACGCGGCGATCGCCGACAGCCCGAGCGCCGCGACCAGGTCGTCGCTCACCGAGCCGGGCAGGGGCAGCACCGCCGCCTCGTCGGCCACGCACCACTGCGCCAGCGAGCCGTCGCCCGGGCGGGTGCCGGCGTCGCACGTGAACCAGACCCGCTGGCCGGCCGCCAGCGCCGGCGCCTGTTCGACGATCCCCACCCCCTGCGTGCCGGGCACATAGGGGAGC
>JAJPIV010000013.1 GCA_021324595.1 Actinomycetota bacterium | reverse complement strand
TTCACCAGATGGGTGCCTCTCCCGGTCCGGACGATAATCACTTAGCAATGATCATCATCCCAGGCCAGAGCGGCACCCATCAGCATCTACACGGCCAAGCCACCAGATCTATTCGCGGAATCGGGTCTGAGGCGCCCTTGCAGGGCGCGAGGGATGCAAGTGCTGCTCAGGCGGCCTCCGCCGGGCTGTCAGCGGTGCGGCCGGACGCGGCGGGTCCCAGGATGCGTCGTGGACGACGAGGTAGTAGATCCAGCGCGGCCGCGCACGCGACCCTGGCCTTGGCGCGGCGGGCGGCCGCCGCGGCGGCCGCACCCGTCACCTGGCCGGGCGCGGCGCCGTCCCGGCCGGCGGCCCGCTCGGCCGCGGCGTCGGCATCGGCGGTCAGGCGCTGGTATTTCCCGGCCATCACCGGGTTGAACCGCGGCATCGGCCACACCGCGCGCCAGACGGCGAGCCGCAGCCCGGGCCGGCCGCGGCGGGAGATGTGCGCCTGGCCGTAGAACGTGCCGGAGGCGTTGCCGGACGGCGACATCCCGGCGTGCTTGACCACCGAGGATGAGCTGTCGTAGCGGCGCGGGTCACCGAGCTCGGCCAGGATCGCGGCCGCGCCGGCAGCGGTCAGGCCCGGGATGTCGCCCAGCCGGGACAGGCCCAGCTCGCCCAGGGCGCCGGCCATGTCGGCCTCTGCCTTCCGCAGTTCCGCCCGGGCGTGCTGCAGGTCGCCCAGCTCGTCGGCGCAGCGGCGGAAAAGCCCGCGGCGCGACCACGTCACCGCGCCCTCGGTGCCGGTCAGCGCGGCGAAGATCGCGGCGCAGACCGGCCCCCAGGCCCTCTTGCCGCCCCAACCGCCGACAGCGTCGCGGACCAGGGCGGTGAACTCCTCCAAGCCCATGGCGGCCAGCCTGGCCGGGTCGGCGCCGCACTGGCAGGTGACCAGCTGCACTGCGCTCAGCCAGGTCAGCGACTTCAGCGGCTGCGCGCACGCCTCGGTGACGGCCGGCCAGGCCACCAACAAGAAGCCGGCGATCCGCTGGCCCGAGGCGGTGGCCAGCGTGATCAGCTGCTCGCGGCGCCGGCCCAGGTGACGCAGGTGCGACCAGGCCTCATCCAGCTCCTCAGGGATATAGCAGTGCAGCTCGACGGCCAGCCGCGCGATCAGCACGCAGTCGGCCTCGCCGGTCTTGTGCCTGGTGTCATCCTGCTGCCCGCGGGCGATGCGCGACATCAGCGGCTGGATCCACACCAGCGGAACCGCCCGCTCGGCGCACAGCCGCTGCACCTGCAGCCACCGCGGCCCGGTCGGCTCGCACGCCACCGTGACCTTCTCGAATCCCTTCTCCCGGGCCTTGGCCCGCGCCCAGTCCAGCGCCTCACCCAGCCGGAACGCCTTCACCCGCACCGTCTTGCGGGCCAGCACCCGCACGTCATGGCCGACCACCGCGATCGCCTGCTTGTCCTCGGCCAGGTCGATCCCGACCACCGCGCCGTCGCGCGGCAGCATCGCCCGAAGGCGCTCCCGCCGCGCGTCGCGTCAACGGTCCCCCCGCGTCGTGCCACTACTACTACTCTTGCCCACAAGGACGTCCTTCCGGGCTGCGTTTGGGACACCAAGCCCGCACTACCGCACCAGGAGGACGTCCCCCACGTCAGCCGGATCTTCAAAACGGACATCGCCTGGGCGTTGTCCTATTACTACGCCGGGCAGCGATCGTGGCCCCGTCCGGCGGCCAGCAGGCTACGCGGCGGGCGCCTCGCCCGGGACGCGGCGGCCGGCCAGCTGGCGCGGTGCCCTCCGGAGGATCATGACGCCATCTCCCAGAGCCGGCGCGGGACGATCTGCGGCACCCGTGCCCTCTGCTCCTCCGTCAGCTCGAGGTCACGGAGCACCGCGTCGATCAGGTAGCTGATGCGCTCCCCCCACCGCTCGGCCAGGCTCGCCATCCGCTCGTCGATGCCGCACCGGTGGGCGGCTTCGATCGTCAGCCGCAACGCCGCCCGTTCCCGGTCGAGGAGGATGACCAGCGGATGGATACGGCCGACTGGACGACCTCCACCTGCGGCTGCCCGGCCGGCCCGGGCCGGATCCGCCGCTGCGTCAGCCCCCACGTGAGCTCCGCCTCATCCAGCTCGCTGAGCATGGCGGAGTACGAGGCGACGAGAGCCGCCGACCGGGCGATCTCGCGGGCCAGCGCCTCCCCGGGCGAGATGTCGTCGAGGTCGAGCCCGAGCCGCCGGGCGGCGGCCTCCGCTTGCCGCCGCTCAGCGGCCCGCTCGTGGGTGGGGGTGCTGCCGCCGTGCAGGCGGCACCGGCCGATTCCCACGTGACCGGTGCCGTGCCCTGCCGGCAGGCGGCAGTTGCCGCCGCTGCGCGTCCGCGCGCCGCAACGTGCATGACCATCGCCGGGAGGGGGGTTGTTCATGGCCATCAGTTCCTGGCGAGGACCCGGCAGATGCCGCGCGGGCCTCTGGCGTGGCTCGTGCTGAAGGGGATGGAGGCGGTCCGTCCGCCGGATGTGGCTCTCAGGAGGATCTGGCAGGTGACGGTGCCGGGTCCGGCGACGCCTGCGCTGAGGATGTAGCCGGCGGCGGCTTTGTCGTAGCGGAGGATGGCGTGCCAGGGGAGGGGCGTGCCGTGGAAGCTGAGGATCGGGGCGAGCCGCACGTGCCCGGCTGCGCCGTATTCGATGGTGACCGCGCCGATGACGTGCCCGGTGACGGTGAACTCCACTTGATAGCGGATGTGCTGCCTGGCGTGGTGGCCGGTGGTGGCGGCGGTGCCGGTCCTGGTGCTGGTGCCGGTCCTGGTGCTGGTGCCGGTGCTGGTGCCGCTACCGCCCGAGGTGGTGAGGACGACCGTCACGGCGATGGCGATAATGCAGGCGGTGATGAGGATCAGGCAGCCGTTCGCGGTACGCCGCGTTGTGCTGGATGGCATTGTGTTTCCCTTTCTGTGAGGCGGACTACGGCGTGAGGATTCTACGGCCTGGGGTCCTCTTTGCGGCCCGTGGTTATTCTGCGGGCCGCCGGGCTCGGCGTAGGCCTGAGCGATGTAGGCGGTAGTGATGCTCTTGGAGAACTCCGCAGGGTTAAATCCCGACAGGATGCACCTGCGGAGCAGCTTCGCGAGCTGATACCCGGGGATCGCTTCCAAGGCCATCTCCATGCACCTGAGGGCGATCACCGACCGGCCCCATTGCCAGGACGACCATCCGAGGAGGCACAGCGCGGCCGCTAGTACGGCAGCCGCCAATGGCTTGATAACCAGCGGGTTCATGGTGATCTGCTGATCTCGTTCCGGGCGGGCGCGCTGGTGGAGCCATCGGGCGCGGGCCTGGTGGGTCCTCATCCAGGCCGGCCAGTGCTCGATGTGGCCTGGTGGCCAGAGCCGGGCCGCGGTGGCGGCGAGCAGGCGGCGGATCTGGGGGACGGTGAGCGGGATCAGCCAGTGGCCGGGCGGTGGTGCCTGGCCCGGGCGTTCGGGGGCCGGTGCGCGGCGGTCGGTGCGGTCGCGGAGCTGGGCGGCGGTGA
>JAJPIV010000050.1 GCA_021324595.1 Actinomycetota bacterium | reverse complement strand
GGGCTCTGGTCGAAGCGGACACCGTCCACCAGGCTGTCCCGCAGGTAGGCGTCGGCGTACCGGTGCGGGAAGTCCAGGGAGGTGAGGCGGATCTCCCCGAGCTCGGTGGGGACGGTCATCTCGAAGAGCGGCAGCTGCAGCCGCCCCTGGTAGCAGGCGTCGCGCAGGGCCTCCTCGATCCGGTTGGCCTGTGACGGCTCCTGGTCGATCACGACCGCCTTCCGGCTCTGCCCGTCGACGAGCCGTTCGGCGATCAGGTAGTGCGCGCCCGGGTCGCGCTCGTTGTCCGCTGCGGGGTAGGTCGGCGGCATGATCGTCCGCCCGTGGCCTCCCACTGGCTGGTAGGTGGCGCGCACCACGATCGCCGTGTGCGCCCGCTCGCTCGCCGTCGCCGCCGCGAGCCGATCCGCCAGCTCCGTCATGGCATTCTCTCCTTCGCGCTTGGGTCGGGGGCTCACCATTGGGGTGAGTGCAGCCGGCACGTTACCGCGGCCGAAGTGTGGTATCCTCAGCCAAGGACGAGACACCGTCGCGCCCGGCGGGGGCGCCCGCGTCCAGCTCCCGACCCGCTGCTCGCCCACCTGCGGTGGATATCGCGCCTGCCCTGGCCTCGCTGGCTGCGCGTGACGGCCTACGTGATCCTGACGCGCCGGCGCGACCTCAGCGGGCAGCTGGCTCGCCCTGCAGGCCCAGGTCGCACCTGCCGCTAACGTTGATCCAGGCAGCGGCTCCATTGCGGATGGGGAACGCCCTGCGTCGGGCGGGGGTTTGTTACCGGCAATCGCGGCTATGGCCGCGCTCCCGCTGCCTCCCGGGGCCGGCCGCGGGCCGGCCCCGGGACCGCCGGGCGCGGCCCGCGAGCCGCCGCCCATCTGCCTCACCACGCCCGCACCGTCCTGGCCGCCAGGTGGGCCATCACCGAGTGGTGCGCCTCCCAGCCATCGGGGAACCGGGCCGGGACGTCGATGTGGACCGGCTCGCGGGAGGGGTGGGCGTCCAGCAGCTCGGGTATCCCGGCCCGGGCGACCACCACGCAGGCGTGCCGGTGGCGGGAGGCGAGCACGCAGAGCCGGCCCGATTCGAGGTGGAACTCGTCGGCGTCGACGCGCCCGCTCAGCGGGTGCAGCACGATCGTGACGTCGAACTCGCGCCCCTGGAGCCGGTTGGCGGTGTCGACCGTGACCCGGCCGAGCTCGGCGGCAAGCGGGCCCGCCGCCCCGCCGGCGGGCGCGGCGGCCAGGTCCCGCAGCGCCTGGCGGACCGCCCGCGCCTGGTCCCGGTGCGCGGTGCCGATCGCGATCCGGTCGCCGGTCACCGGCCGGCCGCCGGGCGCCAGCTCCGACACCGCGATCGCGCCGCGGGCGAGCAGCCGCTCCGCCAGGCGCGCGCACGCGGCGACCGCCTCGCCGTCGGTGCGCGGCGCGTGCCGGGCCGGCATCTCGTACAGCGCCCAGCCGTCCCGCGCGGCCAGCTCGATCGCCTCGTCGGCCGGGCCGGCGCCGAACCCGGCCGCCTGGAACGACAGCGACCGCTCCCCCGGCCCGGTCCCGGCCATGAACCCGGAGAAGGGGTAGAAGGCCTCCGACACCACGGGCGCGGCCGATGCGGGCAGGCGCCAGGACACCGGCAGCTGGCGGACCGGCAGGCCGGGGTTGTGGGCGAGCAGCACGGCGACGGCGGAGACCTGCGGGTCCCACGGCAGGCCGGTCCACCGCTCGGTCCGCACCACGGTGAACGGGTCGAGCTGCCCGGGGTCGCCCACGAACAGCGCCCGCCCGAACCGGCCGGCGATGCGCAGGAGCATGTCCGAGCGCATCTGGTAGGCCTCGTCGATGATCGCCCACGGCCATGCCGCGTCGCCGGTGAGGCTCGCCCACTTGGCGGCGGTCGCCACGATCACCTGGCACCCGCTGAGGTCGGCCGGCTGCCTGCCGACGGTCACGCGCGGGTGCCGGGCGACCCGCTCGGTCTGGACGTAGTCGGCTGCGGAGAGCCGGCCCACCGGCAGCTGGGGGCTCAGCGAGGCGAGCCGGACGGCGAGGTCGTCCACCTGCTCGTTGGTCTGGGCGACGACCATGACCGGCTCGCCCGCGCCGGCGAGCCGCAGGGCGGCGCGGGCGACCAGGGTGGACTTGCCCGCGCCGGGCGGGGAGTCGACCACGAGCCCGCGCCCGGCGATCGCCTCGCCGGCGCCGGCGGATCCCGCCCCCGCGCTGCCGGGCGCGGGCCCGGGCGTCCCGGCCGACAGCGCCGCGAGCGCGCCCAGGATGTCGTCGGCCGCCCGCCGGGCCAGCTCCACCGCCCCGGCCCCGCCATGCCCCCGGGCGCCATCATGCCTCCCGGCCCCGCCATCCCCCCCGGCGCCGCCGGCCCTCTGCGCCCGCATCTCCCCGGTCATGACCAGGCCTCCCGCGCGTCCTCGTCGGTCGGCTCGTAGGGCCGCGGCGGGCCGCCGTGCGTCCACGGCGTCTGCTCCGGTTCGGGGAAGCCGGCGGGCGGCTGGTACTCGTCCCGGAGCGTCGCGTAGCACACCCAGTCGCCCACCCCCGGCACGCTGCCGGGCGCCGGGGTCAGCCGCTGCCCCATCCCGCCGGACAGCTCGAGCACGACCTCGGTCTCCCCGGCCGCCCCGGCGCCGGCCCCGCTGGCCCCGCTGGCCCCGCTGGCCCCGCTGGCCCCGGCCATCCCGGCCCCGCGCGCGCCCAGCGGCGCCACCGACTCGACGCGGGCATGCTGATTCGGCCGGCCCGGCGGGGCCAGGACGGTGCCGGGCTCGACGCTCACCGGGTCGTGCGTCCGCACCGTGACGAGGGGCCGCAGCACGCGCCGGCCGGACGGCCCGGTGATCACGCGGTCCGGCTCGGCGGCGGTGACCCGCCCGGCCAGCGCCTCCCCGGCCAGGCGGTGCTCGGCCATCACCAGCGGGTCGTCGAGCGCCCGCTGCACCGCCAGGGACGCGGCGGCCCGCTCCATGCTGTCCAGCCGGCGGGCGGCGGCCACGGCCGAGTCCCGCCTGGGCTGCGGCGGGCCGCCGTCCCGCAGGTGGGCGGCGTGCCAGCCGAACGCCCGGCGGTCGGCTTCCCAGCGCCCGGCCACGTGCCCGCCTTCCGGCAGGGCGCGCAGCAGCCCGATCGCCCGCCAGGTGAGCCGCCAGGCCGGCTCGAGCTGCCCGGCCAGCGCCTCGCCCAGCGCCGCCTTCGCCCGCGCCGCCTCGCCGCCGCCCGCCTCGGCCCGGTCGCACGCGGCGATCAGCCGGGCGAGCACCTCGTTGTCGAAGCCCGGGTCGGTGGCCGGGCCGGCGGGAGGCCAGGCGAGCGGGTCCTCCGCCGCCCGGGCCGCCTCCCGGCCGTCGGTCCAGGCCGGCGGGTCGATCCAGCCGATGAGGGAGGCGAGGTTCAGGTCCTCGGCCGGGCTCTGGCCGGTCGCCCAGTGCAGCGCCAGCGCCTCCGTCGCCGCGAGCATCAGGCAGGACCCGGGATGCTCGGAGCGCTCGGCGAGGAAGGTGAGCCACCGGCCGAGGACCGGGACGACCGGGTCGACGGCGTGCTCGCCCTCGGCCCGCCGGAACCGGGTGGACCGGCCGAGCAGCCGGGTGAACCCGATCCCCGCCCGGTTGGGCAGCCAGACCTGCGGGGCGTCCGGGGGGACGGCCCGTTCGCCCTCGCCGCCCTCTCCCGCGCCCTGGCCGGCCGTGCCCCTGTCAGCCGCCGCGCCCGCGCCCTCCTCCCCCGCGCCCCCGGCCGGGAACCCGCCGATGTAGCGCAGGAGCTCCCGGCCGAGCTCGGCGGCGAACGCGAACCGCTGGGTCCGGTTCCGCGGCTGGGCGACCACGAGCAGCCGCGGGTCCGCCGGGTCGTCCCCGGCCATCGCGGCGAGCGGCGCGCAGGCCTCCCCGGCGAGGGCGAGCGGGACGAAGACGAACGGGCGCGGCGCGACGTGGACGTGGCGGACCGTGGCGACCGGCTGCGCCCGGCCCGCCTGCCACGCCTGCGCCCGCGCGAGCGCGGTCAGCACGCTCATCCGGTGGCCCCGAGGATCTCGCCGCGCATCCTGGCCGCCGCGCGGATCGCCGCCGCGGCCTCCGCCTGGTGATCGGCCGGGGGAACGCTGCCCCGGGCGAGCTCGAGCACCGTGCCGATGTCGTCGATCCCGCCGAGGTCATCGCGCGTGGCCCGGCCGAGCGCCGCGGTCGAGCCGGCCGCCTCCTCCCGGCAGAAGCGGCACATCTCGCAGGTCTCCAGGCATTCCGGCGTATAGCGGGCGGGCACGGCGCCGATCGCCAGTTCCAGCGCCCGCCGGTCCCGGCGCGGGACGCCGGCCGCGTCGGGCTCCAGGTCGAAGGTGACGGCCTGCGGGATCTGCGCGAGCAGGTCCTCGATCCGATCCAGCCGGGCGAGCTGGCGGCGCAGCACGGTGAGCTGCTTGCGGACGTCGAGCAGGGCGGCGGTGGGCTCGTTGGAGAAGTCCTTGGGGCAGACCAGGACCACCTCGTCGGAGACTGCCTCCGGGCCGGTGCCCAGCTCGGCGAGCAGGTCGCGCAGGGCCAGGACGTAGACCGCGGACTGGATGACCGCGGCGGCGACCTTGCCGCCGTCGGCCTGGCCGTCGATGACCGCGAAGGACTTGATCTCCACGACGTGGAACCGGCCGCGGAGCTGGAACGCGATCAGGTCCGGCTCCAGGTACACGGCCCTGCCGCCGGCCCGCAGGCGCAGCAGCGGGTGGTCGAAGAGCGTCCCGGCGTCCTGTCCGGAGGCGGCGGCCCGGGCCAGCAGCGCCCGGGTGCGGGCGTGCCTGACCTTGTTGCTCGTGTCCCCGGCGACGTCGTCCAGGTTGGCGTAGGAGACCTCCGGGATCGGCAGGCGCAGCCGCTCGCGGAGCAGGCGCAGCAGCTGGGCGCAGCCGCCGGCCTTGACCTGTGCCTCGAACGCGTTGCCCCGCGTGATCGCGAACTGGGACTGCCCGAACGGCGCGGGGTGGCCCACGTGGGCGGCGACCCGCTGCTTGTCCACCCCGGCGGCGTCCATGACGGCCCGGCGGGCGCAGCCGGGGTTGCTGGCCAGCGCCGAGATCGTGCGGGCGTTGTGGGCCCGGGGCGCCGCGGAGCCGCGGAGCCGGTCCAGCCGGGCCTCGACTGCGTTCATGTCGGTCCCTGCGTTCCTCGGGTCAGACAGGGTCACAGGTTGTGGCGCCCGGCGGCGGGCCGGGCCCCGGGGGCGCGCTCCGGGGCGGCGGGCCGGGGCGGCCCGCGCCGGGCGGGGCCTCATCTCGCCGCGCCGCCGCGCAGCAGGCGCAGGCCGCCGCCGCCGAACAGCTGCCCGGCGGAGTCCAGCTGGTCGAGCGCTCGGCGGGCGGCCGCCGCGCGGTGCGCGGCGTCGGCGTCGGCGTGGACCGCCAGCTCGGCGCGGGCGGCGGCGGCGACCTGCCCGGGGTCCAGCCCGGCCGGGCCGGACGCGGCGCCGGGGATGTTCACCGCGAACCGCCACAGCAGCCGGCGGGCCGCCGCGGGCGGCTGGCCGGTCGCCAGCAGCCGCTCGGCGACGCCGATCGCCGCGGTCAGGTAGTCCACGCGCGGGCTCAGCGGGCCGATCACGCGCCGCTCCATCGGCCAGGTGGAGACGGCCAGCAGGCCCCGGGCCGGGGCGAGCAGGTCGGCGCTGAGCGCGGCGCACAGGTAGTACGGGCGGGCGTGCGGGGCGGAGCGGAACGAGCGCTCCTCGTCCCGGCGCAGGCTGGTCAGCCGGGCGGCGGGCAGCTCGCCGGCGTAGAACGCCTCGTACACGGCGACGATCAGGCGGGGCGCGGCGGGCGCCCCGAGCAGGGTGAGGGCCTGGTGGACCCGCTCGCGCACGGTCAGCAGCGCCCCGCCGCGCCTTCCGGCCGGCTCGCCGGCGTCAGCCCCCGGGCCGGGCCCGGCTCCTGGCCCCGGCCCGCCCGGAGCCTGTGGCGCGGCCAGGCGGGCGAGGGCCTCCTCCCACTCCCGGTCGGTGGCCCTCAGGCGGCGGCGCAGCTCGGACGCCCGGGCGCGGTCCCCGGCGATGACGGCCCGGCGGATCTCGGCGCGCAGTTCCTCCATGCGCCGCTCCAGCTCCTCGGCCAGCTGTGCCATGGCCGCAGCCTAGCGCACGCAACCCTGCTTTTCCACTGAACTCCAGAGATTGCCAAGAACTCGCGGCAGCGTCCCGGCGATGCCGCCCGGAACCCGGTCACGCCGCTCGTACCTGGTGCTTTGCCGCGAGCGGTCGCATACTCGAAGAGGGCAGCTGGCCGCGCAGGGGACACGGGTCGGCCACACAGCAGGAGCCACCTTGAGCGTACGGCACCCGTTCAGGGTCCTCGCGGCGCTCGCGGCCGCGGCGGCCGCGGCCGCGGCGGTCGCCGGGTGCGGCGCGTCCGCGTACCGGTTCGTGGGCAGCGTGCCCAACCAGGTCTTCTTCGAGGTGCCCGCGGGCTGGCGGCAGGTCAGCGCGACCACGCTCGCGGCCGAGCAGCGCGCGGTGCTCGGCTCCGGCCCGGCCGGGGCGGGCGGCGGCTCGCTGGTCTGGTCGGCGGCGTTCGACGCGGCCCGCACGCCGTCCGCGGCGGACATCTTCTCGGTGGCCGCCGAGCCCGTGGTCTACGCGAGCGTGCAGGTGATGAACCCCGCCCTCCGCGGCGCCCTGTCGTTCGACCTGATGCGCGACCTGCTGGTGCCGGTGACCTCCCAGCGCCGCCGGCAGTACGCCGCCGCCGGGATCAAGCTGCCCGCGCTGCGCGACCTCGGCGCCTCGATCATCACCGCTGGCGGCGGCGTCCGGGGGATCGGCGAGCGCTACGAGGTCTCGGTCGGCGGGATCCCCGAGGTCTACACCCAGGTGGTGCTCACCAACAGCGACACGACCAAGCTGTACCTGCTGGTCGTCCAGTGCGACCAGGCGTGCTTCCTGGCCAACCAGGCGCAGATCGACGCGGTGGTGCGCTCGTTCACCGTGAAAGGCTCGTCATGACCCGCAGACCCGCGCGCCCCGGCGCCCGGCCGGCCGGCGCCCGGCGGCCCGGCGATCCGGCCGGGCGCACCCGCAAGCCGCTCCCGCTGTGGGACCGGCTGAAGTTCCTGGTCCTGCTCGCCCTGGTCTGGCTGGTGCTCGTCTGGTCGGAGATGGCGAGCTTCCCGATCATGTCGTTCACCGACGCGGCCCGGGACCAGGTCCGCAAGGGCCTGTGGGTGATCGCGCTGGCCGGCCTCGAGGCGCTGCGCCAGGTGAACTACCTGGTCCAGGAGCACTGGGGCGGCTACCACCAGCTGTGGACCCGGGGGATCTTCGGGTCGGTGGAGCGGGCCGGGCGGCGCCTGTCGGACTGGACCAGGTTCCGGATGGCCCGGGCGGCCAAGTGGCTGATCGCCCTGGTGATCGCCGCGCTGATCCTCGGCAAGGCCTACCACACGACCCCGTGGAACGGCCTGTTCCTGCTGCCGGGGACGATCCTGCGGGCGCTGCCGCTGATCATCTACGTGACGGCGATCGTCTCGCTCGGCATCCTGCAGTTCGTCGCGATCTTCTGGTACATGTCCAAGGGCGGGGTGGACGTCTACTACCCCGACGACATCAAGACCCGGTTCTCCGACGTGTGGGGCCAGGACCACGTGCTGGAGCGGGTCAAGGAGAACATGGTCTACCTGGAGGACCCCGAGTCGATCGAGGAGCACGGCGGGTACGTCCCCGGCGGCATCCTGCTGTGGGGCCCGCCGGGCACCGGCAAGACGCTGATGGCCGAGGCGGTCGCCGGGGAGACCGGCAAGCCGTTCGTGTTCGTGGACCCCGGCGCGTTCATCAACATGTTCTTCGGCGTCGGCATCCTGAAGGTGAAGTCGCTCTTCCGCCGGCTGCGCAGGCTCGCGGTCCGCTACGGCGGGGTGATCGTGTTCTTCGACGAGGCGGACTCGCTCGGCAACCGCGGCGCCGGCGTGGGGACCGGCGGCCCGGCGGGGTTCGGCCCGGTCAGCCCGCACGCGGCCTGCCACGGGTTCAGCTACCTGTCCGAGGACACCCGCTCGGCGCTGTTCGCCCGCGCGATCCGGGACGCCCGGCAGGCCGCGCCGGCGCCGCGCCCGGGCGGGCGCTTCCGGCAGATGCTCCCGGTCTACGGCGGCGGGGGCGGGATGGGAACGCTCCAGGCCCTGCTCACCGAGATGAGCGGCCTGAAGAAGCCGCGCGGCTTCCTCAACCGGGTGGTCCGCCGCACGCTGGGCATGCGGCCCAAGCCGCCGCCCAAGTACCGGATCCTGATCATGATGGCCACGAACATGCCGAGCGCGCTCGACGAGGCGCTGCTGCGGCCGGGCCGGATCGACCGCGTGTACCGGGTCGGCTACCCGTCGAAGGAGGGCCGCAAGCGGACCTACCAGGGCTACCTGGCGAAGGTCGCCCACGAGATCACCGACGAGCAGGTCGATCACCTGGCGACGATCACCCCGTACGCGACCGGCGCGACGATCAAGGACCTGGTGAACGAGGCGCTGATCGTGGCGCTCCGGGACGGCCGGACGACGATCACCTGGAACGACGTCCTGCGGGCCAAGCTGCTCAAGAGCGTCGGCCCGTCCGAGGGCGTGGAGTACGTGGAGCGGGAGCGGCACGCGGTCGCGATCCACGAGGCCTGCCACGCGGTGATCAGCCACCTGGTGCAGAAGCGGAACGTGATCGACACGGCCACGATCGAGAAGGGCTCGGACTACCTCGGCTTCGTCAAGCCGATCCCGATCGAGGAGCAGTTCACCTCCTGGCGCGGGGAGTACGAGGCGGACATCATGGTCAGCCTCGCCTCGCTGGTCGGGGAGCGGATGTTCTTCGACGGGGACTCCAGCTCCGGGGTCTCCGGGGACCTGCAGAACGCCACGACGATCGCCCTGGCGATGGAGGGGCTGTGGGGCATGGGCGGGCAGTTCGGCTCGCACGCGGTGACCCGGGCGCCCGCCGGGGCGCACCCGGTCGCCGACGGCAACGACCGGAACGTGCTGGAGACCGGGCTCGGCCGCCGCGCCGAGGCGCGCCTGGCCGAGCTGGCGGAGCGGACCTCGGCGATGCTCGCCAAGCACCGGGCGGCGGTCCTGTCGGTCGCCCACGCGCTGGAGTCGCACAAGACGATCTCCGGCGAGGACGTGGTCGCGGTCATCGAGGGAACGCAGGGCCCGCTGGTGGACGGCCGGCCCTACGCCGACCCGGGCTTCACCGCCGAGCTCGAGGCCTACCACCAGCAGGTGCTCGCCGTGCACCGGTCCCACGACCGGACGACGCCGCTGCCGGTGCCGGTGCCGCGCCGCGGGCTGCCCGCCGCCGCGGACCTGTGGCCGGCCGGCGCCGGCGGCGGCGCCGCGACCTGGTCCGATACAGTCGGTCTCCGGGATCCGGAGGCCGAGGATGACACCGAGCCAGGCAGCGCGCAGCCACGTTGACCGCGACCGGCTCGCCGGGCTGATCGCCCGCGAGCGGCGGCAGTACGCGGCGCGGCACCCCTCGTCACGGCGCGCGTTCGAGCAGGCCGGCGAGCACCTGCTCGGCGGCGTCCCGATGACCTGGATGCGCAAGTGGCCGGGCGGGTTCCCGCTGTACCTGTCCACCGCCCGCGGGGCGCGGATCACCGACATCGACGGGAACGCCTTCGCCGACTTCTGCCTCGGCGACACCGGGGCGATGGCCGGCCACTCCCCCGAGCCGGTCCGGGCCGCGGTCACCCGCCGCTACGTCGACTTCGGCGGGGCGACCACGATGCTGCCCACGCAGGACGCCGCCTGGGTGGCCGCCGACCTGGCCCGGCGGTTCGGCCCGGCGCGCTGGTCGTTCACCCTCTCGGCCACGGACGCCAACCGGTGGGCGCTGCGGATCGCCCGGCAGGTCACCGGGCGGCCGAAGGTGGCGGTGTTCTCGTACTGCTACCACGGGAGCGTGGACGAGTCGTTCGTGGTCGCCACGCCGGACGGGCCGCGGCCGAGGGAGGGGAACACCGGCGCCCCGGTGGACCCGGCGCTCACCACCCGGGCGGCGGAGTTCAACGACGCGGCGGCCCTGGAGCGCGAGCTCGCCCACGGCGACGTCGCGGCGCTGCTCATGGAGCCGGCGATGACGAACATGGGGATCGTGCTGCCCGAGCCCGGCTACCTGGAGGCGGTCCGCGAGGTCACGCGCGCCCACGGCACGCTGCTGATCAACGACGAGACCCACACGTTCAGCGCCGGGCCCGGCGGCTGCACCCGCGCCTGGGGCCTGGACCCCGACATCGTCACGATCGGCAAGTCGATCGGCGGCGGGATCCCGTGCGGCGCCTACGGCCTGTCGGCCGCCCTGGCCGAGCGGATCTTGTCCGACGAGACCGCCGACCTGGTGGACACCGGCGGGGTCGGCGGCACGCTCGCCGGGAACGCGCTGTCGGTCGCGGCGATGCGCGCGACCCTGGAGCACGTGCTCACCGACCAGGCGTTCACGGAGATGATCGCCCTCGCCGGCCGGTTCACCGCCGGGGTCCGGGAGGTGATCGCCAGCCGGCGGCTCCCCTGGCACGTCACGCAGCTCGGCGCCCGCGCCGAGTACCGGTTCTGCCCCGAGCCGCCGCGCGACGGCACCGCCTCGCGCGCGGCCGCGGACCCGCAGGTCGAGGAGTACCTGCACCTGTACCTGGCGAACCGGGGGGTGCTGATCACGCCGTTCCACAACATGGCGCTGATGTGCCCGGCGACCACCAGCGCCGACGTGGACGCGCACACCGCGGCCTTCGCCGCCGCCGCCGACGAGCTGGCCGGCTGACCGCCGGCCGGGCCGTTTCCGCCCGGCTCGCCCGGATCGCCGGCCCGGGCGAGACCCCGGAGGATGCGCCGCAACGGCGCGGATCCCGGGGAGATCCCCGGCATCCCGGCCCGGGTGAACGAGCACGCCGTCACCAGCGAGGACGGCACCGGGTTCTCCGGGGCATTCACCCTGGTCACCGGCATCCCCGGCCCCGGCGCGCGCACCATGGGGCCGGCGGCCGCCGCGTACGCCTCCCGGTGGCAGCCGGGGACCTGCTCCGGCGAGCTGCCGACCTCGGCCAGCGGCCCCGGCAGCCTGGGCCTGACGACCTCACCGCCGGCCTGGCCTTCGAGATCGCCAGGCCCCGCCACCTGGTGCCCGAGCGGCCAGGGCGCTGCCACGAGCGCAAGGCCAACAGGCGCGGCGGCAGGTGCGACACCCCCAAGCCCGGCCAGACCAGCAGGCTGGCGCCGCTCACCAAGATCATGTCCTGGCCGGCGCCGGCGCCGCCTCCACTTGACGCCCCAGTTTCGGTGATCAGCGGAATATGGCCGGCGACCTCCGATACCGTGCGATTCGGCGTCACCGCCGCGCACCCGCCGGAGCCCGAGCGCAGGAGGGAGGCACACGTGGACGCAGCCCGGCTGAAGGCGAATTTCGCGCACGTCGCCATGCATGGCGACGAAGTTCCGTTGTTCTTCTATTCCGACCTATTCATCCGGAATCCGCAGGTCCGCGATCTGTTCCCGGTCTCCATGGCCGCGCAGCGCGACCACCTGATGGCGGCGCTGGGCCGGATCGTCGCCTCGGTGGACCGGGCCGGCGAGATCACCGGGTTCCTCCAGGGGCTCGGCCGCGACCACCGCAAGTTCGGGGTGCTCGCCGAGCACTACGACGCGCTCGGCACGAGCCTCTTAGCGACCATCGCCTACTTCTCCGGCGACACCTGGACGCCCGACCTGGCCGCCGACTGGCGCCAGGCGTACGAGCTGATCGCGGGCATCATGCGGCGGGCCGCGGCCGACGACGAGGCCGAGCATCCCCCGTACTGGACGGGCACGGTGCTGTCGTGCGAGCGGCCGGCGTTCGACGTGTCGGTCCTGCGGGTCAGGCCCGACCCGCCGCTCGGCTACCTGCCCGGCCAGTCGGTCGCCGTCGAGGTCCCGTCCCGGCCCCGGCTGTGGCGCTATTACTCGATCGCGAACGCGCCCCGCCCGGACGGGACGCTGGAGTTCCACGTCCGGATGGTCGACGGCGGAGCCGTCAGCATGGCGCTGACGCGGGAGCTGCCCGCGGGCGCCCAGCTGCGGCTCGGCCCTCCGGTCGGCGCCCTCACCCTCGACGCGGCCTCCGGCCGGGACATCCTGCTCATCGCCGGCAGCACCGGCCTGGCGCCGCTGAAGGCGCTGGCCGAGCAGGTGGCCGGGCTGGCGAGCCCGCCCCGGGTTCACCTGTTCTTCGGCGCCCGCACCGCCGAGGGGCTCTACGACCTGCCGGGCCTGCTCAGGCTCGCCCGGGAGCATCCCTGGCTGACCGTCGTGCCCGTGGTGGCGGACGGCCGCCGGTCCCCCGGCGAGACCGGCAGGCTCGCCGACGTCGTGGCCCGCCACGGGGACTGGTCGGCCAGGGATGCCTACCTGGCCGGGCCGAGCGAGATGGTGCGCGAGGTGCAGGAGCGGCTGGTCGCGGCCGGCATGCCGGGCCGGCAGGTGCACGTTGAGGACTTCGGCTGGAGTGAGCCATGACGGTGACCTGGCACGACGACCAGAAGCGGCTGACCCCCGACCAGGTGCGGTCGGTGACCTTCCCGGCCTCCCGGCTCGGCCGCCGCGGCTACGACGAGGAGCACGTCCGCGCGTTCCTGCGGCTGGTCGAGCGCGAGCTGGTGGCGCTGATGAACGAGAAGGTCGCGCTGTGGAACGAGGTCGAGCGGCTGCGGCGGCGGATCATCAGCGGCGGGCCGGGCCCGGGCGCCGACGCGGCGGCGATCGGCCAGGACGACGCCCACGTCCACGCGGTCAGGATCTTGTCCAGCGCCCAGCTCACCGCCGAGCGCTACGTCGCCGACGCCCAGGCCTACAGCCAGCGGCTCACCGAGGAGGCGCGGGCCAGGAGGGACGAGATGCTCGCCGAGGCGCAGCGCCACGCCGACCTGGTGGCCGGGGAGGCGTCGGCCCGGGCCCGGGAGGCGGCGGTCGCCGCGCTCGACGCGCCCGCCCCGCCCCGGCTGGAGGAGGACCGCCGCACGCTGCAGGCGGAGATCGCGTACCTGCGGGCGTTCGGCGAGGTCTACCGCACCCACCTGCGCGCCTACACCGAGGGGATGCTGCGCAGCATCGACGAGTGGGAGCGCAAGGAGGCGCAGGCGCTGCGGCAGAAGACCTGACCCGTCCGGACGCCGGCCGCTGGGCCCAGGCGGCCCGGCCGGCCCGCGGGTCAGGGCGCCGCGCCGGCGGGTCAGGGCGCCGCGGCGGCGGGTCAGGGCGCCGCGGCGGCGAACTGGTCCGCGGCGATGGCGGCCAGCGGCATCCCGGCCAGGAACAGCTGCCGCCGCAGGCGCCGTACCACGCCGGGCCCGCCGCACAGGAACGCGCGGGCGCTCGCCGGCCCGGCGGCGAGCACGCCGAGCTCGGCCACCGCCGCCGAGACGATGTCCTCCCCGGCCTCGAGCACGCAGGTCCGCCAGGTCACGGTCCTCCCGCGCGCGGCCGCCGCGAGCGGCGCCGGGCACCGGGTGCCGAGGTAGAGGCCCGGGCGCGTGGCCGAGCCGTGCAGCACGGCCACCGGCCCCTGGTGCCCGCTGGCCAGCGCCTGCCTGGCCACGGCCAGCAGCGGCGCGATCCCCGTGCCCGTCCCGGCGAGCAGCAGCGGCGCGCGGGGGCTCCCTGGCACGTAGAAGCACTCTCCCGCCGGGCTGCCGACGGTCACGGCGGCCCCGCGCCGGGCGCCCGCCAGCCAGCCGCTCATCGCGCCGCCGGGGTACAGCCGCACGTGCAGCTCGATGTCCCCCGTCGCCGTGGGCAGGCTCGCGATCGAGTACGTGCGGGTCACCCCGCCCTCGCGGGTGACGGTCAGGTGCTGGCCGGGCTCGAAGCGCAGCGGGCGCCCGGGGCGCAGGCGGACCGACAGCACGTCCGCGGCGAGCCGGCGCACCCGCTCCACCGTCGCCGGGATCCGCGCCGTGCCGCCGGGCGGGGCGATGACCAGGTCCGCGGGCGGCCGGGCCAGGCAGGCGAGGAAGTAGCCGGAAGCCGCCCAGGCGGGCTTGAGCCCGCGCCGGGCGGCCGGCCCGGGATCGCCGGACACCGCCCGCAGCAGGCAGGCCTGGCACGTCCCGGACCGGCAGGCGGACGGCAGCCGGACGCCGTGGCGCGCCATGCCGTCGAGCACCGACTCCCCGGGGCGCAGCTCGTACTCGCGGCCCTCGAAGGTGACGCGCATGCTGCCGGGCGACCCGGGGTCAGCGGTTCAGCACGTCGTCCCGCAGGCTCCCGGCGATCGCGCCGGCCTCGGCGATCTCCGCCTCCCCGGCGCCGAACTCGCGGAGCGCGGCAGCGAGGTGGGCGATGACCGCGTCGAAGTGCTCGTCGCCCAGCGGGCCGAGGCGGGCGTGGGCGGCGCGGATGTCCCTGCCCGTGTACTCATGGGGCCCGCCGAGCGCCATCGTGAGGAATGCCGCCTGCTTGGCGATCTGGCGGTCCATGTCCACGTCATCAAAATATGGGGCAAGCAGATCGTCGGACAGGACCCTGCGGTAGAACGACTCGGTGACGGCGCGGATCGCTAACGCGCCGCCCAGGCGTTCGTAAAGGCTCAATTCCGTAGTCATATGCCATCTTATATACCCGCCATTCCGGGCCCGCAAGCCGGTCGGCGGGCCGGCGGCGCGGCGGGCCACCGGGCGAGCCGGGGCGAACGGGGTGGTCCCGCCGCCCGCTCACCCTTGCAAGTAGCATGACAGCGCCGCCGCGAGCCGATCCCAGACCATCCGAGGAGCGACGCACATGCGCTTTGCGATCAAGACCAGGCCGGAGCACCAGAGCTGGGAGCAGATGCGCGAGGTGTGGCTGGCCGCGGACAAGATCGACCTGTTCGAGTCGGCCTGGAACTGGGACCACTTCTACCCGCTGACCGGGGACCTGTCCGGGCCGAACCTGGAGGGGTGGACGATGCTCGCCGCGCTCGCCGAGGCGACGAGCCGGATCAGGGTCGGCTGCCAGGTGAGCGGCATGATCTACCGGCACCCGGCGGTCCTGGCTAACATGGCCGCGACCACCGACATCATCTCGGGCGGGCGGCTCGAGCTCGGCGTCGGCGCTGGCTGGAACCAGGTGGAGTGCGACGCCTACGGGATCGAGCTGCCGCCGCTGAAGGAGCGGTTCGACCGGTTCGACGAGGGCGTCGAGGCGATCGTGCGCCTCCTCACCCAGCCGGTGACCACGTTCCATGGACGGCACATCCGGCTCACCGACGCCCGCTGCGAGCCCAAGCCGGTCCAGCGGCCCCACCCGCCGGTCGTGATCGGCGGCCGGGGCAAGACCCGGACGCTGCGCACCGCGGCCCGGTGGGCGCAGCACTGGAACGCGCTCGTCGCCGACGTGCCCGAGTGGCTGGACCTGAAGGCCGCGCTCGCCGGGCACTGCGCGGCCATCGGGCGCGACCCGGCCGAGATCACCTGCTCGGTCAACCTCCGGCTGGAATCCCCCGGCCAGGCCGGGGAGGTGGCCGAGCAGGCCGCCGCGTTCCGCGAGGCGGGCGCCGACATGGTCGTGGTCGGCCTGCCGCTGGGCGCCGGCCCGGGCGTCCTGGAGCCGCTGGCCGACGCGCTCGCCCCGCTGGCCTGAGCCGGTGAGCCGCGGCCGGGCCGAGCCGGCGCCCCGGGCAGGCGGGCCCGGGACCGCCGTGGCGATGACGGGCGCGCGCCGGTGACGGGGCGCGTGCCCGGGGACGGGCGCGGGCAGGCCCCGCCAACCGTCGTGGACGCCTACACCGACGGCGCGTGCAGCGGGAACCCGGGCCCGGGCGGCTGGGGGGCGCTGCTGCGCTGCGGCTCGCGCGAGCGGGAGCTGTGCGGCGGCGAGCCCGACACGACCAACAACCGGATGGAGCTGACCGCGGCGATCGAGGCGCTGGAGAGCCTGGCCCGGCCCTGCGTGGTCCGGCTGCACACCGACAGCGCCTACGTGCGCAACGGGATCACCGCCTGGCTGCCGGGCTGGAAGCGGAACGGCTGGCGGACCGCGGACCGCAGGCCGGTGAAGAACGCCGACCTGTGGCGCCGCCTGGACGCGGCGGCCAGCCGCCACGCGGTGGAGTGGATCTGGGTCAAGGGCCACTCCGGCCACCCGGGCAACGAGCGCGCCGACGCCCTGGCCAACCGCGGCATGCGCCAGGCGGCCGGGCGGCGCTGACCCGCGGCGCCATGACCTGCGCCCGGGCGGCGGCTAGGGTGAGCCCATGGCCGGTCCGAGGCAGATCATCGAGGTCGCCGGGCGCGCCGTGACGATCTCCAACCCGGGGAAGGTCTTCTTCCCCGGGCTGGGGCTGACCAAGCTGGACCTGGTCCGCTACTACCTGGCGGTGGCCGGCGGCGCGCTGGCCGGGGTCGCCGGCCGCCCGATGGTGCTCAAGCGCTTCGTGAACGGGGCGGACGGCGAGGCGTTCTTCCAGAAGCGGGCGCCGTCGTCCCGGCCTGAGTGGATCGGGACCGTGGAGCTGAGCTTCCCCTCCGGGCGGACCGCCCAGGAGGTGGTGATCTCCGACGCGGCGGGCCTGGCCTGGGTGGTGAACCTGGGCTGCATCGACCTGAACCCGCACCCGGTCCGGGCCGCCGACCTGGACCACCCGGATGAGCTCCGGGTGGACCTGGACCCGGTCCCCGGCGTGCCGTACCGGCAGGTCCTCCAGGTCGCGCTGGTCGCCCGGGCGGTGCTGGCCGAGCACGGCCTGACCGCCTGGCCGAAGACGTCCGGCTCGCGCGGCTTCCACGTCTACGCGCCGATCCTTCCCCGCTGGACGTTCACCCAGGTCAGGTCCTGCGCGGTCGCGCTGGCGCGGGAGATCGAGCGGCGGGCGCCCGGCCTGGCCACTTCCCGCTGGTGGAAGGAGGAGCGGCACGGGGTGTTCGTCGACTACAACCAGAACGCCAAGGACCGCACGGTCGCCTCGGCGTACTCGGTCCGGCCGGTCCCGCAGGCCCGCGTCTCCGCGCCGCTGCGCTGGGACGAGGTGCCAGAGTGCGACCCGGATGCGTTCACCGTCGCCAGCATGCCGGCCCGGTTCGCGCGCGCCGGCGACCCCTGGGCCGGGATGGGCGAGTCGGCCGGCTCCCTGGAGTCGCTGCTCGAGCTGGCGGAGCGGGACCGCCGGGCCGGGCTGCCCGACGCGCCCTGGCCGCCGCACTTCGCCAGGCAGGAGGGCGAGGACCCGCGGGTGCAGCCGTCGCGGCGGCGCCGGGCCGGGGCCGCCGGGGCCGGGGCCGCCGGGGCCGGGGCGGGCCAGCCGGAGGTGGCCGCGCCCGCCCCCGGGAAGAGCTACGGGGCCAGCGGGCGGCGCCGGACCGCGATGCCGCTGATCGAGGTGGCCCGCGCGGCCACCTTGCCGCAGGCGCTGGCCGGCCTGGAACGCTGGAAGCGGCGCCATCCGGAGGCCGCCGCGCGCCTGGAGCCCGCCGACGTCCTGGTGGACTCGATGCGCGGCCGCTCGTCCACCTGGACCAGGATCCGGCTGAACCTGCGGCACGTGCCGCCGGAACTGCGTCCGCCGCAGGAGGAACTGGAGGTCGATTACGATCCGTGGGCCTCCGCCCATCCGACGCGGACGTCAGGTGACACGGGCATCACGTGATTCGCCGTCCTTCAAACTGCGGCACACTAGCCCTATGCCAAGTTTGCATACCCGAGCCACCCGCCTGGCGCCCGCCGCCTGCGCGCTCGGCCTGCTGCTGGCCGCCTGCAGCGGCTCCAGCACTCCCGCGGCGAGCCACAGCGCAGCGCCGCTCACGCCGTCGCCGAGCTCCGCGTCGCCGAGCACGGCCGGCGAGCCGGCCACCGGCAACGGCGCGATCGCGGCGATCAAGTCGAACTGGGCGGAGTTCTTCAGCGCCAAGACGCCGATCGCCCGGCGGCTCGCACTGCTGCAGAACGGCCAGGCGTTCGCCGCCGTGATCCGCGCCCAGGCGAGCTCGCCGCTCGCGCTCGCGGCGACCTCCCGGGTGACCAAGGTGACGCTGACCGGGACCGACCAGGCGGCGGTCACCTACGAGATCCTGGTCAGCGGCAAGGTCGCGCTGCCCGGCCAGGCGGGCGTGGCCGTCTACCAGGACGGCGTCTGGAAGGTGGGGGACGCCAGCTTCTGCGCGCTGCTCAAGCTGCAGAACGGCGGGAAGGCATCCGGCCTGCCGCCTGGCTGCCCGCACTAGCCGGGTGGCCGCGCTCCCCGGGGCGGGAACCGCCGACCGCAGGCAGCCGCTGGCGCTGGCGACGCTGTGCACGGTCCTGTTCCTGACGTTCCTCGACACCACGATCGTCAGCGTCGCGCTGGCCAGCATCCAGACCGAGCTGCACGCCGGGGTGTCGGCCCTGCAGTGGGTGGTCGGCGCCTACGCGCTGACGTTCGCCAGCGCCATGCTGATCTTCGGCATGGTCGGCGACCAGTTCGGCCGCAAGCGGGTGCTGCTGATCGGGGTCGGCACGTACTGCGCGGGAGCGGTGCTGACCGCGCTGTCGGCGACGATCGCCCCGGCCACGGCCACCGGGAGCCGGCCGGCGGCGATCCCCCTGCTGCTGGCCGGCCGGGCCGTGATGGGCCTGGGCGCGGCGGCCAGCGAGCCGGGCACGCTGTCGATGCTCCGCCACCTCTACCCGGACCTGCGCCAGCGGAACCGGGCGCTCGGCGTGTGGGCCGCGGTCTCCGGGTTCTCGCTCGCCCTCGGCCCGGTCTTCGGCGGCGCGCTGGTCGGCGCCTGGAACTGGCGCGCGGTCTTCTGGTTCGACGTGACGTTCGGGGCGGCCGCGTTCGTCGCGGCGGCCCGCTTCCTGCCGGAGAACGCCGACCCGGACGCGCGGCGGATCGACATCGCCGGCGGCCTGCTCGGCGCCTCGGCGCTGGCCGCGCTGATCTTCGCGGTCATCAACGCCGAGAGCTCCGGGTTCGCCTCGCCGCCGGTGATCGCGCTGCTGTGCGTGTCCGCCGCCGCCGGCGCCCTGTTCGGCTGGCACGAGAGCCGGAACCCGCACCCGCTGCTGGACCTGCGCTTCCTGCGGGTGCCGCGGTTCGCCACGCCGAACGTCGCCGCGTTCGGCACCTATTTCTCGACCTTCGCGATCTTCTTCTTCACCGCGCTGTTCCTCACCGAGGTCTCCGGCTACACCGGCTTCCAGATCGCCGAGATCTTCCTTCCGATGACCGCGCTGATGATCCTCGCCTCGCTGCTGGCGGGCCGGTGGACCAGCGTGGTCGGCATCCGCTGGTCGCTGGCCGCCGGGTCCGCGATGTTCGCCGGCGGGCTGATCTGGGCCAACGCGGTGATCAGCCCGAACCCGCCGTTCGGCGAGCTCGCGGTCGCGCTGGCGCTGAGCGGCATCGGGATCGGGACGTGCGTGGTGCCGCTCACCTCCTCGGTGCTGACCGCCGTGCCGCCGGAGCGCTCCGGCATGGCCGCCTCGGCGACCAACACCAGCCGCGAGGTCGGCGCGGTGATCGGCGT
>JAJPIV010000156.1 GCA_021324595.1 Actinomycetota bacterium | reverse complement strand
GGCCTGATCCGGGCGGTGGAGAAGTTCGACTACACCAAGGGCTACAAGTTCTCCACGTACGCCACCTGGTGGATCCGGCAGGCGATCACCCGGGCGATGGCCGACCAGGCCCGCACCATCCGCATCCCGGTCCACATGGTCGAGGTGATCAACAAGCTCGCGCGGGTGCAGCGGCAGATGCTTCAGGACCTGGGCCGCGAGCCGACCCCGGAGGAGCTGGCCGCCGAGCTGGACATGACCCCGGAGAAGGTCATCGAGGTCCAGAAGTACGGCCGCGAGCCGATCTCCCTGTCCACGCCGCTGGGCGAGGACGGCGACAGCGAGTTCGGCGACCTGATCGAGGACTCAGAGGCCATCCAGCCGGGCGAGGCGGTGAGCTTCACGCTGCTGCAGGAGCAGCTGCACTCGGTGCTCGACACCCTCTCCGAGCGCGAGGCGGGGGTGGTGGCGATGAGGTTCGGCCTCACCGACGGCCAGCCCAAGACCCTGGACGAGATCGGCAAGGTCTATGGCGTCACCAGGGAGCGGATCCGCCAGATCGAGTCCAAGACGATGTCCAAGCTGCGCCATCCGTCGCGATCCCAGGTGCTCCGCGACTACCTCGACTGACTCCGGCGGGCACTCGGGGGAGCGACGGCCCGCTCCTGGTCCGGGCCGGCTCGGGCGAATCGGTGGCCCGCCCCTGGTCCGGGCCGGTTCGGGCGAATCGGTGGCGTGCCTGCACCGATTCGCGTCATAGTAAAGCATCAAATTCGGTAAGTATTACCCAAAGGCACTGCCCGCCAGGGCGCACCGCACCGCTGCGGCCCGGCCACTCCGGGCCGCAGCGGTGACCGGCGCCCGGCGATCCCGGCCGGGGCGAGCCCCGGCCGGGCGCCCGGGCGAGACCAGGGCGCCGGGCGCCGGCCACGGACAGGGTGAGCCGTGAGCATGGACCAGGACACCCGGGCCGGCGCGGCCCGGCTGGGCGCGGCGCGGCACCGCGCGGCGCGGGCGCTGCCCGGCCCGCCGTCCCTCCGCGCGTGGCCGCCGGCTGGCGAGGAGCCGGCCGGCGACCGGCCGGGCGCGCCAGGCGGGCGGCGCCGCCTGCCTCTGGCGCGGTGCGCGCTGGCCGCGGTGCTCGTGGCCCAGGCCGCCGCGTCCGCCCGGCTGCTGTGGGCCAACACGGCGTTCCAGGACGAGGCCGAGTACCTGTGGCTAGGGCACTGGGAGCTGGTTCACCTGATCTCCGGTGCGCCCGTCCCGTCCGCGGTGACCTGGTTCTCCGGGGCGCCGGTCATCTACCCGGTGCTCGCCGCCCTGGCCGGCAGCGTGGGTGGCCTGGCGGCGGCGCGGATGCTCTCGCTGGCCTTCATGCTCGCCGCGACCGGCCTGCTGTACCTGATGACGACGAGGCTGTTCGGGCGCCGCGCCGGAGTTGCCGCCGCTGCCGTCTTCGCCGCCCTGGGCCCGGTGCAGCGGCTCGGCGCGTTCGCGACCTACGACGCCCTGGCGGTCTTCCTGCTCGCGCTCGCCTCATGGCTGGTGGTCCGCGGCCGGGAGGCGCGGGGCGAGCGGTGGCTGCTGGCCGCCGCCGCCGCCCTGGCCGCGGCGAACGCCGCGAAGTACGCCAGCGCCCTGTGGGATCCGGTCGTGATCGGGCTCGCGGTGCTGACCGCGCCAGGCCCTGGCATCCGGCGGGCGTGGCGGCGCGGCGCCCGGCTGCTGCTGTACACGGGAGTGCTCGAGGGCGCGCTGCTGTGGGCGGGAGGGCACGGCTACGTCCAGGGCCTGATGTTCTCCACCCTGTCGCGGCACCCGGGCGGGGCCAGCCCGGTGGCCGTGCTCCGCGACTCGGCGGTCTGGATCGGCGCGGTCGTGGTCCTGGCCGCGGCGGGGACCGCGATCAGCTTCGCCGGCCCGGTCCGGATCCGGCTGCTCTGCGGCCTGCTGACCGTTGCCGCGCTGCTCGCGCCCGTGCATCAGGCCCAGATCCACACGCTGACCAGCCTCAGCAAGCACGTGGCGTTCGGCGCGTGGTTCGCCGCGGCCGCCGCCGGCCATGCCCTGGCGCGGGGGATGCGGATCAGCCCGAGGATCGGATGGCTCCTGCCGTCCGGCGCCGCGGCCATCATCGGCATCGCCGGGGCCTTCCAGGCCACGGCGCTCTTCCGTAGCTGGCCGTCATCCGCGCTGATGATGGCGGGCATGCGCCCGCTCGTCGCCAGGGCCGGCTGTCCCTGCCTGGCCAGCCAGAGCGAGGTCGCCAACTACTACCTGGGCGCCCGGCCGTACGCCATCACCGGCCCGTACTTCTTCTCCTACCCGGACCCGGCGAGCGGCCGCGCGATCACCGGCATGCGCGCCTACACCCAGGCCATCCACGCCCACTACTTCAGGGTGGTCGAGGTCGACTCGTTCGAGAGCCAGCGGGAGTTCGATGCCGTCACCAGCGCGCTCGCCACGACGCCTGGGTATCGGCTGGCCGCGATCATCCCCGAGGCCGGCCCCGGGGCCGGCACGGTCTTCGCGCAGCTGTGGTGGTACCGGCCGGGGCGGCCCCGCGGCTGGCCGTAGGCGGCCTGCCGCCTGGGCCGGGCCCGCGCCGCCAGGGCGACCGCCACGGAACCTGGGAGTCTCATGCTGAAGAAGGTCACGCGCCGGCTGGCGCGGGCCGGCCGGACCGGTGAGGGCCGCGGCCGGGTTCGCCTGCCTGGCCAGCGGCCGGAGGGAGCCGGGCCGTGGCCGGACGGAGCCGGCGGGCCCGGCCCGGTGCCGGCGGCGGGGGCGCCGCGCGGGCGGGCCGCCCAGCGCGGGCGCTCCCCGGCTGCCGCCGCCCTCGCCGTCACCCTCGCCGGCCTGGCGGGCTGGGGCCTGCTGCTGAAGGGCGGACTGGCGCCGCCCGCGCAGGCCGGCCGCGCGGGCGGCCATCCCGCCGGCTCGTACTGGGCGCTCACCCACGCGCCGCGCATCGCCGGCGAACCGACGAGCGGGCTGATGGTGGGCGTCTACACCGCTGATCTGGCGCGATTCGACCGGGCCATCGGGCGCCGGGCGAGCTTGTCCGTGTGCTACCTGCGGTGGGGCAGCCGCTTCCCGGCCGTCACCGTCGTGCGCGCCGCGGCGTTGCACGCGGAGACGATCATCGAGATCGAGCCGGACAAGGACGGGTTCCCGACCGCGCGCCAGATCGCGCGCGGCGCAGGCGACGCGTGGCTGCGCACGATAGGCGGCAACATCGCCGCATACGGCGACCCGGTGACGGTGTCGTTCGAGCCGGAGATGAACGGCCCCTGGCACTCGCGCCCATGGCACGAGGACCCGGCCGGGTACGTGGCTGCGTTCAGGCGCGTTCACGCGATCCTGTCGCGGACCGCCGGCGGCCCGTGGATCACCTGGCTCTGGCAGCCCTCCGCGATCCACCTGCACACGCCGGACCCCATGCCGTGGTGGCCGGGATCGCGGTACGTCGACGTCATCGGCCTCGACGGGTACTTCTACAGCCCGCAGGACACGTTCAGCTCGATATTCGCCCGCACGATCGGCCTGATCCGGCGCCGGACCGCCCTGCCGATCCTGGTGGGCGAGACGGCGGCTGGCCCGCTAACCGGGCATCAGGCCCGTGACATCGCGGGCCTGTTCGCCGGGATCAGGGCCAGTCACCTGCTCGGGCTGGTCTGGTACGACCAGCGTCAGGACAACCCGCCCTACCACCAGGACTGGCGCCTTGAGGACAGCCCTGCGGCGCTGGCCGCGTTCCGGACGGCCCTGTCCGGCGCCGGGCCGCTCGCCGCCTTCCCGCGGATCGGGCCGCGCCGCTGACGCGGGGGAGCCGGGCGGGCGGTCAGCGCCCGGTCGCCGCGCTCGCGCCGGGCTTGCCGGTCAGCCGCCCGGTCTCGTCGTGGATCTCCAGGGCCACCTTGGCCAGCGCGGGCGCGTGCTGGCGGTTGTGGTGGGCGCAGAACAGCAGCTCCGACGGTCCGGGCAGGATCACCCGGACATAGGCCGGGGCGCCGCACCGATCGCACAGGTCGTGCGCGGTCAGCGGCTTGGTGGGGGCCATCGCTCCGGTCATGTCCGCCTCCCTTGCTCGGCGCGGCCGGCCCTGCATCGCCGGCTGCTGGTCAACTCATGCTCTCCACCGCATCACAACACCTAGCCCGTCTCGCGTCATCCCATGCGGGCGTGGCGTACGCCGTGGGCGAACGCATGGCGCGCTCATGGCCCGATCTTTATACATGACCCGGCCGCAGGGCAAGTTGTCCCAGGTCGCCGGGTATGCGGCCGGCGTGCCTGGCAGGGGCTGACGGCAACGCCCGCTACTCTTCCGGTCAGGACATTTCCCGCCGCGCCGGCGAGGCGCGGCGGCCGACCGGGGAGCGCGCCGTGACCGCAGCCGTGACCGCAGCCAGGGGCGCCGCCCCGCGCCAGGCCCGGGTGCCCGCGGCTCACCCCGACGGCTACACGGCCCGCCACCTGACCGTCCTGGAGGGCCTGGAGGCGGTGCGCAAGCGCCCCGGGATGTACATCGGCTCCACCGACGGCCGCGGGCTGATGCACCTGCTCTGGGAGATCTTCGACAACTCGGTGGACGAGGCGCTGCACGGCACCTGCACGAGCATCGAGGTCGTCCTGCACGCCGACCACTCGGCCCAGGTGCGCGACAACGGCCGCGGCATCCCGGTGGACGTGGAGCCCCGCACCGGCCTGACCGGCGTCGAGCTGGTGATGACCCGCCTGCATGCGGGCGGCAAGTTCGGCGGCGGATCGTACACGGCCTCCGGCGGGCTGCACGGGGTGGGCGCCTCGGTGGTCAACGCGCTCTCGGCGAGGCTGGACGTGCACGTGGACCGCGAGGGGCATGAGTGGGCGGCCAGCTTCCGGCGGGGCGTTCCCGGCGAGTTCGACGGCGACGGCCCGGACGCCGCGTTCCGGCCCGCGTCCGGGCTGCGGAAGGTGCGCAAGATCGCAGGCGGCCGGACCGGCACGCGGACCCGGTTCTGGCCGGACCGGCAGATCTTCGTTCCGGGCGCCGAGCTGGACTTCGAGGCGCTGGTCCAGCGGGCCAGGCAGACCGCGTACCTGGTGCCCGGGCTGTCGGTCATGGTGACCGACGAGCGGCCGGGGCCGGCCGGGCCGCGGACGGCGGAGTTCCGGTACGCGGGGGGGATCGGCGAGTTCTGCGCGCACCTCAGCCCGGGCGAGCCGGTCACCGACGTGATCAGGCTCACCGGCTCGGGAAGGTTCACCGAGACCGTCCCGGTCCTGGACGAGCGCGGCCACCTCACCCCCACCGAGGTCGAGCGGGAGCTCCAGGTGGACATCGCGCTGCGCTGGGACACCGGGTACGAGACGGTCACCCGGTCGTTCGTCAACGTGATCGCCACCCCGAAGGGCGGCACTCACGTGACCGGGTTCGAGCGAGCGCTGGTCCGCACGGTGAACGAGCAGCTGCGCGCCGCTCGGATCCTGCGCAGCGGCGACGAGGCGGTGCTCAAGGAGGACGTCCTCGAAGGGCTGACGGCGGTGATCTCGGTCCGGGTCCCCGAGCCGCAGTTCGAGGGGCAGACCAAGGAGGTGCTCGGCACCCCGGCGGCGACCAGGATCGTCGCCGACGTGGTCTCCGCCGAGCTGCGGCCGTACCTGGAGGGCCGGGTCCGGGGGAGCAAGGCGCAGGCCAGGGCGCTGCTCGACAAGGTAGCCACCGCGGCGAGGACGAGGATCGCCGCGCGCGAGCACCGGGAGAACCAGCGCCGCAAGTCCGCCCTGGCGACCTCGGCGCTGCCCGCCAAGCTGGTGGACTGCCGGTCGGCCGACGACCGCAGCGAGCTGTTCATCGTCGAGGGGGACTCCGCGCTCGGCACGGCGAAGCTGGCGCGGGACTCGGAGTTCCAGGCCCTGCTGCCGATCCGCGGCAAGATCCTCAACGTGCAGAAGGCGTCCCTGTCGGACATGCTGAAGAACGCCGAGTGCGCGGCGATCATCCAGGTGATCGGCGCCGGCTCGGGCAACGCGTTCGACCTCGACTCGGCCAGGTACCAGCGGGTCATCCTGATGAGCGACGCCGACGTGGACGGCGCGCACATCAGGACCCTGCTGCTGACCTTGTTCCACCGCTACATGCGGCCGATGCTCGAGGCTGGCCGGGTGTTCGCGGCCGTGCCCCCGCTGCACCGGATCGAGCTGGTCAGCCCGCGCAAGGGCCAGGACAGGTACCTGTACACCTACACCGACGCCGAGCTGCACCGGACGCTGCTGGAGCTGGAGCGCCGCGGCCAGCGCTACAAGGAGCCGCCGCAGCGGTACAAGGGACTGGGCGAGATGGACGCCGCGCAGCTCGCCGAGACCACGATGGACCCGCGCCGCCGGACGCTGCGGCGGATCAAGATCGACGACGCGGCGGCCGCGGCAGCGATGTTCGACCTGCTCATGGGCACCGAGGTGGCCCCGCGGCGGGACTTCATCGTCAGCGGGGCCGCCGAGCTCGACCCGGCGAGGATCGACACGTGACCGGCCAGGCGGGCCCGCCGGTCCTGTACGCCGGGGCCGCGCTGGCCGACGGCCTCGGCCCGCGCCTGCGCCGCCCGGTCAGCGTGCTGGTCACCGGCGGCACGGTGGCCGCCATCGCCGACGGCGACGAGGCGGCGGCGCACGCGCCGCCGGGGACCGTGACGGTGGACGCGAGCGGCGCGACGATCGTCCCCGGCATGGTGGACTGCCACAGCCACCTGACCTTGCAGGGCGGCGCGCAGTGGATCGCCCGAGGCGCCGACCCCACGCCCACCCTGGTCGGCGTGGCCGAGCAGAACGCCGCGGCGCTGGTCCGCGCCGGCGTGCTGTGGGTGCGGGACGTCGGGTCGCCGCGGCGCGCCGACGCGGGCGACGGCCGGGAGCGGGCGCTGGCGATCAGCCTGCGGGACCGGTGGCGCGGGCGCCCCGGGTACCCCTACATCCGCGCTGCGGGCACCTGGCTGACCAGGGCCGGGACGCTGCCGCCGGGCCTGGCCGTCGAGGTCACCGACGCTGATGCCCTGCTGGCCGCGGCGCTCGGCCAGCTGGACGACGGCGCCGACCTGGTCAAGCTCTACCTTGACGGCCCCGAGCAGGGCGTCGCGCCGTGGTCGGCGGACGAGGTGCGGCGGGTGGTCGACGCGGTCCACGCCAAGGGCGCCACGGTCGCCGCCCATGGCTCGGGCCTGGCCAACTGCAGGCTCGCCGCCGAGGCGGGTGCGGACACGCTGGAGCACGGGTTCGCCCTGGACGAGGGCGTCGCCGCGACGATGGCGGCCAACGGCGTCACGCTCGTCTCCACGATCGCCGTCCTGCACTCGTGGCTGACATTCGCCACCACGACGACGCTCCCGCGGTTCGCCCCCGGCGCGGCCCGCGCGGCGATCGAGGAGCGGCTGGAGATGGCGCGGGAGAGCGTGCGGATCGCCCGGCGGGCCGGGGTGGCGATCGCGGCGGGCAGCGACTTCGGGGGCGGCTCGCTCCGGGCCGGGCACCTGGCCTGGGAGGTGGAGGCGCTGGTCGCCGCCGGGCTTGAGCCGTGGGAGGCGCTCGCCGCGGCCACCTGGCGGGGCGGTGACGTGCTCGGCGACCCTCACGCCGGGCGCATCACCGAGGGAGGCCCGGCACGCTTCTTCCTGGTCCACGGCGATCCGCTGACCGACCCGGCCGCGCTGTGGCGGGTCTGGCGGGTGGCCTGACGGCGCCCCCGGGCCGCCCTGCTGGCCCGGGCTGTCGCCACCCGGGCCAGCAGGGCGTGCGGTGTGCAGTGCAGGGTCGCCAGTACCTTCCTGGCGGCGGGCCCTGGATGGGCCCGCCGCGATCCAGCATGGGCGCTGATGCTGAACGCGGCCCGGGACGCGGCTGGCAATCTGCTGGGAGTGGGCCGGCCCGGCCCGGCCGCCGGGGCGGCGCGGCGGGCTCAGCCGGGCGGGGCCGCGCCTCCGACCGCAGCGAGGGGCTGGGTGACCTTCTCGCCCGAGCCGTCCCGGCGCCCTGCCGGAGGCGGCAGCGGCACCGGGGTGCCGGCGGCAGTTGCGCCCAGGGCCGGGCCAGGGCCGGCCCACGCGAGCACCAGCGCATCCTCGCCCTTGAGGAACCGGTGACAGCGCACGCCCCCCGTGGCCCGGCCCTTGGCCGGGTACTGGGAGTACGGCGTGACCTTCACGCTCGCCGCCATCGCCCCGGGCAGCGCGCCGGCGCTGCCGGCCACCGTGACCACCACGGGCTCGCCCGGGCCCGGGCCTTGCGGCCAGGCCGCCCCGCCCGGGCCGCCCGGGCGGACCGCGCCGAACCAGATCACGGACGCCCCCGCGGCGAGCCTGATCCCGGCCATCCCGCCGGCCGCACGGCCCTGGGGCCGCACGGCCGCGGCCGGGAACCGCAGCAACTGGGCGTCGCTGGTGATGAAGACCAGGTCGGCATCATCGGACTCAAGCTGGACGGCGCCGACCACCCGGTCACCGTCCCTGAGGGCGATCACCTCGAACTCGGCCGCGCTCTGCGGGTAGTCTGGCGCGACCCGCTTGACCACGCCGTTCATGGTGCCGAGCGCCAGCCCCGCCCCTGCCGCGTCCGGCGCGACCAGCGCCACGACGGTCTCGCCCGGCTCGGTGGCCACGAACTCGGTCGCTGGCGCGCCCCCGGACAGCCCGGGGGGATGCGCGGTCGGGGGCAGCGCCGGGAGGTCGAGCACGCCGAGGCGGACCAGCCGGCCGAGTGATGTCAGCAGGCCGACCGAGCCGCGGGCGGTGGACGGCACCGCCGAGACGATCACGTCGTGCGCGGGCCGGGCCGGCGCGCCCGGTGCTCCGCGGCCGGGTCCGCCGCCGCGAGCCGGCCCGGCGCCCGGTCCCGCATCGTCCGCCTCGCGCGGCAGGCCAGCGCCGCGCGCCGCAGCCCGGGCCAGCAGGCCCGCCGACGACAGCAGCACCGTGCACGGGTCGTCCGCCACCTCCAGCGGCACCCCTGCCGACCGGGCCGCGCCGTTGTCCTCCAGCAGGACGGTGCGGCGGGGGGTGCCGTGCCTGCCGGCCACCTCGGCCAGTTCCGCGGAGACCAGCTCGCGCAGCCTGTCGTCGGAGTCCAGGATCGCGGACAGCTCACCGATCTCGGCGGCCAGCGACTCCTGCTCGCGCTCGAGCTCCAGGCGGTCATAGCGGGTCAGCCGACGCAGCGGCGTGTCGAGGATGTACTGGGCCTGGACCTCGGACAGGTCGAAGATGTTCATCAGCCGCCCCTTGGCGGCCGCGGCGTCGTCGCTGGTCCGGATCACCTGGATGACCTCGTCGATGTTGAGCAGCGCGACGATGAGGCCGTCCAGCAGATGCAGCCGTTCCCGGCGGCGTTCCCGGCGGAACGCCGTCCGGCGCCGGACCACCTCGAGCCGGTGGTCCACGTAGATCTGGAGCAGTTCGCGCAGGCCGAGCACGCGCGGCTGGCCGTCGACCAGGGCCACGTTGTTGATGCCGAACGCATCCTCCATCGGCGTCAGCCGGTACAGCTCCTCGAGCACCGCCTCCGGGTGGAAGCCGCTGCGCACCTCGATGACCAGGCGCAGCCCGCGGTGCCGGTCGGTGAGGTCCTTCAGGTCGGCGATCCCGCTCAGCTTTTTGGCCTGGACCAGGTCCTTGATCCTGGCCACGACCTTCTCCGGGCCGACCCCGTAGGGCAGCTCGGTCACCACGATGCCGGCGCGGCGCGGGGTGATCTGCTCGATCCTGGCCGCGGCCCTGGTGCGGAAGGTGCCGCGGCCGGTCTCGTAGGCCTCCCGGATCCCCGCCAGGCCGATGATCCGGCCGCCGGTGGGCAGGTCGGGCCCGGGCACGAACCGCATCAGCTCGTCCAGCGTCGCGTCGGGGTGAGCGATCAGATGGCGGGCCGCGGCGATCACCTCGCCCAGATTGTGCGGCGGCATGTTCGTCGCCATCCCGACCGCGATCCCCGACGCGCCATTGACCAGCAGGTTCGGCAGGCCGGCCGGGAGCACCCCGGGCTGCACCTCGGTCCCGTCATAGTTGGGGACGAACTCGACGGTCTGCTCGTCGAGCGACGCGGTCATCTCCAGCGCGGCGGCGGTCAGCCGCGCCTCGGTGTACCGCATCGCGGCGGGCGCGTCGTCGCCGCCGAGCGAGCCGAAGTTCCCGTGGCCATCGACCAGCGGCAGCCGCATCGCCCAGGGCTGGGCCAGCCGGACCAGGGCGTCGTAGATCGCTGAGTCGCCATGCGGGTGCAGCCGCCCCATCACCTCGCCCACCACGCGAGCGCATTTGACGTGGGCGCGGTCGGGCCGCAGCCCCAGCTGGGTCATCTGGTAGAGGATCCGCCGCTGGACGGGCTTGAGACCGTCCCGGGCATCGGGCAGCGCGCGCTGGTAGATCACCGAATAGGCGTATTCGAGGTAGCTGCCCCGCATCTCCTCGGTGACGTCGACGTCGAGGATGTTCTCCTCGAAGTCCTCGGGGGGCGGCGGAGCGCTGGTGCGTCGGGCCATGGCGTCATTCTGCCGCGACCGGGCGACGGCAGGGGCGTGGGCGTGCGCCCGCAGAGCGCCTCACGCCATCCGCCGCAGCGGTCTAGCATGTGGCCACGACCACATTTCCTGGTGCTTTGGTGCCATCGTCCCCGCTGGCGGGCTTCACGCCGCTCACATGCCGCCGGCCAGCGCTGGCCGAGCGAGAGGGAGCCGGATGCCTGAGGTGTCGTTCGAGCATTCCGACCAGGCGCGCGCGGCGCTGCAGGCGATCGTGACCGATCCGCAGCACGGGGTCGCGGCGCTGTCGAGCTCGCAGACGATGGCGAACCTGCTCAAGGACCTGCTGCCGGACGCGCCGCGGGAGAAGAGCATCCTGGTGGCGGCGGCCGAGGCGGGCCTGGCGGGCACGCTGCGCGATCACGTGGCGCAGGGCATGGACCCGGCGACGGCGATCCGGCTGGCCGCCGCCTCGTTCTCCGCCAGCACGCCCTACCCGCCGGAGGCGTGCGCCTGGGTGGCCAGCCAGCTGGCCGCCGCCCTGGGGTTCGCCCCGTCCGGCACCGCGTGGCCCGGCGGCGCGAGTCCCACCGTGCCCGGCGGGTGGCAGGCCCAGGCCCCGGGGGCTCCGGGAGGGGGCGGGTGGCAGGCCCAGGCCCCGGGGGCTCCGGGAGGGGGCGGGTGGCAGGCCCAGGCCCCGGGGGCTCCGGGAGGGGGCGGGTGGCAGGCCCAGGCCCCGGGACCCCCCTCGCCGGCCGCGGCTCAGGCTGCCGGGCAGGCCGGCGGCTTCTGGCAGGCACAGACCCAGGCGGGCGGCCAGCAGCCCGGGGTGCCGGCCCAGGGAGGCGGCCCGCAGCTCCCGCTGCCGGGGCAGCCGTTCGCCGTCCTGCCCGGCCGGATGCCGCGCAGGACCAACAACTTCGCGATCGCGTCGCTGGCCTGCGGGCTCGGCCAGGTCATCGGCTGGCTCCTGGTGCTGGTCCCCGGGTTCGTCGCCGCGGTCCTGGCTCTCGTGTTCGGCATCGCCTCGCTGCGGCAGATCCGCCGCCGCGGGGAGGCTGGCCGCGGCATGGCGATCTCCGGCGTGGTCCTCGGCGTGCTGGGCATCCTCTTCGGGATCATCGTGGTGATCGGCTTGGCCGCGGTGGCTCTCAAGCACCGGCAGCCGACCTGACGCCCGCCCGGCAAGCCCGGGGCCCGGGCGGGCGCGGCCACGCCCCGAGCTACAGCAGCGGGCGGGCGCCAACCAGGCTGAGCGCCTTCGCCGCCAGGCGGCAGCCGCTGGTCAGCGCCTCGCCCGGCGGCTTCTTGTCCAGCCAGCACGGCAGGAAGCCCGCGCAGAACGCGTCGCCGGCCCCGGTCTTGTCCACGATCCGCTCGACCGGCGGCGCCGGGACCCTGACCGGGTCGGGCCGGCCGTTCGCGTAGAAGAGCGCGCCCTCGCTGCCGAGCTTCATGACCACGTGCGGATACCAGGCGTTCAGCACCCGCGCCGCCTGCTCGGGCTCGTTCCTGCCGGTGAGCACGCGGCCCTGCTCGGCGTTGACGAACAGCAGCGTCGCGCCGTTGGTCATCTGGAGGAACGGCTCGGCGCCGGCGCGCTCCAGCGGCGCGGCGGACGCGCCGTCCACCGAGATCGTCATCCCGGCCCGCCGGGCCATGCTGATCGCGGTGAGGATCGCCTGCCTGGAACCGGTGTTCAGCAGCGTGTAGCCGGACACGTGCAGGTGGCAGCCGGGGGTGAACAGGTCCTTGGGCAGGTCGTCGGGGGAGAGCGCCGCGTTGGCGCCGGGGTCGGAGAGCATGGTGTGGTCGCCCTTGTGCGTGATCATGACCACGCAGGTGCCGGTCGGCCGCTCCGGGTCCATCACCAGCCGGGCATCGACGCCATAGCCCATCAGCTCCATGTCGCGGTTCCGGCCCGCGATGTCGGCCCCGCGGCGGCCGACGAAGGCGACGTCGGCGCCGTCCACGGCGAGCCAGGCCGCGATGTTCGCCCCGGAGCCGCCGCCGTGCATGGTCACCGTCGCGGGCGTGTCGCTGCCCTTGGCGAGCGGCAGCATCGCGTGGGCGACCGTGTCGGTCATGAGGTCACCAATGACGACGATGCGGGCCAATGCCGTCCACCACCTTGGATCACTGGGCCGAGCGGGCGGGCGCCCGGGCGCCCGCCGTGCAGGTCTAGCGGTAAAAACCTAACAGTTCCCCGGCGCGGCCTTGACCTGATCGGCCCCTGAATCCGCGGCCAAGGCCCGATTCGGCCGAGCCGCGCTGCGGCCGGCGGGCGGCCCGCGGCGCAGCCGGGCGGAGGCGCAGCCGGGCGGAGGCGCAGCCGGGCGGACGGGCCACTGGCGCGGGCCGTAGAGTCTGGGCATGGCCTGGACATGGCAGTACGAGAAGGCGGACGGCTCCCCGGCCACGTCCCGCGCGCTGCCGAGAGAGACCTTCGGCAGCCAGGGCGATGCCGAGACCTGGCTCGGTGAGCAGTGGCGGGTCCTGCTTGACTGCGGCGTGGACCAGGTGAGCCTGCTGGAGGACGGCAAGCTGGAGTACCGCATGAGCCTGCATCCGCCGGACGAGTAACGGTCCCTCCGCCGGGCCAGCCGCGCCCGCCGGAGGGGCCCGGCGGTGGTCAGGGCCTGGTGGCCGGGCTCGCCGTCCGCTCCGGGTCCCGCACCACATGCGGCCCGATGATCTCGTCGATCCGCGACATGAGATCCTGGCTGAGCTTGACGCCCGCCGCCTTCGCGTTCTCCCGCACCTGCTCGGGGCGGGACGCGCCGACGATGGCTGCCGAGACGGCCGGGTTCTGCAGCGTCCACGCGACGGCCAGCTGCGCCATGGTCAGCCCCGCCTCCTCCGCGACCGGGCGCAGGTCCTGCACCCTGCGCAGCACGCCGTCCTCGAGATAGGAACTGATGAACGCGCTGCCCTGCTCGTCGGTGGCCCGGGAGCCGGGCGGCGGCGCGGCCCCGGGCAGGTACTTCCCGGTGAGCACCCCCTGGGCGATCGGCGACCAGACGACCTGGCCGATGCCCTCCCGCTCGCACAGCGGGATCACCTCGGACTCGATCACCCGCCAGATCATGTTGTACTGGGGCTGGTTGGAGACGATCCGGTCCAGGCCCATCTGCCCGGCGATCCGCAGCGCGGCGGCGATCTCTTCGGCACGCCACTCGGAGACGCCGACGTACAGGACCTTGCCCTGGCGGACCAGGTCGTCGAAGGCCCGCAGCGTCTCCTCAAGCGGGGTCGCGTGGTCGTAGCGGTGGGCCTGGTACAGGTCTATGTAGTCGGTCTGCAGCCGACGCAGCGAGGCATGCGCCGACTCCATGATGTGCTTGCGGGACAGCCCGCGGTCGTTCGCCCCTGGCCCGGTCGGCCAGTAGACCTTCGTGCAGATCTCCACCGATTCGCGCCGGACGCCGTGCAGTGCCCTGCCGAGCACCGCCTCCGCGGCTGTTCCCGCGTAGACGTCCGCGGTGTCGAAGGTGGTGATCCCCTCGTCGAGGGCGGCGGCGACGCACGCGCGCGCGGCGTCCTCGGCGACCTGCGAGCCGTGGGTCAGCCAGTTGCCGTACGCGATCTCGCTGACCTTGAGCCCGCTCCGGCCCAGGTGACGGTATTCCATTCAGATGGCCTCTCCTCGCTTGACCCGTGCCGGGGGAATCCGCGATCCGCGCAGCCGCATGGCGCGCTTGGCGATGTACCAGGTGAGCCCTCGGGTGCTCTCGCCCGGGAACCGCTGCCTGGCGAGCGCGCGCACCCGCGCCGCGTGGTAGGCGCTCTCCAGGACGATCACCGCGACGATGCCGATCTCCAGGTAGAACACCGCGGCGGTGTTCTTCGCCGCGCCCAGCACGAAGACCAGGAGCACCAGCAGGAACACCGCGAACAGGATGTACTCGCTGACCACCAGCCGCCGCGAGTCGACGTAGTCCCTCGCCAGCGCGCGCACCGGGCCGCGGTCCTGCCGGGGCAGCGCCCACTCCTCGCCGCGCTTCATGGCCTCCATCCGGCGGCGGCTCTCGGCGCGGCGGCGCTCGCGCGCCTGGGCGGCCGCCGCCTTGCGGTCCGCGGGCGGCGCGGTGTACGGCTGGCGCCGCCGCCGCTCGACCTCACTGCGCTTGGGCGTGGGGCGGCCCTTCCCGGCCTGCCGCCCCGGCGGGGCGGCAGGCTCGCCGGCGTCGGCCGGCCGGGCCTGCTGGTCGGTGCCGAGCACGGCCTGGGGGCCGCTCGGGCGTCGTCGGAACACGCAGACAGCCTACCGAGAGGCCGGACGAATCACCCAGACGGGCGGGGCGCCGGGGCCGCGCCGGCTGGCCGCGCGGCGCGGCCCGGCTGGCGGGTTTCCCCGCGCGCGGCGGGTAGCGTGCAAGGTCTGGGTCACTGTGGTGACGGGCCGGCGAAGAGGCCATAGGCTGGGAACCCAGCATCTGCCGAGGAATGTCCGCGGCTGGCGCCGATCGCGGTGACCGCGGCACCGTGGCCGGCAGGCGGCGGTGACACAGGATGAGGGGATGGCCGCGCTCATGGGCGTGATGAAGCGGGTTTCTACGATCTTCAGGGCCAAGGCCAACAAGGCGCTCGACCGGATGGAGGACCCCCGGGAGACCCTGGACTACTCCTACCAGACCCAGCTTGAGCTCTTGCAGAAGGTGCGCCGGGGCGTGGCCGACGTGGCCACCTCGTGCAAGCGGGTCGAGATCCAGATGAACCAGGTCCAGCAGAACATCGACAAGCTGGACCGGCAGGCCAGGGAGGCGCTCGCCGCCGGCCGCGAGGACCTGGCCCGCGAGGCGCTGCAGCGCAAGGCCGGGCTCCAGTCCCAGTACGCCGACCTGGCCAGCCAGCACTCCTCGCTCCAGGCCGAGCAGGAGAAGCTCACCGCCGCCTCGCAGCGGTTGCAGGCCAAGGTCGAGGCGTTCCGGGTCAAGAAGGAGACCATCAAGGCCACCTACACCGCCGCCGAGGCCACCACCAGGATCAACGAGGTCTTCACCGGCATCTCCGAGGAGATGAGCGACGTGGGCCTGGCCATCCAGCGGGCCGAGGACAAGACCGAGCAGATGAAGGCCCGGGCCGGCGCGATCGACGAGCTGATGGCCTCGGGCGCGCTGAGCGACGTGGTCAGCGGCCCGCACGACGACATCCAGGCCGAGCTGGACCGGATGGGCGCGGGCGCCAGCGTGGACCTCGAGCTTGAGCGGATGAAGGCGGAGATCGCCTCAGGCGCGCCCAAGGAGATCGCCGGCGGCGCGGGCCAGGCCGGGGCGGCCCAGGCCGACCCGGCCGGGCGCGGCGCGGAGCAGCCCGGGCAGGGGGATGGGCAGTGATCATCCGGATCATGGGCGAAGGCCAGCTCCGGGTGGATGACTCCGCCCTGGACGAGCTGAACGCCCTGGACGCCGGCCTTGAGGCCGCGGTCGACCAGCGTGACGAGGCGGCGTTCGAGGCGGCGCTGCGCGCCCTGCTGGCCCGGGCGCGCCAGCTCGGCACCGAGCTGGCGCCCGATGAGATCGAGCCATCGGACCTGATCCTGCCGCGCGAGGACGCGACGATCGAGGAGGTTCGCGAGCTGCTCGGCGACGAGGGCCTGATCCCCGGCTGAGGTCCCGGGCGCCCGGCCGGAGGCTCGCGCCGGGCTGGCCCGGCGCCCGGCGCTCCCTGAGGCAGCTCGGCGTTCCTACAGACGGTTCTGAGCTGACGGTCAGGGAACCGGGTGATGCTGGTTGCGGCCGGCGGTCCGGCGGGGGACTGCCCGGGACGGCGGCGCCGGCCGCCCGCCCGGCCGCCGGGCCGTTGCGCAGAGCACTGGCGGGCATGGGATGTAATGAAGTACGTCGGCATCCCGGGGCAGCCGGATGGAACGAAAGGCGGCGCCGATGGCTCGGACTCGATACGCGACCGACAGGGGCCTGATCGCGCGGATGGGCGCGACCATGTTCCTGCTCGGCCTGGTCTTCACCGCGTTCATCATCGCGATCGTTCTCCTGCTGACCAGGTTCACCACCGTCAGCAACGGCGGGATCATCTTCATCGCGGTCCTGCTGGGGGTGGGGATCTCGTTCGCGTCGTACTACTGGTCCGACAAGATCGCGCTGAGCACGGCCGGCGCGCGGCTGGTCAGCCCGCAGCAGGCGCCGCACCTGCACGGCATCATCGACCGCCTGTGCGCCCTCGCGGACATGCCCAAGCCCAAGGTGGCGATCGCGCCGACCGCCCTGCCGAACGCCTTCGCGACCGGCAGGAGCAGCAAGGTCGCGGTGGTCTGCGTGACCCAGGGCCTGCTCGACCGGCTCGACGACAGCGAGCTCGAGGGCGTGCTCGCCCATGAGATGTCCCACGTCGCGCACAAGGACGTGGCGGTGATGACGATCGCGTCGTTCCTCGGGATCGTCGCCGCGCTCATGGTGCGGTTCGGGTTCTACTCCGAGCTGTTCGGCGGGGGCGGCGGCCGCGGCCGCGGCGGCCGCGGCGGTGACCAGAACGCGCTGCCGGTGGCCCTGGTCATGATGCTGGTCGGCATGGTCGTCTACGCGATCAGCTTCCTGCTGATCCGGATGCTCTCCCGGTACCGCGAGCTGTCGGCCGACCGGTCCGGCGCGCTGCTCACCGGCCAGCCGTCCGCCCTGGCGAGCGCCCTGGTGAAGGTGAGCGGGGAGATGGCGCGGATCCCGACCCGGGACCTGCGGGCGGCCGAGCCGCTCAACGCGTTCTTCTTCGCGCCCGCGCTGGCCGCCCGCCGTGGCGAGATGAGCCTGTCCACGCTCTTCTCCACGCACCCGCCGCTGCAGAAGCGGCTGCGGGAGCTGGAGAAGATCGCCAAGCAGCTCGGCAGGTAGCGGCCGGCCGGCGCCGGCCGCCCGGGAGAAAGGCGGCGCGACCGTGGGGTTCCTCGACACGCTGCTCGGCCGCACCAAGCCGGTGCCGCCGAACCTGGACGCGCTGTTCGCGCTGCCGTCGGCGGCGATCACGCTCCAGGCGGCCACCGACTACGTGCCTACCGGGACGGGCTCGGTCTGCTTCCGGCCCGCCGAGGGGCGCGCGTTCGCCGACATCGAGCGTGACGTCCGGAGCCTGCTCGGCATGGGCGAGGACGCGCCGAAGGTCGAGGTGTCCGCCGACTCCTACGGCTACACCTGGCTGGTCTGCACCCGTCCGCCGGGGGATGTCGAGGGCCTGGTCACCGACCTGCACGCGGTGAACTCCACGCTGGAGGCGAACGGCTTCGGCCCCCAGCTGCTCTGCACGATCCTCGGGTTCCGCACTCCGGCGGGCAAGCGGCTCGGCCTGGTCTACCTGTACAAGCGGGGCACGTTCTACCCGTTCGCGCCGCTGTCCGGCGAGCGCCGGGACAACGCCGCGGAGCTGTCCGTCCGCGGCGTGCTGGAGAACGACCTGAAGATCGAGCCCGACCTGGGCCGCTGGTTCCCCGTGTGGGGCGCCCCCGGCCTGTCTTGACGAAGGCCCAGGTGCCGTGCTGTTTGACGGGGACTTGGTAGTGGTGGCCGTCGAGGCTGACCTCGTGGCCGCTTTGGCCAGGCCGGTCCGGGCGACCGCGGTCAGGAGCTGTCAGGTAGGACGTAGAGCACGGCCGCGAGGGTAGTGCCGCTGGTGATATCTCCTTTGGCGATCAACGAGCGCAGGTCGCCCAGCGGCACCCAGGCGACGCGCTCGGACTCGAAGCCGTCGGCGGGCTTGCCCACGTGGATCGCCGAGTCTGCCCGGTAGATGTGATGGGCGGAGGTGCTGAGCCCGGGTGTCGGCAAGACCGTGAGCAGGGGCCGCAGCGGGCCAGGGCGCCAGCCGGTCTCCTCCTCGAATTCCCGGGCGGCGGCCTCCGGCGGGGCTTCACCGTGCTCGATCTTGCCGATCGGGATCTCCCACCCCCACGTGCCGGTGATGTAGCGGTGGCGCCAGATCAGCAGTACTCGCCCGTCATTGCCGACCGCGACAACGCCTGCGCCGGCAGGCGTGTGGATGGAGCGGTGCGCGAGATGGCGGCCGTCGGGCAGCTCGATGTCGGCGATCCGGATGTCCAGCCACTCGTCCTGGTACAGCGGCCGTTCGGAGATGACCTTCCATTGCATGAGCGCGCTCTTCCGTCGCAGCGGGCAGCGCCGGAACAGCCTCCGGTCTGCTGGCCGCCCCGGTGCGTTTACCAGGTCATACTGGCACAGCGAACTGGTCGCGGGCCCGCTCGGCGACCTCGCGTGCCGCGGCGGAGTCGCCGCGCGCCCGGATGGCTTGGGTGACGTCCCGCACGCGGTCGCGGATCCGCCGGGATTCCATTCCCCTGGCCCTGTCAAGCATCCTCAACGCCGCGCCCGCGCTAGCGCCGGTTTCGCCGCGGGCCGCGAGCACGAGCGCGAGCGTGGCGTAGCGGTGCACCTGGCTGCGTAGGTGACACTGCCCGGCGACGGCCAGTGCCTCCTCGGCATAGGACTGGGCGGGGGATAGGTCACCGAGCTGCCTGAGCGCCTCAGCGTGCTGCAGCTCGGCCAGCCCGGGCTGCACGTAGTCCGTTTCGGGCGGCTCGTCGCTGCGCCGGATCCGGCCGGCCATGTGCTCGGCCCGGCGCATCTGGACATGGCATTCTTTGCGCTCGCCCATCCGGGCATAGGCCTTGGCCTGCAAGGTGCACAGGTCGGTCACCAGGGCCGGGCTCAGCCGGGTCCGCGCCCCGCGTAGCGCGGTCTCGGCGCACTGGATGACCTGCCGGTAGCGGCCCAGGCACATAGCCTGGTTCGCCAGCAGGGCCACGACGTAGCCGCCGAAACCGCGGTCACCAGAGGCCTTGGCGAGACGCAGCGAGTCGAAGAAGTGCCGCTGGGCGGCGGCCTGCCGGTCGGCGTCGTACAGGCAGATGCCCGCGATCGCTACGATGCCCCCGGCCGCGCGCATCAACTGCTGCCCGGTCGCGTTGTCGTAGCTCTCCCGCAGCAGCGGCGCTACCTGGCCGTTCAGGAACCCGATCACTCGCGGGAACACCGGGATGCCGCCGACGCGCCGGTACATCTCCTCATACCGGGCCCGGGCCTCGCGGACGGCGACCACGTCGGCCGGGGTGACGATCCGGTGCCCGCGCTGACTGGAGACGTCGAGATCATCCGGCGGGTTCTCCCACTCGAAGACTGGCGCTATCGCCGCGGGCCCGCTGACAACTGCCGACCTCTCCGCGGATCCGGTGGCGGACCTGGCCTCGCTTCGCCAGAACGCCGCGGCGCGGTCGAGCACCTGTGGCAGCGGCGCGTCGGATATCCGGTCGCCCCGGGAACGGTCCAGCCCGGCCGCTGCCAGGGTCACCGGCCGGCCGAGCCTCGCGGTGATGACCTCGCAGATGATCTCCGGCACGTCGCCGCGCGGAATGGCGTGGTCACGAATCCACCGGGCAACTGACGCGTGATCATAGTAAAGGGCAATCCCGCGCCGACGGCCGAGCTCGTTGATGCGTGCCGCGAACCCGGCATGGGAAAGGTGCGCCTCCTCGATTAAGGCGTCAAGCAGGATGTTCGGCTCAGTCATCTCGGCATGCTCCTGTGTCGCGTCAGCATCAGCCTAAGCAGCCGGCTAGTCCTCGGCTATGCGCGAGGCGTATCCACACCCCGTGTGAATGGCTCGCCACATCTCCAGCCGCTCGCACCCTGCCCGGCACAGCCTGGCCGGGCTTGACTGTGAATCCGACCGCACCGCACTGGCTGCGGTCCGGCTCCGACTCTCCCGTGTGAGGCATGATGATCCCCCAGCCCGCGCCGAAGGCACCGTGCCAGCCGCGTGACGCCAGCCCGGCGCGCGCCGGCGCCGGTCCTCGTGCCGCGGCGGACGACGGTCATAGCGCGCCGTCACCCGCGAGCCACGCGCTGGAACCGGCGGCACGCCCGGGGCCGCCGCAGCGGCCGACGCTGCCGGACGCGCAGGCTGCTTCGGGGGTCGAGCTCGCAGCCGATCCTCGCGCCGCCCGGCTGGGCCGCATGCATGCACGGCAGGTGCTCGCCGAATGGTGCCTAGACGAACTCGGCGACGATATCGAGCTGGTCGTATCGGAACTGGTGACCAATGCCGTGACGGCAACGCGCCCCGTGGCCGGTCCCGTGCGCCGGGATCAGCCCGCCGCGGCTCATGTCACGCTCACGATCCGGCTGCTGGGCTGGCCAGATCGCGATCGAGGTACTCGACCGCGACCCGAGCCCGCCCGTTCTCGCGGACGCAGAGGCGGACTCCGACCGCGGGCGAGGGCTGATGATCGTGGACAAGCTCAGCGCCGAATGGGGACACCGGCCAGGGCCGTATGGCGGGAAGATCGTCTACTCGATCATCGGCGTGCCAGCCTGCACACCTCGGCCGGGCCGTGACAGCCGCAATCCGCAGCCTCGCCCGTACCACAAGCCGTAGCGCCCCCGAGGCCGAAGACGAAGTTAATTCATCGCAGTTGCTAAGGGGGCGGATCCGGGGCGGGCGCTGCACGGGATCCGGCGGGCCGGCCCGCGCGGGCCGGCGCGCGGGGCGCCCGGTCAGGGGAGCGCGAGCATCTGGTCGAGCGCGGCCCTGGCCTGGCGCGCCGTCTCAGGGTCGACCGTGATGCGATTGACCACCCGCCCGTCGGCCAGGGACTCCAGCGCCCACACCAGGTGCGGCAGGTCGATCCGGTTCATCGTCGAGCAGAAGCAGACGGTCTTGTCCAGGTAGACGATGGTCTTGTCGGGGTGGGCCTGGGCGAGCCGCCGCACCAGGTTCAGCTCGGTGCCGACAGCCCAGGCCGACCCGGAGGGGGCCTGCCCGATCGTCGCGATGATCTTCTCGGTCGAGCCGACCACGTCGGCCGCGCGGACGACCTCGTGCACGCACTCGGGGTGGACGAGCACGTTCACCCCGGGGATCTCCCGCCGCACCCGCGCCACGTTCTCCGCGGTGAACCGGCCGTGCACCGAGCAGTGGCCGCGCCACAGGATCATGGTCGCCCGGCGCAGCGCCCGCGGGTCCAGGCCGCCGCCCGGCCTGCGCGGGTCCCAGACCACGCAGTCATCCGGGCTCATGCCGAGCTCGAGGACGGCCGTGTTCCGCCCCAGGTGCTGGTCGGGCAGGAACAGCACCTTGCTGCCCTTGCCCAGGGCCCAGTCCAGCGCCCGCCTGGCGTTGGAGGAGGTGCAGACCGTGCCGCCGTGCCGGCCGGTGAACGCCTTGATGTCGGCAGAGGAGTTCATGTAGGTGACCGGGACCACCGAATCCGCGACGCGGAGGTCGCCGAGCTCCTCCCAGCACTCCTCGACCTGGCTGAACGTCGCCATGTCCGCCATCGAGCAGCCCGCCGCCAGGTCCGGCAGGATCACTTGCTGGGACGGGGCCGTGAGGATGTCCGCGGACTCGGCCATGAAGTGGACGCCGCAGAAGATCACGTACTCGGCGTCCGGCCGGGCGGCCGCCTCCCGGGCGAGCTTGAACGAGTCTCCCGTGACGTCGGCGAACGCGATCACCTCGTCACGCTGGTAATGATGGCCGAGCACGAACGCCCGGTCGCCGAGGGCGGCACGGGCCCGCCCGGCGCGGCGCACCAGCTCCGGGTCGGAGGGCGCGGGCAGCTCGCCGGGGCAGGACGTGCCGCGCTCAGCCGACGGGTCGGCGCCGGCGCCGAGGACCAGCAGCGGAAGCCGGCGGTGGTCCCCGGCCGGGCCGGGGTCCGCCTGGGTAACCGGGGCTGCCTGGGCCGGGGCTGCCTGGGCCGGGGCTGCCTGGGCGGATGGCGCCGCCGCGATCGCCGGCTCGCCGGCCCGGCCCGGGCCGCCGGCGGTGATCTGGACTGAGTGCCTGGACATGGCGACCCCGCTTCGTCCCGGAAACTTATCGTCCAATTGACGATAGCAGAGAGGCGTGGCTCGGCGCCGGGCCGGCCCGCCCGCCTGCGGCCAGGCTGGCGGGCCGGCGCCTGGAATGCCGGCGCGGGGCATATCGTTGAGAGAGCATGAACGAGCCGCCCGCCCGGCGCGGCCCTCAGACCTGCGGGAGCTTGCCAGATGACGGTGCAGAACGACGTGACGGCCCAGGGTGTCATCCTCACCGAGGCGGCGGCGGCCAAGGTGAGCAGCCTGCTGGCCCAGGAGGACCGTGATGACCTGCGGCTGCGGATCGCGGTGCAGCCGGGCGGCTGCTCGGGCCTGCGGTACCAGCTGTACTTCGACGAGCGCGAGTTCGACGGCGACGTCGTGAGCACCTTCCACGGCGTCGACGTGGTGACCGACAAGATGAGCGTGCCCTACCTGGCCGGGGCGACCATCGACTTCGTGGACACGATCGAGAAGCAGGGCTTCACGATCGACAACCCGAACGCGACGGGCTCGTGCGCCTGCGGCGACTCCTTCCACTGATCCGGCCGTTCCCGCCACCCGTGCCGGGGCCACGGGCCGGCTCCCTCCCCGACAAGGACCGCCGTGCGCATCGCAGTCACCGGGTCGATCGCGACCGACCATCTCATGACGTTCCCGGCCAGGTTCGCCGACCAGATCATGCCGGACAAGCTCGACAAGATCGCTCTGTCGTTCCTGGTTGACTCGCTCGTGGTCAGGCGGGGCGGGGTCGCGGCCAACATCGCCTTCGGCCTGGGCTCCCTCGGGCTGCGCCCGCTGCTCGTCGGCACGGCAGGGCGGGACTTCGGGGAGTACCGCGCCTGGCTGGAGCGGCACGGCGTGGACACCAGCGGGGTGCGGGAGTCCAAGCGGCACCACACCGCCCGGTACATGGCCACGACCGACCTGGACATGAACCAGATCGCCTCGTTCTATCCCGGCGCGATGACCGAGGACCGCCAGATCGACCTGTCCGAGCTGGCCGGCGAGGTCGAGCTGGTGGTGATCGGCGCAAGCGATCCCGATGCGATGCTGGCCTTCACCAAGCAGTGCGCGCAAAGCCAGATCCCGTTCGCCGCCGACACATCATGGCAGCTGGCCAGGCTGGACGGCGAGCAGGTGCGGTCGCTGATCACCGGCGCGGACTACCTGTTCTGCAACGAGTACGAGGCCGCCCTCACCGAGCGGAAGACCGGCTGGACCGCGGCGGACCTGAACGACCGGGTCGGCGTGCGGGTCACCACGCTCGGCGCCCGCGGGGCCCGGATAGACCGGGCCGGGTACCCGCCGGTCCACGTCCCCGGCGTGCCGGGCGTCACGCCGAAGGAGCCGACCGGCGCCGGGGACGCGTTCCGGGCCGGCTTCCTCGCGGCGGTCTCCTGGGGCCTGAGCCTGGAGCGGGCCGCCCAGCTCGGCAACGTGGTCGCGGTCCACGCCCTGGAGACCACCGGCACCCAGGAGTACGAGCTGCATCCCGAGCCCCTGGCGGCGCGCTTCGCGGCCGCGTACGGGGACGAGGCGGCAGCGGACATCGCCCGCTGCTACATCTGACCCGGTTCAGCCCGGGGCCCGGCGGGCCTGCGCCCAAGGCCCGTGGCTCCGGCGGGCCCGGGCGCCGTGGCTCCGGCGGGCTCAGGCCCGCGACCGGGGCTTGGGCTCGAGGAACTCGATCCGGTTGCCGAACGGGTCGGCGGCATAGCACCGCTCGTAGCCGGGCATATCGTCGTCCCAGGCCACCTCGGCTCCGGCCGCCTCAAGCCGCGCGGCCAGCTCCTTGATGCCGCTGACCAGGATCGCGGGGTGTGCCTTGCGCGCCGGGGAGAAGCCGGGCTCGACGCCCACGTGGACCTCGACCCCCCCGCCGTCGAACCAGCAGCCGCCGCGGGCCGCCAGGGCGGGCGGCTTCGGCAGCTCGGCCATGCCGAGCGCGTCCCCCCAGAACCGGCGGCTGGCCTCCTCGCCGCCGGGCGGAATGGCGACCTGGACGTGGTGCAGGCGCCGCAGGCTGAACGTTCCGGTCATGGGGCCTATCGTGCCAAATCCGGGCGCCGTGCGGGGGGCGGGGCCGGCTCGGCCGCGCGGCCGAAGACGCCGGTCCTGCTCATCGCCTGCCATCGCTGCCGGGTGCCCAGCAGCGCGGTCATCAGCGACTGGATCGTGACCAGGTACATCAGCTGGCGGTAGACGACCTGCTGGAGCGGGAGCGCCCACAGCGTGCGCAGCCGCTCGCGGTCGATGGCCAGCGCGTACCCGCAGGCGATCAGCTGCAGCACGTTGAACCCGGCCCAGAACGCGGCGACCGTCACCAGGTTGAGGAACAGCACGCCGTAGACCGCCGCCAGGTCGACGACGGGCGCGATGACCGGCAGCAGCACCTGGTAGAACGTCAGGTAGCTCAGGCACCGGCGGCCGAACCGGCCGGACGCGCCCCGCTCGATGACCGACCGGCGGTGCTTCCACATCGCCTGCATGGTGCCGTAGCACCAGCGGTAGCGCTGCCGCCAGAGCTGGCGGAGCGTGGACGGCGCCTCGGTCCACGCGATCGCCCGGGGCTCGTAGACCACCTGCCAGCCGGACCGGCAGACCGCCATCGTCAGGTCGGTGTCCTCGGCGAGGGTGGCGGAGCTCAGCCCGCCCACGTCCTCGAGGGTCACCCGGCGGAACGCGCCGATGGCCCCGGGCACGGTCGGGATCGTGCCGAGGATGTCGAACATCCGCCGGTCCAGGTTGAAGCCCATCACGTACTCAAGGTGCTGCCAGCGGCCGAGCAGGCCGCCCCGGTTGGCGACCTTGGTGTTCCCGCTGGCCGCGCCGACCAGCGGGTCCTCGAACCTGGCCGCGAGCCAGGCGAGCGCGTCCCGGTCGAAGATGGTGTCGCCGTCCACCAGCACGAGCAGGTCGTGCCTGGCCGCGAGGATGCCCCGGTTGAGCGCCGCGGGCTTGCCCGCGTTGCGCTGGCTGATCAGCCGCACCCCGGGCAGCCGGAGCCCGCGCACGATCGCGGCGGTGTCGTCGGTGGAGCCGTCATCCACCACGATCACCTCGAGCTCCCCCGGGTAACGGCTGGCGACCATGGACCGGACCGTGGCGGCGATGCCCGCGGCCTCGTTGTAGGCGGGCACGATCACCGAGATCCCCGGCGCGGCCCGGGGCCGGCGTGGCACCGGGAGCCTGCGCACGCGCCTGCGGTGCGCCGCCGCGAAGCACACCAGCGCGAGCAGGC
>JAJPIV010000062.1 GCA_021324595.1 Actinomycetota bacterium | reverse complement strand
CGGCACGGGCGGATGTGGGGTGACCTGAAGCGGCGCAGCGCGTCGGCGGAGCACCGCCTGCAGTACCAGTCCGACCACCACCGCATCGTCGCCGCGCTCAAGGCACGGGACGCCTCCGGCGCGGTCGCAGCGATGCGCGACCACCTCGCGCGGGTGAGCGACCACCTGAACGCGACCGACCCGGCGGCCGAGATCTACCGGTAGCGCGGGCCCCGCCGACGGCAGCCCCCGGGCGCCGCCGGCTGCCCGCCCCCCTCAGTAACCGCCGCCGTAACCCCCGCCGGAGCTCGACGACTTCGAGGGCGCGGGCGCGGGCTTGCTCCCCGAGGGCGTCATCGCGGTCCACAGCCCGCCCGAGGCGTTCAGGCCGTTTCCGTTCGTCTGGCCCGGCTGGCCGTCGCCGGAGTAGGTGTAGAGAGGGTGGCCGTCGTAGGTGGCCTGGACCGTGCCGTCCGGCCGGGTGATCGTGCCGAAGTGGCCGGGCAGCGAGACCCCGGGCGCGGCGTGGACCGGGCCCTTGACCGGCGGCCAGATCGACGCGCAGCTCCCGGTGCAGTGCGAGGCCGTCGGGGTGTCCGGCGCGAACCAGTAGAGCGTGAACCCCGCCGCGTTGGTGAGCACGGTCCCGATGCTCGTGTGCGCAATCTTGATCTCCGAGCTGGATGTGCCCGCGGGCTTCCCGCCGCCCGGCGCGCTCGGTGATGACGAACCGCCGCACGCGGCAAGGGTCACCGCCGCGGCGAGCGCGGCCGCTGCCGCCCATGCACGAACCTTCATCACAGCCTCCGTTCGAGCCCTCGCTCCGCCGGGCCGCCGGGGCGGCGCAGGCCGGCGCGCAGGCCGGCGAGATCCCGCGCCGTGCCGGGGCGGGCGTCCTTGCCCCTGGTAACGGACCGCGGGCGCGGTCCGTTCACGCCGCGGCCGCCCGGCATCCCGGCGGCCGCCCGGTCTCCCGGCGGCGCCAGGGGATGCCTACCCCGCGATCCGCTCGCACAGCCACCGCAGCGCCAGCGGGTACCGGTGGTCGATGCCCGAGTGAGTGCCGTCGAACAGCTCGAAGCGGATCACCCCGGCGGGCACGCCTGCCCGGTCCAGCGCGGCCCGGAACGCCTGCGCCCCGATGTCGAGGAAGTAGTCGTCGGCCAGTCCCGCGTCGATCCAGATGCCCGAGAGCGAGCGCAGCGCGCCGGCGTGCCGCGGCACCATCCGGACCGGATCCCAGGCCAGCCACCGGCGCCAGGTCTCCTCGCGCACCACCGCGGTGCGGGGGTCGAACGGCAGCCTGGGCGTGCCGTCCTCGTCCGCCGAGAAGCACGCCGCGACCCCGAGCATGCCGAGCAGGACCTCGTCGGCGGCCTTCGTGAACGCCTCCCGGGACCGGAAGTCGTCCCACCAGCGCATGATGTCACCGTCATAGTCGCGCAGCAGCCGCACGCAGGTGCCGAACTCGCGCAGGTAGCACAGCTCATAGAGGGCGTCCCCGGCGTGGGTGGCGAGCGCGCCGAACAGGTCGGGCCGCAGCATCGGCGTGATCATCGCGCCGAACCCGCCGCTGGACTTGCCGGCGATCGCCCGGTGGCGGCGGTCGGCGAGCGTGCGGTAGTTCCGGTCCACCCAGGGGACGACCTCGTCGCACAGGTACGAGTGGTACCGGCCGGTGCCCGGCGAGTCGACGAACTGGCTGCCGCCGTAACTGGTCCAGGCGTCGACGAACACCACGACGGCGGGCGGGGCCGCGCCCGACGCGAAGACCTGGTCGGCGGTCTCGGGGAACGGCTGCCGGAACGCGGCGCGGTTCCGCCACATCGCGACATGGCCGCCGTAGCCCTGCAGGACGTAGACGGCCGGGTAGCGCCTGCCCGGCGCGTCGTCGTAGCCGGGCGGCAGGTAGATCAGGGCCGGCCGGTCGCTCGGATCGCCCAGCGGGTTCCCCCGCAGCACGTCGCTGCTGATCACCCGCTCCTCGATCCGGCCGGCCAGGCCAGAGGACCACGGCAGCATCTTCGCCTCCGGTCAGCTCGGCGACCACCCACCATAACGCCATCCGCCGCACCCTGCCCGGTGCTATCGTCTGCACCGATATTCACGGCCATATCAGGGTTGTCGCCATCACCGGAGGACCGAGATGTCACAGCGGCCCGAGCAGGCGGGACCCGGCCGGCCCGCCCGCTGGCGGGCCCGGCGGCTCACCCTCACCGGGCTGCCGGCCCTGCTCGCCGCCGGCGGGGTCGCGCCGGTCATCGTGCATGTCGCGGCCCCGGCCGCGCTGCCCAGGGGCGTGCTGTGCGTGGGATTCGCCGGGTGCGACTCCCGGGGCTACGACAGCTACGGCTACGGCGCGCACTGGGGCCGGATGTACTGGCGCATGTACCCGGGGAACAACTGCACCAACTACGTCGCCTACGTGGAGTCCACCGTCTACCACGTGCGGCGGCCGCGCTTCCTGCTGGGCGACGGCGGCTCGTGGGCGGCGACCGCCAGCGCGCACGGCGTGCCAGTCAACCACCGCCCCTCGGTGGGCGCCGTGGCCCAGTGGAGCTACGGGGTCGTGGGCTCCGGCCACGTGGCCGTCGTCGAGAAGGTCGGCCCCCGCGGGTCGTACATCCTCGTCTCCCAGGACGGCATGAGCACGGCCAGCGACGGCTACGACTGGGTCAAGATCGTGCGTGGCCGCGCGGGCCAGTTCGAGCCGTGGCCCAGCGCCTTCATCCACTTCGCGATCCCGCCCAGGGCCGCGCTCGGCTACTACAGCGCCAGGGCCCGCCGGGCCTACTTCCGCTATTCACAGACCTACGGCCCGGTCACCGGCAGCGCCCGGCTCGGCTCGCCCGGCACGGTGCCGCTGGCGGGCGACTGGCGCGGGAACGGCCTGGACGGCGTCGGCTACTACGATCGCCGGCTCGGCACGTTCCGCCTGCTCCGGGTCCGCCGGGGCCGGCACCCGGACGTCACCTTCCGGTTCGGCCCGGCCTGGATGCTGCCGCTGGTCGGCGACTGGACCGGCATCGGCCGGGACGGCATCGGCTACTACGACCCGAGGACCGGCCGGTTCGCGGTCCGCGAGTCGCTCACCACCGGGCGGCCCGACCGCAGCTTCGTCTTCGGCCCGCCCGGCATGGTGCCGCTCGCCGGCGACTGGAGCGGTGACGGCCGGTCCGGTGTCGGCTATTACGACCCCGAGAGCGGCCGGGTGAGCCTGCGCCTGGCGCTGTCCGCCGGGCGGCCCTGGCGCACGTTCTGGATTCCCAGGCACATGATCCCGATCGTGGGCAACTGGCTCGGCGGCCGCCGGGACTACGTCGGCTACTACAACAAGTGGACCGGGACGTTCTACCTGCGCCGTGGCCTCACCAGCCGCCCGGCGGGCCTCGCCGTCCGGTTCGGGCCGCGGGTGATGTTCCCGCTGGTCGGGGACTGGCTCAGCTGACGGCCGGGCAGCGGGTCATCCGCCCCGGTTACGGTAGCTGTCATGAGCGTGCCGGGACCGACCGGCGGGTCCCTGCCATGGGCGGCCGACCCGGACCTTGCCCGGGCGGACCGGCATCTGCGCGAGGCGGTGCGCGCCCTGGCCCGGCCGCCGGCGCCGGCCGCCAGTGACGCCGGGGTCCGGGCCGGCAGCGGCCTGTCGGTGCGCGACTGCCTGGCCATCTTCGATGCCCAGCTGGCGAGCCGCCACCTGGACGAGGCGGCCCGGTGGCTGCGCTCGCGCGGCACCGGCCGCTACACGATCGGCTCGGCCGGGCACGAGGGCAACGCCGCGGTGGCCGCCGCCCTGCGCCCCACCGACCCGGCGCTGCTGCACTACCGGTCCGGCGCGTTCTACCTGCTCCGGGCCGCCCGGGCGGGCGGGTCCCGCCCCGGGGCGCAATCGCCGCTTGATCGCGGCGTTGCCGGGGAACCGCGCGAGGACGACATCGCCCCGGGGCTGCGCGACGGGATCACCGACGTGCTGCTCGGCCTGGTCGCGGCGGCCGCCGAGCCGGTCGCGGGCGGCCGTCACAAGGTGCTCGGGAACGCCAGGCTGCATGTGATCCCGCAGACCTCCACGATCGCCTCGCACCTGCCCCGGGCTGTGGGGCTGGCGTTCGCCCTCGCCCGCGCGGCGCGCCTCGGACTCCCGGCCCCCTGGCCGGCCGACTCCGTCGTGGTCGCCAGCTTCGGCGACGCCTCGGCCAACCACTCCACCGCGGCCGGCGCGATCAGCACTGCGGCGTACTGCGCGTTCACCGGCGTGCCCCTGCCGCTGCTGCTGGTGTGCGAGGACAACGGCATCGGGATCAGCGTGCCGAGCCCGCCGGGCTGGCTGGCCGCCACGCTGGCCGCCAGGCCGCAGATCAGGTACGCGCGGGCCGACGGCTCGGATCCGGCGGCCGTCTTCGACGCGGTCACCGAGGCCGCCGGCTACGTGCGGGCGCGGCGCCGGCCCGCGATCGTGCACCTGGAGACGGTCCGGATCGGCGGCCACGCCGGGGCGGACGTGGAGTCCGGATACCGCACCGCCGCCCAGGTCGCCGCCGACCTGGCCAAGGACCCGCTGCTCGGCACCGCGCGGCTGCTGGTCGCCGCGGGCGCGCTGACCCCGGACGGGGCGCTGGCCCGGTACGAGCGGTCCCGCCGCCTGGTCTTCTCCCTGGCCGCCAGCGTGGAGGGCGCGCCCGGGCTGGAGTCGGCGGAGCGGGTGATGGCCCCGATCGCGCCCCGTCGGCCGGCGGCCGTCGCGGCCGCGATCGGCCCGGCCAGCACCGCGCGCCGGGCCGAGGTGTTCAGCGGGCGCGTCCCCGAGGACGAGGGCCCGCTCACCCTGGCCCAGGCGATCAACCGGACGCTGGCCGACGAGCTGGCCGCCCGGCCGCAGCTGATCCTGTTCGGCGAGGACGTGGCCCGCAAGGGCGGCGTGTACGGCGTGACCAGGGGGCTGGCCGCGCGGTTCGGCGCCGCCCGGGTCTTCGACACCATCCTGGACGAGCAGTCGATCCTCGGCCTGGCCCTGGGAGCCGGGCTGGCCGGGTTGCTCCCGGTCCCGGAGATCCAGTACCTGGCCTACCTGCACAACGCGATCGACCAGATCCGCGGCGAGGCCGCCACGCTCTCGTTCTTCTCCCAGGGACGGTTCCGCAACCCGATGGTGGTGCGGATCGCGGGCCTGGCCAGCCCCCGCGGGCCTGGTGGCCACTTCCACAACGACAACGCCGTGGCGGCGCTGCGGGAGGTTCCCGGGCTCGTGATCGCCTGCCCGGCCCGGCCGGACGACGCCGCCGCGATGCTGCGGACCTGCCTGGCCAGCGCGCGCGAGGACGGCAGCGTCTGCGTCTTCCTCGAGCCGATCGCCCTCTACCACGAGCGGGACCTGTACCGGCCGGGCGACGGGCGCTGGCTGGCGCGGTACGACCCGCCCTGGCTGTGGACGCTCGGCCATGTGCCGATCGGGCGCGCCCGGGTCTACGGGGACGGGACCGACCTGACGGTCGTCACGTTCGGCAACGGCCTGCGCATGAGCCTGCGGGCCGCCGCCAGGCTCGCCGCCGACGGCATCGGCTGCCGGGTGCTCGACCTTCGCTGGCTTGCCCCGTTGCCCGTGGAGGACCTGCTGAGGGAGGCCGCGGTCACCGGGGCCGTGCTGGTCGCCGACGAGACGCGCCGCTCCGGCGGCGTGAGCGAGGGGGTGCTCGCCGCCCTCTCCGATGCCGGAGCCGCCGGCCCGCTGGCCCGGGTGACCAGCGAGGACAGCTTCGTCCCGCTCGGTGACGCGGCGGGCACGGTGCTGCTGTCCGAGCACGCGATCGAGGCTGCCGCGCGGCGCCTGCTGCGCTAGCCGGCGCGCCGGGCGCATCGGCGGCCACCCGTCCCGGAACGTGCCCGGCCCGGCTCAGCCCGCTGCGCCCGCCGTGGCCAGCCGGTCCCGGTCCAGCAGGGCCACGAGCATCGGCGGCCGCTCGATGAGCATCTCGGCGTACTCGTCGAGCTGCATCCCCCGCGGGGCGGCGACCGCATGCAGGTACGATCCTGCCCCTTCGGCCTGCCACGGGAACTGGGCGGGCAGTACGGCGCACGCCTGCGGGTGGCGCTGCATCGCCCGGGTCAGCACGGCCCGCAGGACGGCGTATCCCATCCGGCTCAGGTTCGGCAGGTCCTGGTGCCTGTTCCGCCGCATCCCGGCGTCGACCTGGGCCATCGCCGGCAGCCCGCACGCGCCGAGCACGTCGATCAGCATGCCGACCTCCACCGCGTAGCCGGTGAGGAACGGGACGGACAGCAGCAGCTCCCGGGTCCCGCCGAACTCCCCGGCCAGCGGCTGGACGAAGCCGGCCAGATCGGGGAAGAGCAGGTTGAGCGCGGGCTTGGCGGTCAGCTCGGTCACCCGGCCGCCCCCGTCGGGGACCGACAGCGATTCCTTGGTGTACGGGCGGCGGTAGGCGGCCTTGGCGAACTTGATGTCGGGCCGGGCCACCAGGCAGCCCACGACGCCCGTCACCAGCTGCCGGGAGAAGTTGCCGGTATCGGTGTCGGCGAACGCGATGATGTCGCCGGTGGCCACCGACAGGCCGCGCCACATGGCATCGCCCTTGCCCTGCGCCCGGCCGTACTCCGGCATGAGCTCGTTCTCCGAGTAGACCTCGGCGCCGTGGCGCCTGGCGATCCCCGAGGTCCCGTCGGCGGAGTCCGCGTCGATCACCAGCACCTGGTCGACCAGGCCCGCCCGGCGCAGCGACGCGACCTCCTCCAGGACCGGGCCGATGGTGTCCGCGACGTCGCGGGTCGGCAGGATCAGCGTGACGCCGAGCCCGCGCTCCCGCTTGAGCCTGCCGAGCTCGCGCGCGCTGCCGAACTGCCGGTGGTGGAAGCTGCGTGACCGGAACCACTCATGTGCTCGCAAAGGTCCTCCTCGACTTCCGGGGCGGGCCATTCCTGCACCACATACCAGCGACCCGGTCCATCGCAGGATCCGGGCGGTGAGTCCGCGCTCAGGACTCTCGCACGAGCGACTCCACTCGGCGACCGCTCCGCGACACGGTGGGCGCCGCCGCGCGACAGTACGGCAGCGCCTGGAGGCTCGGTCACCTGGATACTACAGAATCACCGGATTGCCGGCCGCGCCATCTCGATTTCCCCCGATTCCCGCGTTCCCGCCCGTCCCGGCCCGTCCCGGCAGGCCCGGCCGGGGCCCAACGTGGCCCGGGCAGCCTGCCCGTCATCGGCCGGGCTGCCCGGTCTATCCTCGCCGTATGAACCTGCACTCCACCGTCGGCGGGCCAGCGCTCGCCCAGCAGCGGCATCTGGTCACCGAGATACCCGGCCCCGCCTCCCGCGAACTCCTGCAGCGCCGTCAGGCGAGCGTCGCCCGGGGGCTCAGCCACGTCCTGCCCGTGTTCGTCACAGCGGCCGGCGGCGGGGTGCTGATCGACGCGGACGGCAACTCGCTGATCGACTTCGGCTCCGGCATCGCGGTCACCTCGGTCGGAAACAGCGCCGAGCTGGTCGTCACGCGGGTCACCGAGCAGGTCGCCCACTTCACCCACACCTGCTTCATGGTGGTCCCCTACGAGGGGTACGTGGAGGTCTGCGAGGAGCTCAACAGGATCACCCCGGGGGCGCACGAGAAGCGGTCGGCGCTGTTCAACTCCGGCGCGGAGGCGGTGGAGAACGCGGTCAAGATCGCCAGGCACGCGACCGGCCGGCAGGCCGTGGTCGTCTTCGACCACGCCTACCACGGCCGGACGAACCTCACGATGGCCATGACCGCGAAGAACATGCCGTACAAGGACGGCTTCGGGCCGTTCGCCGGCGAGGTCTACCGGGTGCCGATGGCGTACCCGTTCCGCTGGCCCGGCGGCCCCGCCGCGTGCGCCGCCGAGGCGCTCGACGTGATCACCGGCCAGATCCACGCGCAGGTCGGCGAGAGCCGCGTCGCGGCCGTCGTGATCGAGCCGATCCAGGGCGAGGGCGGGTTCATCGTCCCCCCCGACGGGTTCCTTGCCGGCCTCGCGGACTGGTGCCGCGAGCACGGCATCCTGTTCATCGCGGACGAGATCCAGACCGGCTTCTGCCGCACCGGCGACTGGTTCGCCTGCGACCACGAGGGCGTGGTGCCCGACCTGATCACGACGGCGAAGGGGATCGCGGGCGGCCTGCCGCTCGCCGCCGTGACCGGGCGCGCGGAGATCATGGACGCGGTGCACCCCGGCGGGCTCGGCGGCACCTACGGCGGGAACCCGGTCGCCTGCGCCGCGGCCCTGGGCGCGATCGAGACGTACGCGAAGGAGGACCTGCCCGCCGCAGCGCGCGGCATCGGCGAGATCATGCTGCCCAGGCTCCGCGACATGGCGCGGCGCCACCCGGTGATCGGGGATGTCCGGGGCCGGGGCGCGATGATCGCGGTCGAGATCGTCAGGCCGGGCACGACCGAGCCCGACGCCGAGGCCACTGCCCGGGTGGCGAGGGCCTGCCACGCCAACGGGCTGATCGTGCTCACCTGCGGCACCTACGGGAACGTGCTGCGCTTCCTGCCGCCGCTGGTGATCGGCCCGGAGCTGCTCCGGGAGGGCTTGTCCATCCTGGAGGACGCCTTCGCCGGGCTGTGACGGCGGCCCGCGCGGGCCGCAGGCTCGCGCGGGCCGGGGCGCTCGGGCTGGCCCCGCGGCGGGTCAGCCCTCGTAGTAGGCGTCGGCGACGGCCAGCGCCTCGTCGAGGATCGCCAGGCCCTCCTTGGCCTCCTCCTCGGTGATCGTGCACGGCGGGACCACGTGCAGCCGGTTGAAGTTGATGAACGTGAGCAGCCCGCGGGAACGGCAGGCCGCAGCCAGCTCGGTCATCGCCTGCGAGGTCCCGCCGTACGGCGCGAGCATCTCCCTGGTGGCCCGGTTCCTGACCAGCTCCAGCGCCCAGAACACGCCGAGCCCCCTGACCTCCCCGACCACCGGATGGCGCTGGGCCAGCTCGGCCAGGCCGGGCCCGAGCACCCGCTCGCCGATCATCGCCGCGTTCTCGACTATCCCCTCCTCGCGCATCGCGTCGATCGTGGCGACGATCGAGGCGCAGGCCAGGGGGTGGCCGGAGTAGGTGAGACCGCCGGGGAAGACACGGTCGTCGAAGGTCGCCGCGACCGGAGCGGAGATGATCACCCCGCCGGCCGGCACGTAGCCCGAGTTGGCGCCCTTGGCGAAGGTGATCAGGTCGGTCACCGCCCCGTAGTGCTCGAACGCGAACCACGCCCCGGTCCGGCCGAAGCCGCACATCACCTCGTCGGCGATCCACAGGATCCCGTGCCGGTCGGCCAGCTCGCGCACCCCGGCCAGGTAGCCGGGCGGTGGCGCGAGCACGCCGGCGGTGCCCACCACCGTCTCGATCAGGATCGCCGCGATCGTGCCCGGCCCCTCGAACTCGATGACCTGCTCCAGGTGCCGCAGTGCCCGCTCGCTCTCCTGCTCCGGCGAGGACGACCAGAACGGCGACCGGTACGGATACGGGCCGAAGAAGTGCACGTGCCCGGTCGCATACTCATTCGGCCACCGTCGCGGGTCGCCGGTCGAGGCGATCGCCGCCCCGGTGTTGCCGTGGTAGGACCGGTAGAAGCTGAGCACCTTGCGCCGGCCGGTGTGCAGGCGGGCCATCCGGACCGCGTTCTCGTTCGCGTCCGCGCCGCCGTTGGTGAAGAAGACCTTGCCGAACCCCTCCGGGGCCAGCGCGGTGAGCCGCTGGGCTGCCTGCCCGCGGGCCTCGTTGGCGTGCTGGGGGGCGATCGTGGCCAGGCGGGCGGCCTGCTCGGCGATGGCCGCGATCACCTTCGGGTGCTGGTGGCCGATGTTGGTGTTCACCAGCTGGCTGGAGAAGTCCAGGTAGCGGTTGCCCTCGTAGTCCCAGACGTAGCTGCCCTGGCCGCCGGCGATCGCCAGCGGGCTCAGGCCGCGCTGGGCGGACCAGGAATGGAACACGTGAGCCCGGTCGGCGGCGAGCACGGCCGCGCCGCGGGCCGGGTCGGGCGAGTCGGGGGTGACCTCGTGCATCATCGGGCTCCTGGGGGATCGCTCGGGGAGGGCCTGGCGGCCGGCCCTCACTGGTTCACGGGGAATCCGAGGTTCACCCCGCGCTGGCTCGGGTCGAGCCAGCGGGAGGTGACCGCCTTGCCGCGGGTGTAAAAGTGGACGCCCTCGGTGCCGTGGACATGGGTGTCCCCGAACAGCGAGGCCTTCCAGCCGCCGAAGGAGTAGAAGGCCATGGGGACCGGGATCGGCACGTTGATCCCGACCATGCCCGCCTCGACCTCGTGGGTGAACCGGCGGGCCGCTCCCCCGTCGTTGGTGAAGATCGCCGCGCCGTTCCCGTAGGGATTGGAGTTGACGACCTCCAGCGCCTCCCGGTACGAGGCGGCCCGGACGACGCAGAGCACCGGGCCGAAGATCTCGTCCGCGTAGCAGCTCATCCGCGGCCGGACATGGTCGAGCACGCTCGGGCCCAGCCAGAAGCCCTCGGGCGAGCCGCCGCTCACCGGGTGCCGCCTGCCGTCCACGGCGAGCACCGCGCCCTCGGCGACGCCGGCGTCCAGGTACGAGGCGACCCGGTCCCGGTGCTCCCGGGTGACCAGGGGGCCCATCTGCGACGCGGGGTCGTCGCCGGGCCCGACCCGCAGGTCCGCGATGCGCTCGCCGATCCTGCCGACCAGGTCGTCGCCCACCGGGTCCACGGCGACCACGACCGAGACCGCCATGCACCGCTCCCCCGCCGAGCCGAACCCGGCCGAGACCGCGGCGTCGGCTGCGAGGTCGAGGTCCGCGTCGGGCAGCACGACCATGTGGTTCTTCGCGCCGCCGAGCGCCTGGACCCGCTTGCCCGCCGCGCTGGCCGCCTGGTACACGTACCTGGCGACCGGGGTGGAGCCCACGAAGCTGACCGCGCGGACGCCCGGATGGGCCAGCAGCGCGTCCACCGCGTCCTTGGCCCCGTGCACGACGTTGAACACGCCGTCGGGCAGGCCCGCCTCGGCGAGCAGCTCGGCGAGGCGGACCGACGCCGACGGGTCCTTTTCCGACGGCTTGAGGACGAACGCGTTCCCCGCGGCGATCGCGATCGGGAACATCCACATCGGCACCATCGCAGGGAAGTTGAACGGCGTGATCCCCGCGACCACGCCGAGCGGCTGGCGGATCGACCAGGCATCCACCGACGTCGAGACGTTCTCCGAGAACGCGCCCTTGAGCAGGTGGGGGATGCCGCACGCGAACTCGACCACCTCGAGCCCCCGGGCGACCTCGCCGGCCGCGTCGGAGGCGACCTTGCCGTGCTCGGCGGTGATCAGGGCGGCGAGCTCGCCGGCGTGCCTGCTGACCAGCTCGCGGAACGCGAACATTACGCTGGCCCGCCGCGCCACGGACGTGTCCCGCCACGCCGGGAACGCCGCCTCGGCGGCGCGCACCGCCTCATCCACCTCTGCCGCGCTCGCGAAGTCGACGGTCCCGGTGACCTGGCCGGTCGCCGGGTTGCGGATCTGGCCCCGGGGGCCGGCGCCCGCCCCGGTCCACGGCTTGCCGCCGATCCAGTGGGTGCAGTGCCTGCCGGCGATCCCCTCGCTCATTCCCGTCCCTCCCGCTGCCCGGCGTTCCTACCGCCAGTGTGCTCGCCAGCGATCCGGCAGCCAACTGACGGAGCGTCGGCCATCACGTAATCTCCGTACATGATGTCAAGCCCGCCCGGCGGTCCTCCTCCCGGCCGGCCGGGCGGCCCTGGCGGCCCCGCCGCCTGGCGAGGGGGGGCCGTGAGCTGAGCGTGCTGCCGACCGTCGCGGACGTCCTGCGCCTGGAGCCGGTCCGGCGCGGCGCGCCCCGCGTGCTCACGGCGGCGGACCGGCTCGGCGCGCCGGTCCGCTGGGTCCACGTGATCGAGCTCGCGCACGCCGGCCACCTGCTGCGCGGCGGCGAGTTCGTCCTGTCCACCGGGATCGCCCTGCCTCCCGATCCCGACGGCCTGGCACGATACGTGGCGGACCTGGCGGCGGCGGGCGCCAGCGCCCTCGCCGTCGAGCTCGGCTCCCGGTACGTCCGGCAGCTCCCCCGCGCCCTGGTGGACGCGGCGCAGGCGCACCGGCTCCCGCTGGTCGTGCTGGAGCGCGAGACGCAGTTCGTGGCGATCACCGAGGCAGTCCACGAGCGGATCCTCGCGGCGCAGGTCGCGCAGCTGAGGGCGGCCGAGCGACTGGACCGCGTGTTCACCAGCCTGGCGGTCGCCGGCGCCGAGCCCGGGCAGATCGTGGCACGGGCGAGTGACCTCGCGCGTGCCCCGGTGATCCTGGAGGATCTGGCGCACCGGGTGCTCGCCTGCGCGCCCGGCGGCCGGGAGGCCGGCGACCTGCTCGCCGGGTTCGCGGCCCGCTCCCGCACGGTGACCGGACGGGCGGGCTGGGACCCCGCCTCCGGCTGGCTGGTCGCCACGGTGCGCGACCGCGCCGGCCCCTGGGGGCGGCTGATCGTCGTGCTGGACGGCCCTCCCGGCCCGGACGAGGAGGTGCTGGTCGAGCGGGCCGCCACGACGCTGGCGCTGGCGCGCCTGGTGCGCGGGCAGGATCCGGGGCTCCTGCCCGGCCCGGACCGGCTGGCGCACCGCTCGGTGCTCGCCGCGCTGGCCGGTCAGGAGCCCGCCGCGTGGGCAGACCTGGACGCGAGGATCTCCGCCCTCGGCGTGCCCCTGGCAGGCCGGACGCTCCAGCCGGTCGTGGTGAGGCTCCCGGGTGACAAGGGCGCCAGCGCCCTCGCCTGCGCGTGCCGGGCGGCCGGCGTGCCCGCCGTCTGCGCCCCGCTCGGCGGGCCTCATGCCGCAGCGCTGCTCGCGCTGCCGCCCGGGGCGGACGGCGCCGCCGTGCTGGCCGGGCTGGCCGTCCATCTGCGCGACCATCACGGCATGCGTGATCCTGCCGGCACCGCGCCGGCCCTGAGCGGCCTGGCCGACGCTCCGGCGGCCTTCCGCGAGGCAGCCGACGCTGCCGACGCCGGCGCGGCGCTCCGTGCCGGGCCCGGTGCCGGCGCGGCGCCCGGGCCGGGCCAGGAGCCGGGCCCGGGCCAGGAATCCGGCCCGGGCCTGGTGCTCAGCGTTGCCGGGCTGCGGCTGGCCGGGCTGCTCTACCGCCTGCGTGACGACGCGCGGCTGCTCGAGTTCACCGAGCGCGAGCTCGGCGCCGTGCTCCGGCAGGATGCGGCCGGGCGGGCGCAGCTGCTTCCCGTGCTCGCCAGCTACCTGGATGCCGGGGGGAACAAGGCTGAGGCCGCCCGGCGGGCGGGCCTGGCCCGGCCGACGCTCTACGCCCGGCTGCGCCAGCTGCAGGACCTGCTCGGCACCAGCCTGGATTCTCCGGAGTCACGCGCCGCCCTGCACGCCGCGCTGCTCGCGTACCGGATGCGCGAGCCGGGGCGCTAGGGAATCGGCAGCGGCGGCGCGGTCGCGCCGTCGCCCGGCGGGATGCCGAGGCCGTAGTAGGCGTACAGGCCCGCCTCCAGGCTCGCGTGGGTGTACGCGGTGGCGTCCGTGCCCGGCGTGACGCCGAGGCCGTACAGGACCGTCGCGACCCGCTCGTTCGCCGAGGAGCCCTCGTCCCAGGTGAGGATCACGGTGGCGTGCCGGGCCACGGTGGGCACGAAGCTGGCCAGCCAGTTGTCACCCATCCTGACCGCGTCCGGCGCCGTGTTCACCGTGCCGGTCCAGGTCGGGCAGGCACGGTCGGCGGGCAGCGTGTGCATGTCGTCGCACTCGTTCGGCACCACGAGCGAGAAGGCGGGCAGCGCATCCGGGGTGAAAGACGCGGGCGTGAGCGGGACCACGTCCTTGCAGAGCGGGGTCGCCGAGACCGAGGTGAACTGCACGGCGGGATTGTGGTACCTGGTGTACAGGCCCCATCCGGTGCCGTTGACGTGCTGGTAGCTGGAGCCCTTGTAGCACGTCCACGGCATCGACTCCATGAACTCGCGCCATGGCACCGCCGTGCCCAGCGCGGCGAACAGGTTCGGCGCCGACGAGGCGGGCGCCCGCTGCCCGGAGGTGATCTCCAGGTAGTCAGGCAGGCTGCCGGGCGCGGCCAGGTAGTCGGTGTCGAGGACCCCGCCGGCGATCATCGTGTGGTTGATGAACGGCGCGTTCGGGTTGCCGACGATGCTGGCGAACTGCTCGTTCTCCATCACGATCAGGACCACCGGCACGGCGCCGGCCGTCCGCGCCGTGGCGCCCGCCCGCTCGATGGCGACGGCCCGTGCCACCCCACCCGGCCACGCCGCGACCTGCGCGGCCGAGGCCATTCCGGCCCCGCCCGGTGCCGCTCCGCCCAGTGCCGCTCCGCCCAGCGCGGCCGTCATCGCCAGCGCCGCGCTGGCGCGCGCTCGCCCTCGTCTCATCGCTCCTCCCGGTGCCGTCTGACAGCAGCGAGGTGATCGCACGGTGCGGCTGCACGAGGACACATGCGACTGGCCGTGGACGCCGTGCGGACCATCCGCTCACATCATGACAGCGCGGGTACGACAGCTGCCGGGAAGTGATGACAATCAGCGATGGCGCGTGAGCGTTCAGGAGTCGAAGCCGAGGCCGATCCGGTCGAGCGCGCGCAGCCACAGGTTACGCCGGCCATCCCGCTGGTCGGCGCGGGCCAGCGACCACCGGGTGAGCCCGATCACCGCCGACCGGGCCGGCTCGGGCG
>JAJPIV010000054.1 GCA_021324595.1 Actinomycetota bacterium | reverse complement strand
CGGCGCCGCGAGCACCAGGCACGCGCCCGATGGCACCACTACCAGGCACGGCCCCCGCCCGCGCCCGCATGACCAGGCGGCAGATAACAAACCGGAACTGTAGTACCGGTGGGCAGCGGGCATGTCATTACGGTCACAGGCGCCTCGCGCGAGGCGCGCCGGGCGGCGCCATCCGGGCTGGATCGCGGCGGCGCCCCGGCGCCCGGCCCGCCCGCCGTGGCCGCCGGCTCGGTCATGGCCTGGCGGCTGGGCTGACCGCCGCGGCGGGGCCGGCGGCCTCCCGGCGTACGCTGACAGCCAAGGTCAACTCGGGAGGTTCCTGTGGCGCTGCGGATCATCATCGGCCTCGCGCTGACCGTGATCGCCTTCGGGGTCGCGGGCCGGCGCCTGTGGTGGCTGTTCCGGCTCGCCACCAGCGGGCAGCCAGCCCCCGAGCGGCTCGCGGCGCTCCGCTCGCACCCGGCGCGCGGCGCGGGCGCCGAGGCGGCCGAGGTCCTTGGCCAGCGCAAGCTGCTCAGGTGGACCGTGCCCGGCGTCGCGCACTTCCTGACGTTCTGGGGCTTCATCGTCCTGCTGCTGACGATCATCGAGGCCTACGGCGACCTGTTCAGCAAGACGTTCGCCATCCCAGGGATCGGGCACTGGGCGGCGATCGGCTTCCTGGAGGACCTGTTCGCGGTCGCGGTGCTGGCCGGGATCGCCGCGTTCGCCGTGATCAGGCTGCGCAGCGACCCCGGGCGCCAGGGCCGGGCGTCGCGCTTCTCCGGCTCGCACACCGGCGCCGCGTGGCTCGTTCTCCTCATGATCTTCCTGGTGATCGCGACGCTGCTGCTGTACCGGGGCGCCCAGGTCAACACCGGCGACTTCCCCTACGCCCACGGCGCGTTCGCCTCGCAGGTCGTCGGGCGCTGGCTGGCGCCCCTCGGCCGCGGCGCCAACAGGGGGATCGAGACCGCGTTCGTGCTCGCCCAGCTCGCGGTCATCCTCGGCTTCCTGGTGCTGGTCGCCTACTCCAAGCACCTGCACATCTTCCTGGCGCCGCTGAACGTGCTCTTCTCCCGGCGGCCGGACGCGCTGCGCGCCCTGGAGCCGATGCGGTCGAACGGCAAGGTCCTCGACTTCGAGGAGGCCGACCCGGACTCCGACGTGTTCGGCCTCGGCAAGATCGAGGACCTGAGCTGGAAGGGCATGCTCGACCTGGCCACCTGCACCGAATGCGGGCGGTGCCAGTCGCAGTGCCCGGCGTGGGCGACCGGCAAGCCGCTGTCCCCGAAGATGGTCATCCTCGACCTGCGGGACCACGCGTTCGCCAAGGCGCCGTGGCTGCTCGCCGGCTCCGACCAGGCCCGGCAGGCGCTGCCCGAGCGCGCCAGGAAGGAGGCCGAGCGCCCGCTGGTCGGCACGGCGGCCGATGGCGGCGTGATCGACCCCGACGTCATCTGGTCCTGCACGAACTGCGGCGCGTGCGTGAGCGAGTGCCCGGTGGACATCGAGCACATCGACCACATCGCGGGCATGCGCCGGCATCAGGTCCTCATCGAGTCCCGGTTCCCGGCCGAGGCCGCGGGGATGCTGAAGAACCTGGAGAACAAGGGCGACCCGTGGGGGATGGGCGAGGCGCGCCGGTCCGAGTGGATGGAGGGCCTGGGCTTCGAGGTTCCCGTGGTCGACGGGACGATCGGCGACGACGTGGAGTACCTGTTCTGGGTCGGGTGCGCGGGGGCGCTGGAGGACCGGGCGAAGCGGACCACGCGCGCGATCGCCGGGCTGCTCCACGCGGCCGGGGTCCGGTTCGCGGTGCTCGGGCCAGCGGAGACCTGCACCGGGGACCCGGCCCGGCGCATGGGGAACGAGTTCGTCTTCTCCATGCTGGCCCAGCAGAACATCGAGACCCTCAACGGCGCGGGCGCCCGGAAGATCGTCGCGAGCTGCCCGCACTGCTTCAACGCGATCGCGAACGAGTACCCGCAGCTCGGCGGGAGCTACGAGGTGATCCACCACACCCAGCTGCTGGCCAGGCTCGTGGCGGAGGGCAGGCTCGCCCCCGTGGCCCCGGTGCCGGAGAAGGTCACCTACCATGACCCGTGCTTCCTCGGCCGGCACAACAAGGTGTACACGCCGCCGCGCCAGATCATGGAGCGCGTGCCCGGCGTCCGCGCGCTGGAGATGCACCGGTGCCGGGAGCGCGGGTTCTGCTGCGGCGCGGGCGGGGCGCGCATGTGGATGGAGGAGCGGATCGGCAAGCGGATCAACGCCGAGCGGATCGAGGAGGCGCTGGGCACCGATCCGGACACGATCTCCACCGGCTGCCCGTTCTGCCTGGTCATGCTCGGCGACGCGGTGACGGCCAAGCAGAGCACGGGAGAGGCGAAAGACTCGCTGGAGGTCGTGGACGTGGCGCAGATCCTCATGCGCTCGGTGGCCCCGGCCGCCGCGGCCGAGCCGGGAGGGGGCGACGGCCGGGCAGGCACGCCGTCACCGGGCGGGGCGGCCGGGCCGGGCGGTCAGGCGGGCGGCGCGGGCGGTCCGGCGGGACCCTGAGGGAACCAGCCCGCCTCGTGCCCCGGGCCGGGCCCGGGAGGGGATCCCGGCGCGGGTTCGCCGGGGAGTCCGGGCGGGGGGCCGGGTGCTCGGGGCGGCCCGGACGCTGGCTGGGGCGCGCCTGCGGGCGGGGCCTCCGGACCGCGGGCGGGCGCGGGAGCCGGCCGGTCGGGGAGCCAGATCCGGACCCTGGTGCCATGGCCCGGCCAGGACTCCAGCGTCGCCTCGCCGCCGTGGGCTCGCGCGATCGCCCGCACGATCGACAGGCCGAGCCCGCTGCCGCCGCCAGTGGAGTAGTCAGGGGCCGGATCGCCGTCCGCGGCCGCCGGGCGGTCGGCGGCCCGGTGGAACCGGTCGAACGCCCTGGCCGCGTCCTCCGGCGACATGCCAGGGCCGGTGTCGGCCACCTCGATCAGCACGCCGCCCCGCACCAAGCCGAGCCGCACCGCGACCGCCGCGGACCGCGGGGTGTGGGCCCGGACGTTCCCCAGCAGGTTCGCGAGCACCTGGCGAATCCGCTTCTCGTCGACGTCGGCGACCAGCCGCGGCGGCGCCTGGGCGCTGATCGGCCGGTCGGGCTCGACGGCGGACGCATCGGCGACCGCGTCCCGCACGATCATGGCCAGGTCGGCCTCGGCCAGGTCGAGCGAGGAGGTCCGGTCCAGGCGGGCCAGCTCCAGCAACTCGGCGACGAGCGTGGACATCCGCTGCGCCTCCTGCTCGATCCGGCGCATCGCCCCGGGAAGCTGGTCCGGGCCGAGCGCGCCCTGCCGGTACAGCTCGGCGTAGCCGCGGATCGTGGTCAGCGGGGTGCGGAGCTCATGCGAGGCGTCCGCGGCGAACTCCCGGACCTTCCGCTCGGAGTTCAGCCGGGCGCCGAACGCGTGCGCGATCCGGTCGAGCATCGTGTTGATCGCCGCCGCGAGCCGGCCCGCCTCGGTCTGCTTGTCGGCCCCCGCCATCCGCGTGTTCAGGTCCCCGCGCGCGGTGATGTCCGCGGCGGTCCTGGCCATCTGGTCGAGCGGCTCCAGGCCGCGGCCGATCAGCCACTGGCCGCCGATGGCGAGCAGCGCGACCAGCGCCCCTCCGGTGATCATCTCCCGGAGGATCAGGCCCCGGAGCTGGCGGCGCAGGGCGGTGGCGCGCTCGGCGACGATGAGGACCGCGGGCCGGCCGGACGTGCTCTCGGCGGCCGGGACCAGGCGCGCGGCGGCGCGCAGCTCCAGGCCGGCCGGCGAGGGCACCGCGAAGGTCTGGTCGTGGCGGATCAGGCCGGCGAGCTCGGCCCGGCTCATCCGTCCCACCGCGGCGGCGAGCGCGCTGGTGTCCCCCGGCGTCCCAGCGGTCAGCGCGCGGTAGGCGTAGGGGCGCAGCGACGTGACCTCGATCGCCGACACGCCAGGGTCGGGCCGGGATGCGAAGTCGGCTGGGCTGTGCGTGCTCTCGGCGAGGATGGTCGTGTTGAACTGGCTGGACAGGTTCCGCGCGAACAGCACCGTGCTGACGATGCCCATGATCAGCAGGAACAGGGCGGTCACCGCGATCTGCAGCACGAGCAGCCTGGCCCGCAGCGACCATTCCCCCGAGCCGCTCATCCCCCGGGGTGCTCCGGCGCGCGCTCGGGCGGCGGCCGCAGGCTGTAGCCGACGCCGCGCTGGGTGTGGATCAGCGGCGGGCCGAGCGGGTCCAGCTTGCGCCGCAGGTAGCTCACGTAGGTCTCCACGATCTGGGACTCGCCCGCGTAGTCCCACCCCCACACGCTCTCCAGCAGCTGGGCACGGGTGAGCACCCGCCCCTGGGACCGCATCAGGCAGGCGAGCAGCCGGAATTCGGTCGGCGACAGCTCGACCGGCACGCCTGCCCGGCGCACCGTCCAGCGGGCCTCGTCCAGCTCCAGGTCGGCCACCCGCAGCGCGCCGTCATCTCCGGCCGCGTCGGCCCGCGCCGACCGGGAGGCGCGGCGCAGCACCGCGCGCACCCGCGCGACGAGAGCCTCGACCGAGAACGGCTTGGTCACGTAGTCGTCGCCGCCGAGCGCCAGGCCGGTGACGGTGTCGGAGGAGGTGTCGCGGGCGGTCAGGAAGATCACCGGCACCTCGTTCCCGGAGGCCCGGAGCCTGCGGCAGACCTCGAACCCGTCGATGTCGGGGAGCACCACGTCCAGGACGATCAGGTCGGGCCGGGCCGCCTCGGCCTGGCGGAGCGCCTCGGCGCCGCTGGCGGCGGCGCTCACCGAGCAGCCGTGGAACTTCAGCGCGACCTGGACGAGCTCGCGGATGTTCGGCTCGTCGTCGACGACGAGCACGCGGGGTATGCGCTCCTGCTCGGTCACCGGCACCGCGCTCATTCGTGACGGGGCGAGTCATCCGCCCGGCTTGGACCAGGATAGGCCGTACGGGGCGGCGCGGCCGGGCGCGCCCCGGCACCCGGGTCCGGGTGCCGGGGCGCGCGTGACCGAGATCCGCGGCGCCGCGCCTAGCGGAGGATCACGACGAGGCGGGCGTCGTCGGCCCCGCTCACCACCGGGCCGATCACGAACACCCGCTCCCGCGCCCGGAGCGCGCCGGCGCCGACCCGGCGCCCGCCCCGGACGACCACGGTCCTGGCGGTCAGGTCCCAGGTCGCGCTGGTGCCGTCGGCCGCCTTGACGGCGATCGTTCCGCCCGGCGCGCTCTGGATGACGCCGCGCTCGAACGCGACGGTCAGGAACCCCTTCGCGGTCCGGAACGTGAGCTGGCCGTGTATCGCCCGGAGCAGGCCCCGGATCAGCCGCAGCGCGAGCCCGCGGTAGCGCTGCAGGCAGGACAGGAGCCGCGCCCGCGCCGCCGCTGGGTGGCCCTCGGCGCGCAGGCGCCTGGCACTGGCGGCGCACCGGCGCAGGCCGGCGATCGCGCGGGCCAGGCCCGGGTGCCCGGAGGCGGAGCCGGCCGCCGCGACCGCGGTCACGGCGTCAGCCGTGACGCCGGCGGATCCCGGGGCCGCTCCGAGCGCGGCGCCGAGCCTCGCCTGGCCGCTGGCCCCCAGGAGGACCGCGGCGGTGCCGGAGTACGAGATGCCGGCCGGGGCCGCGGGCCCCGTGCCGCCCGGCCGCAGGCCGAGCGCGAGCCCGCCAGCCAGCAGCCCCGCGGCGGCGACGCCGGCGGCCCAGCGGAGAAGGCGCCGCCGGCCGCCGCGGGCGGGCGGTCCGGCGGAAGCGTCCCGCCCGCCGTCCGGCTGGCCGGGGTGGTAGGGAGTGGTGTGGTCGAGCGGATCGGGCCCGCCCGGGGTACGGAAGCTGTCCATGCTGGCCACGGTGCCACCGCGGGCTTGGGCGAAGGCAGGCGGCGGCTGGGATTTCCCTGGGAGCCGGCCGCGTCCGGGCTGGGGACGACCAGGTTCGCGCTCGCGGCGCCGGCGCAGGAGTGACGCTGGCCGCGCCGGCGCGGCTGGGATCGGCGCGGGCCCGTCAGGAGCGGCGCGGCCCGTCAGGAGCGGCGCAGGAACCCGGTCCGGTGCGGGCCGAGCCGCTCCCTGATCCGCTCCACGACATTCCCGGCCGCGAGGTCCGCGGCCAGCCGGCACGCGGCGGCGGCGCCGCGCTCGGTGGCCGCCCCGTGCGCGATGATCACCGTCCGCTCCAGGCCGAGGAGCGCGGCGCCGCCATAGGTCTCCGGGTCGAACCGGTCGCGCAGCTCGCGCAGCTGGCGCCGGGCGAGCAGGGCGCCGAGCCGGGACCGGGGTGACCCGGCCAGCGCGGCCCGGAACTGCGCGGCGGTGAACGCCGCCGTGCCCTCCATGGCCTTCAGGGCCACGTTCCCGGCGAAGCCCTCCGCGACCACGACGTCCGCCTTGCCCGCGAGCAGGTCGCCGCCCTCCACGTTCCCGGTGAACCTCACCGGCACGCCTCCGTGCTGCGACTCGGCGGCCAGCAGCTCGTGGGCCCGCCTGACCATCTTGTTCCCCTTCCCCGGCTCGGCGCCGATCGACAGCAGGCCGACCCGTGGGCTGGCGATCCCGAAGGCGACCTCGGCGTAGGCGGACCCGAGCTGGGCGAACTGGACGAGCGTCTCGGGCCTGGGGTCGGCGATCGCGCCCGCGTCGATCAGGACGGTGGGGGTGGGCCGGGTGGGCAGGGCGACCGCCAGGCCGGGGCGGCCGACGCCGGGCAGGTTCCGCAGGCGCAGCCGCGCCGTCGCGACGATCGCGCCGGTCGAGCCCGCGGACATCACCGCGCTCGCCTGGCCGAGGTGGACGAGCTGGCACGCGATCGCGATGCTCGACCGGGGACGCCGCCAGCTGGCCAGCGCGCCCTCGTCCATCGCCACCGAGTCCTCGGCGGCCACCAGCCGGATCGCGCCGAGCATCCCGCGGGCGGCGAGCAGCGGGCGGATCTGGCCAGGCCGGCCGACCAGCACGACCTGCAGGCCGCCCTGGCGCATCGCCGCGACCGCGCCCGCGACGATCGCCTCGGGAGCATGGTCGCCGCCCATCGCGTCGACCGCGACCACCGGCTCGCTCACGCGGGCGCCTGCGTGGCCTCCGGCAGCTCGACGGCCGGCCCGGACCCCGCGGGACCGGCCGGGGCCGGCCTCCGCCTGACCGCCAGGCAGCTGAGGGCCGCGATCACCAGGACCGCGATCGGCATGATCATCGTCAGGTGCATCGCCGTCACGTACCCGCTGGAGAACGCCTCATGGGCGACGCGGGCGAGCAGCCGGGCGAGCGCCGGCGGAGCGCCGGGCGGCGCGGCGGCCCGCTGGCCGATCCCCGCCGCCGACCCGCCGCCGGCCGCCCTGGCGAATCCGCTCACGAACGCGGGCCTGGCCGCCGGGGGCAGCGCCAGGGCGCGCCCGGCGGCCGCGGCGGGCAGGTCGACCGTGAGCCGGTTCTGCAGCAGCGCGCCGACGGCGGCCGTGCCGATCACCGCCCCCACCTGCCGCACGGTGTTGAGCAGCCCGGAGGCGGAGCCGGCCAGCCGCGGGCGGACGGCGCGCATGGCCGTCGTGGTCATCGGGGCGAACGTGCAGCCCATGCCCAGGCCGGCCAGGGCGAGGCTGGGCAGGAAGTCCGGCCAGGCCGAGGCCGGGCTGGCGATGGCCGCCGCCCAGCCCATGCCGCCGGCGAACGCCAGCAGCCCGGCCATCAGGATGTACTTGCCGCCGATGCGGTCGGTGAGCCGGCCGGCCACGGGCGCGACCACCATCGAGACCAGCGAGGCGGGTGCCATGGTCAGCCCCGCCTTGAGGGCGGAGAACCCCAGCGCCGACTGCAGGTAGATCGTGAACGGCAGGAAGATTCCCATCATGCCGATCGCGACAGCCCCGGCCACCCAGTTCATCAGCGCGAAGTCGCGGTCGCGGAACAGCGCGAACGGCACCAGCGGCTCCCGGTCCTGCGTCCGGGCCTGCACGACCAGGAACGCCCCGAGCAGCGCCACACCGACGCCGATGACGAGCGGTATCGACACGAACGAGGTGATCGTCCCCCAGTCGTATTTCTGCCCCTCGACGAGGCCGTAGCAGATGGCCAGCAGGGCCAGGCTCGCCAGCGCGACGCCGGCCAGGTCGAGCCGGTGCCGGGCGCCGGTCCGCAGGTCGGGGATGAGGGCGACGCTCAGCGGGATCACGGCCGCGCCGATCGGCACGTTGATGAAGAAGATGTACCGCCAGTCGAACGCGGTGACCAGCAGTCCGCCCAGGGTCGGCCCGGCGATCGTGGCCACCCCGGCGACCGCGCCCCAGACCCCGAACGCCGCCCCGCGCCGCTCCGGCGGGAAGACGGTCGTGAGGATCGCGAGCGTCTGCGGCATCAGCAGCGCCGCTCCGGCACCCTGGAGCGCCCGGAACCCGACCAGCCAGCCGACGCCCGGCGACAGCCCGCAGGCGGCCGAGGCCACGGTGAACACGGCCACCCCGGCGATGAACAGGTTCCGCTGGCCGCGAAGGTCCCCCAGGCGCCCTGCGGTGATCAGCAGGACGGCGAGCACCAGCGCGTAGGCGTTGATCACCCACAGGACGCCGTCCAGCGAGGCGTGCAGCCTGGCGATCATGTTCGGGACCGCGATGTTCACGATCGTCAGGTCGAGCAGGGTCATGAAGAACCCCAGCGAGACGACCGTCAGCACGATCCATGGCCTGCCGTGGTACTTGGTCACGATGCCCAGTCCCTCCAGGTGCCGCCGGCGCGCCGGCGATCGGTCAGGCCACTAGGTTCCGATCGTAGGACCTGCCGCCGACAGGCCAGGCCGCCGCGGTGGCTGCGGGCGAGCGCAGTATGCTCCGGCCATGGACCTGAAGGGAACGGCGGCGATCGTGTCGGGCGGGGCCAGCGGGCTCGGCGAGGCGACGGTGCGGGACCTGGCGGCGGCGGGCTGCAAGGTGGTCGTCGCCGACCTCAACGAGCAGCGGGGCAAGGAGGTCGCCGAGTCGGTCGGCGGGGCGTTCGCCCGGACCGACGTGGCCGACGAGGACTCGGTCGCGGCGGCGGTCGCGGCGGCGGAGTCGCTCGGCGCGCCGCTGCGCGTGGCGGTGAGCTGCGCGGGCATCGGCTGGGCGGCGCGGACGGTCGGCCGCGACGGGAAGCCGCACGACCTCGCCTCCTACCGCAAGGTCATCGACGTCAACCTGATCGGCACGTTCAACCTGATGCGGATCGCGGCGGCGGCCATTGCCCGGACCGGCCCCGCGGACGCCGACGGCCAGCGCGGCGTGGTCATCAACACCTCGTCGGTGGCCGGCATCGAAGGGCAGACCGGCCAGGTCGCCTACTCCGCGTCCAAGGGCGGGATCATCGGGATGACCGTCCCCGCCGCGCGCGACCTGGCCGCCATCGGCGTCCGGGTGCTCACCATCTGCCCGGGGATCATCGACACGCCGATCTACGGCACCGGCCCGGCCAGCGACGAGTTCAAGGCCAGGCTGATCGCCCCGGTCGTGTTCCCTAAGCGGATGGGCACGGCCGCCGAGTTCGCCCGGCTGGTCCGGGCGCTGATCGACAACGACTACATGAACGCCGAGGTCATCCGGTTCGACGGCGGCATCAGGTTCCAGCCGAAGTAGCAGGCTCCCGCGTGACGGCGGGCCGCTTCTGGGGAGGCGATCGCATGACGGACGCGGTTCGCACGGAGGTGTCCGAGGGCATCGCGGTCATCACGATCAACCGCCCCGAGGCGCGGAACGCGGTGAACGGCGACGTCGCCCGCGGCATCGCGGCCGCGGTGGAGGAGCTCGACGCCGCCGGCGAGGTCCGGGTGCTGGTGCTCACCGGGGCGGGCGGCACGTTCAGCGCGGGAATGGACCTGAAGGGATTCCTGGCCGGGGACGCGCCGGTGGTGGCCGGGCGCGGGTTCGCCGGCCTGGTGGAGCGCCCGCCCGCCAAGCCGGTGATCGCGGCCGTGGAAGGGTACGCGCTGGCCGGCGGGTTCGAGCTGGTCCTCGCCTGTGACCTGATCGTGGCCAGCGAGGAGGCCAGGTTCGGCCTGCCGGAGGTCAGGCGCGGCCTGGTGGCCGGCGCGGGCGGGCTGCTGCGGCTGCCCAGGCGGATCCCGTACCACCTGGCGATGGAGATCGCGCTGACCGGCGAGCACGTCCCCGCGGCCCGGCTGGCGCAGGCGGGCCTGGTGAACCGGCTGGTCCCCGCCGGACGGGCGCTGAGCACCGCGCTGGACCTGGCCGGGCAGGTCGCCCGCGGCGCCCCCCTGGCCCTCGCCGCGTCGAAGCGGGTGATCGTCGAGTCCGCGGACTGGCCCGCCGCCGAGGCGTTCGCCAGGCAGGCGGAGATCATCGCGCCGGTGTTCGGGTCGAAGGACGCGATGGAGGGGGCCGCCGCGTTCGCCGAGAAGCGCCCGCCCGCCTGGCGCGGCGAGTAGCGGCGCGCGCCGTTCGGCCCGGCAGGAGCGCGGCGGTAGGGTGCGGCCGTGACCGGTCCGCGGATCAGCGTCGTCGTGCCGTTCTACAACAACGCGGGCGACCTGGCGGCCTGCCTTGCCTCGATCGCCGCGCAGACCGTCGCCGACCTTGAGGTGATCATGGTCGACGATGGCTCGGCCGATGGCAGCACCGGCGTCGCCGAGCGGATGACCGCCGCCGACCCGCGGTTCCGGCTGCTCCGCCTGGAGAACGGGGGCCCCGGCCGGGCGCGGAACGCCGGCGTGGCCGCCGCCTCGGGCGAGTACCTCGCGTTCGTGGACGCCGACGACGTGCTGCCGCCCGACGCCTACGCGACCCTGCTCGGGGTGCTCGAGCGGTCGGGCTCGGACTTCGCCACCGGAGCGGTGCTCCGGCTCACCCCGTCCGGGCTCGGCGAGTCCGGGCTGCACGACCAGGCGATCAGGGCCGCGCGGACGCGGACCCACATCAGCCGCGCTCCGGAGCTGTTCTACGACATCTCCGTGTGGAACAAGCTGTTCCGCCGCTCGTTCTGGGACGCCCGCGGGCTCCGGCTGCCCGAGGGGATGCTCTGGGAGGACCTGGTCGCGATGACCCGGGCGCACGTACTCGCCGGCGCGGTGGACGTGGTCACCCGCCCCGTGTACCACTGGCGGGACCGGACCGCCGGCGCCCCCTCGATCACCCAGTCCCGCACGGACCTGCGCAACCTGCGGGACCGGATCACCGCGCTGGGCATGATCGACGAGTTCCTGCGGGAGCAGGGCACCCCGGCGATGCTCGCCGCCCACCAGCGCAAGGCGCTCGGCAACGACCTGTGGCTGTACGTGCGCGACCTGCCGCGCGCGGGCGAGGAGTACCAGCGCGAGCTCGCCGGCCTGATCGGCGGCTACCTGCGCACGGTCGCCGGCGGCGTCCGCGACGCACTGCCGTCCGCGCGGCGGCTCGCCTACCACCTGATCGAGCACGGCCGCCGGGAGGAGGTCACCGCGCTGGCCGCGTGGCTGGCCGAGCAGCCGCGCCGGACCCCGCCGATGATCCGCACGCCGCGCGGCCTGCGGGCCGACCTGCCGTACCGCCGGGACCGGACGCTGGCGGTCCCCGACCGGGTGTTCCGCCCGCTGCGGCGCGAGCTCGACCCGTACGTGCGGGTCGAGGAGCTGTCCTGGTCGCCGCGCGGCGCGCTGGTAATCGGCGGCTACGCCTACGTCCCGTCGATGGACATCGGCGCGCGGCGGCACGCGACCAAGCTGGTCCTGCTCGTACCCCCGGGGCGGCGCGGGCTTCCGGTGGTGCTGCGCGCCCGGGCGGTGCGCCGGCCTGACCTGACGGACGCCTACGGCGCCGGCCGCTACCGGTACGACTGGGCGGGCTTCTCCTGCTCGGTGGGGCCGCGTCGGCTCCGCGCGATGGCCCGCCGGGCCCCGGGCGACTGGGACGGCTACGTGCTGGTCCGCGGGCGCGCGATCTGGCGGCCGGCGCGGCTGCACACGCCCGGCCCCGCCGCGGGCGACCCGCAGGCCCGGCAGGTCGCCCCCGGCGTGACCGCCGGCGCGCACTGGGCGGGCCGGCGCCTCCAGGTCCGGGTGCGCCGCGGGGACGGCGCGCGCCCCAAGGAGCCCGCGGGACCGCCGGGCGCGGGCGGGCCGGCGGCGGGCCCGGTGGCCGCCGCGCCCGCGCTGACCAGCCAGGAGTGGGACGCCGGGGGCGCGCTCGTGCTGCACGGCCAGGTCCCCGAGCCGGGCGGCTGGGAGATCGAGCTGCGCCACCTGGACGGCTGGGCGCGCCACGCGGTCCCGGTCCCCGAGGGCGGTGACCGGGAAGCGAGCGGCCAGGCCGGCCGTGGCGCCGCCGGCTTCACCGTGGCCGTGCCGGTGCATGCGATGGAGCAGTTCGGGCAGGCGCGGCCGCTCAGGGACGGCACGTGGCAGGTCCGGCTGCGCCGCCGGGCGGCCGGGCCCGCCCCCGGCCCTGCCGCCAGCCCCGCGACCGCCGCGCCGGCCGGCGCCCCGGCGCCCCGCACCGACCGCCGCGCCCACCGGGCCGGGCGGAAGCTCTACCGCTGCCGGCCGGGATCCTCGGGCGACCTGCTGCTGCTGGTCGGGCCGGCGCTGGGGCCGGCCGAGCGCGGCCGGATCCGCCGGCGGCTCCTGCGCGAGGCGTGGTACCGGGCGCAGCGGCTGCTGCCGCCACGCGACTGGGTGCTGTTCATGAGCTTCGCGGGCAAGCAGTCCGGGGACAACCCCCGGGCCATCGCCGACGAGCTGCGCCGGCGCGGGGACCGGAGCGAGCACATCTGGGCGGTCGCCGACTGGTCGGTCCCGGTGCCGGACGGCTCCCGGGCGGTGCTCATCGGAACCGCCGCCTACTACCGCGCCCTGGCCAGGTCGGCCCGGCTGGTCGTGAACGACCACATGCCCCAGCCCTACCGCAAGCGGCGCGGCCAGCGGCACATCCAGACCTGGCACGGCGCCCCGCTGAAACGCCTGGGCCACGACATCGCCGAGCCGAGGTTCGCCAGCGGCCGGCGGTACTTCGAGTTCCTCGACCGCGACGTCGCGCAGTGGGACCTGCTGCTGTCGCCCAGCCCGTTCGCCACCCCGATCCTGCGGCGGGCGTTCGGCTACCGGGGGGAGATCCGCGAGACCGGCTACCCGCGGGACGACGTGCTGCACGCCGGCGGCGCGGAGCGCGCCGCGCGGGTGCGGCGCCGCCTGGACCTGCCCGGCAGCGCGCGCGTCGCCATGTACGTGCCGACCTGGCGGGACGACGAGCATGACGCGGCCGGCCGGTACCGGCTCGACTTCCGGCTCGACCTGGCCGCCGCCGCGCGGCGGCTGGCCCCGGACTGGGTCCTGCTGATCCGCGGGCATCATCTGATGGCCGGGGAGCGGCCGGCCGGGGCGGACGGCTCATTCGCCGTCGATGTGACTGGATATCCGGATATCGGCGACCTGCTGCTGGTGACCGACGCGCTGATCACCGACTACTCCTCGGTGCTGTTCGACTTCGCGCCGACCGGCAGGCCGGTGCTGCTGTTCACCTACGACCTGGAGCGCTACCGGGACCGGCTGCGCGGGTTCTACCTCGACCTGGAGTCGGTGGCCCCCGGCCCGCTGCTGGCCACCTCGGACGAGGTGATCAGCGCCCTCGCCGACATCGACGCGGTCGCCGCCCGCTGGGAGCCGGCCAGGGCGGCGTTCACCGCGCGGTTCTGCCCGCTCGACGACGGCAAGGCGTCAGCGCGGGCCTGCGAGGTGATCCTGGGCGGCTAGACTGCCGCCGGGGCGGCCGGTGACGCTCAGGGAAGGTGTGCCGCATGGCTGGCCTGGAGGCCGAATCCGCCGTCGGCGGGGCCGGGGCGCGCGCCGGCGAGCCTGGCCGGGGCGCGGCACCGCCGCGCTCCGAGGCGGCCGAGCCCCGTCGGCTGCCCGGCTGGGCGGCAGTGGCCGGGCCGGCGGCCGCCGAGCTGGCCATCGGCGGGTACCGGATCGGCGGGCCGTCGCTGTGGCGGGACGAGGCTGCCACGATCTCCGGCGCGCAGCGCCCGGCAGGCGCGATCCTCGCCCTGGCCCGGCACCAGGACGCCGTCCACGCCGTCTACTACCTGCTGCTCCATCCGGTGATCGCGGCCGGCGGGACCTCCGCTGCCCTGCTGCGGCTGCCGTCGCTGGTCGCGATGAGCCTGGCCGCCGGGCTGCTCGGCGCGCTCGGGACCAGGCTGGCCCGGGCGTCCGCGCTGCCCGCCCCCGTCCTGACCGGCCTGGCCGCCGGCCTGGCGCTGGCGGCCGTCCCGCTCACCACCCGGTACGCGCAGGAGGCCAGGCCGTACGCGCTGACCGCGCTCGCCGCGGTCGCGGCGACGTACTGCCTGGTCCGCGCCGCGGCGCCGGGCGCCGCCCGGTGGTGGTGGGTGGCCTACGGCGCGGCGCTGGTGGCGACCGGGGCGTTCAACCTGTTCGCGGTCCTGATCGCCGCCGGGCACGGGGTGAGCCTGGCCGTCGCGGCCCGCCCGGCCCGGGCCGGCCGGGCGGGCTGGCCGGCCCGCCAGGGCGAGACGGGCGGCGGTCCGGTGGCAGCCGCCGTGACGGCCACGGCCGCCGTGCCGGCCGCGGCGACCGGCGCCCCCCTCGCCCCGGGGACGGCCCGGCGCTGGCTGGCCGCCTGCGCCGCCGCGGGGGTGCTGCTCGCCCCGCTCGCCGTGCTCACCGCCCGCCAGTCGGGCCAGCTCGGCTGGGTGACGACGCCGGACGCCTCGACGGCCGCCTCGCTGCTGCGGGACTTCTCCGGCTCCGCGCTGCTCATCCCGGTGACGGGCGGCCTGGCCTGGCTGGGCTGCGTGGCGGGGCGCGGCGCGCGCCGCGGCGCGGGGCTGACGCTCGCGGTGGTCGCGCTGCCCTGGCTGGTTCTGCCGCCGGCCGTGCTGCTCGCGGCCTCCTTCGCCAGGCCGGTCTATGTGGAGCGGTACGTCGTGTTCTGCCTCCCGGCGCTGTCGCTGCTGGTCGCCGCGGGGCTGACCGGGCTGCCCCGGATCGCGGCGCGGGCCAGCGCGAGCGCGCCCGCCGGGCGGCCACCGCGCCCCGGCTGCCGCCACGCCCCGGCGCTCGCCTGGGCGCCGTCGGCCGTGCTCGCCGCGCTGATCGCCGGGCTGGTCGCCGGCCCGCAGGTCGCGATCAGGCAGGAGACGGCCCGGGCCGACGACCTGCGGGCGGTCGCGTCGGTGCTGGCGGCGCGGGAGCGCCCCGGTGACGCGGTCGTCTACCTCCCGTGGGACGTGTCGGTGATCGCCGCCGCGTATCAGGCGCCGTTCGCCAGGCTGGAGAACGCCGAGCTCGGGGTCTCCCCGGTCGCCTCGGCGACGCTGCGCGGCCTGACCGCCGCGGGGCCGGTCGTCGCCGCCCGGCTCGCGGCGGCCCGGCGCGTGTGGGACGTCGCGTGGGCGCAGCCCCTCGGGCCCAGCCAGCCCTCGCCCGCCGCGGCGGCGGCGGAGCGGGCTCTCGCGGGAATGCGCCTGGTGCGCCGCTGGCGGATCGCCTCGGTGATCCTCAGCCTGTACGTCAGGGGCTGACCGGAAGGGCCCGCCGGCCGTGCGCCCGGCCTCAGGCGGTCGCCGGGGCGGCCCCGCGGCCCGGCTCGTGGCCGGCGAGCGCGCGGCGCAGCCGGTCGCGGCCGCGGTGCAGCCGGGACATGACCGTGCCGATCGGCGTGCCCATCATCGCGGCCACCTCGCGGTAGGCGTATCCCTCCACGTCGGCAAGCCAGACCGCCGTGCGGAAGTCGGCGGGCAGGTCGCGAAGCGCGCGCATCACGTCCGAGCCGCCGAGCCGGTCGAGCGCCTCCGCCTCGGCCGACGGTGCACCCGGGCCGGGCGCGCCGTCCCCGGCCTGCCAGTCCTGCGCCAGTTCCGAACCGGGCACCACCAGCGGCTCGCGGCGGCGCTTGCGGTAGCCGCTGATGAACGTCGTCGCCAAGATCCGGTGCAGCCAGGCCCGCAGGTTCGTGCCCGGGGTGAACTGGTGGAATGCGGTGTAGGCCTTGGTCAGCGTGTCCTGGACCAGGTCCTCGGCGTCGCTGGGGTTCCGGGTCATCCGCAGCGCGGCAGGGTAAAGCTGCCCGAGGTAGGGACGCACTTGCCGCTCGAACTCGGCGCTGCGACCGGACGCGCCGCGCTCGGCCGGCTGCGGTGCGGGGGTCATCATGTCCTAGGCGTTCCTCGTGGCGCGGCCGTCTACCGCCGCCGAGGACCCCAATCTATCACGAGCCGGGCGCGGTCCCGCGCCCGCGGACGCCCACCGCCGGCCGGCCGCGGGGGCCTCAGATCCAGCTGCGGAACCACATGCGGGAGAGCCAGTCCTGGTAGGGCACGACGCTCGCGGCGAGCACCGGGTAGAGCCAGGCAAAGTTCGCCAGGACGGCGAGCAGGTAGGCGCCCGCGGCCAGCGACCCGCTGACCCGCCGGCCGCGCGCCGCCCGGGCCGGGCCGAGGAGCAGCCCCAGGCAGAGGGTGATCGCGAGCACGAGGTAGGGCAGGAAGATGATCGCGTAGAAGAAGTACTCGGTCCGGTTGTCATGCCAGGCGAACCAGAACCACGGCAGCCAGCCTGCCGCCACGGCGAGCAGGAGCGCGCCGGCCCGCCAGTCGCGGCGGCTGATCCACCAGCCCAGGCAGAACGCGAGCGCCAGGGCCGACGCCCACCAGATCGCCGGGGTGCCGATCGCGAGCACCTCCTGCGAGCACGAGCCCGTACCGCAGGTCCGGGGCGTGGCGTAGTACATCGACACCGGCCGCCCGAGGACCAGCCAGGTCCAGGGCTCGGACACGTACCCCGAGTGGTCGGTCAGGCCGAGCCCGAAGCTCAGCATCGACTTCTGGTACTGGTACCAGGAGTCGAGCACGGACCAGACCGGGACGTGGTTGCCGTTCGAGGCCGCCCAGTTCCGGTCGTACCCGGTGCCCGTGAGGAACCAGCCGCTCCACGAGGCGAGGTAGGCGGCGGCCGGCGCGGCGGCGAACCACGCCGGCATCCACCGCAGGTCATGCCTGAGCACCCCGCCGGCCGGGTCGCGGAACCCGGCGGCCCGGCGGGCGCCGAGGTCCCAGGCGAGCGCCAGGCCCGCAAAGGCGAGCACGTACCAGATGCCGTTCCACTTCGACGCGCAGGCCAGGCCGAGGAACACGCCGGCCAGGACGCGGCGCCACCGGATGCCGAGCCCTGGCCCGCCGCCGGGCAGCGGCGCGCCGGCGGCGGCGCCGCCGGGCTGGGCGCCGCCGCCCGGCCGGGCGAGCGCGATGTCGGCCAGCCGGGTCCGGGCGGCATCGCGGTCAAGCACCAGCATCCCGAACGCCGCGAGCGTCCAGAACATCACGAAGACGTCCAGGATCGCGGTCCGGCTGAGCACCAGCTCGAGGCCGTCCAGTGCCATCAGCAGCCCGGCCGCGCAGCCGAGCAGGGTGGACCTGGTCATCCGGCGGGCGATCCGCGCGGTCATCAGGATCGCGAGCGTGCCAGCCACGGCGACGGAGAACCGCCAGCCGAACGGCGTCAGGCCGAACAGCCACTCGCCGACCGCGATCATCGCCTTGCCGAGCGGCGGGTGGACGACGTACTCGCCCGGCCCGGTCAGGATGTGGGTGCTGCCGCGGGCGAGCAGCGCGTTCACGTTCTTGACGTGGTTGTACTCCACGCCATGGCGCAGGATCGAGTAGGCGTCGGGCACGTAGTAGGTCTCGTCGAACACCACCGCGTGCGGCACCCCGAGCCGGTAGAAGCGCAGGAAGGCGCCGAGCGCCGTCACCAGCAGCGGGCCCGCCCAGCCCCAGGCCCGCGACCCCGGCATCGGCGGCACCATGAGTTCGCGCAGGGCGCGCCCGCTCCGGGCCGCGGGCTGGTCCCCGGCCGCCGGCGCGCCGGCCGGGGCCGCGGGTGCGCTCGCGAATGGCTTCATCGCAGACATCGTAGGCCCGGGGCCAGGCGGCCGGCTCCGCCGAGGCGCTAGCGTGGGCCGCGATGAGCGCGGGCGGCAGGGAAGCGGCGCGGCTGGCCCGGGCCGGCCCGGGCGCCGGGGGGCCGCGCGGCGGCACGGGGCGGCTGATCGTCGCCGCTGCGCCGATCGGCCGCCCCCGGGACGCCTCGCCCGCCCTCGCGGCCGCGCTGGCATCCGCCCCGGTGATCGCGGCCGAGGACACGCGCCGGCTCCGCCGACTCGCCGCGGCGCTCGGCGTCACCCCGGCCGGCCGGGTGGTCTCCTACTACGAGGGCGTCGAGGCCTCCCGCCAGCCCGCGCTGATGGCCGCCCTGGGCAAGGGCGAGGACGTGCTGCTGGTCACCGACGCGGGAACCCCGGGCATCAGCGACCCCGGGTACCGGCTGGTCAGCGCCGCGGCGCAGGCCGGCCTGCCGGTCACCGTCCTGCCCGGGCCGTCCGCGGTGACCGCCGCGCTCGCGGTCTCCGGCCTGCCGACCGACCGGTTCTGCTTCGAGGGGTTCCCGCCTCGCCGGGCCGGCGAGCGGGCGAGGAGGTTCGCCGAGCTCGCCGCCGAGCCGCGGACGATGGTGTTCTTCGAGTCCGCCCGGCGCCTCGCGGCCACGCTCGCCGCGCTGGCCGCGGCGCTCGGTCCGGACCGCCGGGCGGTCGCCTGCCGCGAGCTCACCAAGACCCACGAGCAGGTCAGGCGCGGAACGCTCGGGGAACTGGCCGAGTGGGCGGCCGCCGGCGTGCTCGGCGAAGTCACGCTCGTGGTCGCCGGGGCCGGGTCGCGGCGGCCGCGGCCGGACCGCGCGGGCCGGGACGCCGCGCCGCGACCCGGCCCGGGCCGCCCGGGCCCGGGGCGCGCGCCCCGGGAGCGCGGATGAGCGGGCGGCGAAGTCCGTGATGCGCCTAGGCTGGTGGCATGTCGTCATCGAGCCGTCACATCCTGGCCGCCCCGGCCTGGCCGTACGCCAACGGGCCGCGCCACATCGGGCACGTCGCCGGCTTCGGGCTGCCCTGCGACATGTTCGCCAGGTACCACAGGATGGCGGGCGACCGGGTGCTG
>JAJPIV010000077.1 GCA_021324595.1 Actinomycetota bacterium | reverse complement strand
GTCCTGCGGTCCCTCGACGGCGATTACTTCGACGTGCTGCCACGGCTGGGTTGACCGGCGTGCGTGCACGCCCAGTGAGACCGAGTTTCTCGGGACAGGGGCAGGCGTAGGCCGACGAGTGAGGAGCGCAGCCGCCCAGATGGCTGCACAGGGCAGGGCGGTGACCAGGGAGTTCGTCGGGTCTGCGGCCCAGAGGTGCGTGCTGGTCCTGAACCCCCGCTACCAAGTACGGGTTTTTCTCGCGCCCCTTGCTTAGCCTCAATCCACCGCGCAAAGTCGGCTGATCGTTTCCCGGGCGTCTGGCAGAGCGAAGGTGATCTTGTGGTTTCTGCGGGCGTGCGTGTCCGGCCGCTCACCGGGTTCTGCGGGTTGTCCGGGAACTGGCCGGGGGATCGTGGGTGGCGTGATGCCGGGGGGCGCTGGGCCGTGGAGGCGCGGTGACCGGGTCTGGGCTGGTCAGGCCGCCCGGGCCCGGGGCGGGCCGCAGGCCGCCTGGAACAGGTTGTGCCATTCGACCTGGCGGTGCCAGCATCCGGGCAGGTGCAGGACCAGGCTGCCGCGGCCGCGCCGGGCGGTGCGGGCCGCGCGCCAGCTCGCGCGGCCGGGCCGCGCGGGCTCAACTGCCACGGATGCGCCGGCCGGCACGCGGTTGAGCGGTGACGAGCGCGCGGATGTCGCACGAGCCGACATAGCCGGGGATCTCGCCGACGCTGGGCGGCAGCCTTGGCCCCGCTCCTTTAGCGCGGGGGCGCACGGCGCGGGGCGGCTGCCGCGCGAGCGCTCCCCCGCTCCCGCCCGTCACCGCGCGCCCACCGCAACGCAACGACGGCGGCAAGGGCATCCCGGCCTCGATGAACTCGCCGGCGGGGGCGCTGCCCCCGCACCCCGGCCCTCCCTCGGGGATGGGCGCTACCGGTCATCCCCTCGCCCGGTCAGGCAAGGCCCTACGCCCGAACCTCCGGGGCGGCAAGGTCTCGCTGCGCTCGGCCCTGGCGGGCACGCCCTTGCCGCCCCGGAGAACCGGGCGCAGCCCGGAAGGTGCCCGACCGAGGGGATGACCCAGCCCCGTGCCCCCCGCGTGCACCAACGTGCAGCCAATCGCGGTCACAACGGGTCCAAGACGGACAGCAGAGGGCACGCCAGCAGGCGGAGAAGAAGGGCGTTTACGCATGTCAGAGCAGTACAGATCGGGTGGTCAGGGGCGGGGTCGAACCGCCGACCTTCCGCTTTTCAGGCGGACGCTCGTACCAACTGAGCTACCTGACCTCGCCCGGTGCGCCCGTCCGGCAGTTCCTCGCCGGAGCCGGTCGCCCGGTCCGAGCGGTCCTGACGGGATTTGAACCCGCGACCTCCACCTTGACAGGGTGGCGAGCACTCCTAGCTGCTCTACAGGACCTCGTTGTGCTGCGCGGCACGCCGCGCACCGACTCGCGCCGGCGGTACCCCCAACGGGATTCGAACCCGCGCCGCCGCCTTGAAAGGGCGGTGTCCTAGGCCGCTAGACGATGGGGGCTCGACGGCCACCGCCGCCTGCCCGTGGCGCCCGCCGTCGGGGACCGACTCAGCATAGGGTACCGGCACGGCTCGCGGCAAAGCGGTTCGGGATGGCCTGGCGCAGCCGCGGCCCAGGCGCCTGTCACCGGTCAGCCCAGCCGCCAGCTCTACCGGTGGCGGGCGCTGCCGACGAGGTCCTCGGCGATCGAGGTGGGCTTGCCCTCCTCCGGGATCACCGCCCACGCCACCAGGTAGGCCAGCACGCCGGGGGCGAACCCGGTGAAGATCGTCAGTGCCGCGGCCAGCACCCGGATCAGGTTGACGTCCACGCCCAGGTAGCTGGCCAGCCCGGCGCAGACTCCGGCCACGATCCTGTTCTCCCGGGCGCGCACGAGGATCTTGCCACTGCTCACGTTGCTCATGCCGCCATCATTCCGCAGTCGCGTGCCCCGGTAACAAGCCGGAGGTCCCTCGTCGCCGGGCCGAGAGCCCCGCCCGGGCCATGCGCCCATGACCGGCCGGACGCCGGCGGCCGCGCCGCCCCGCGTCCGGGCCCGCGGCCGGCCGGCATACGCTGACCGCAAGCTGAACAAGGAGGACCCCGCGATGCCTCGCACGACCGAACCGGCCGGACCCGACCTGCTCAGGATCGACGACGAGCTGACCGACGAGGAGCGGCTGGTCCGCGACACGGTGCGGAAGTTCGCCGCGGACCAGATCATGCCGAACATCGCGGACTGGTTCGAGGCCGGGACGCTCCCCCGCGAGCTGGCCCCCGAGCTGGGCAGGCTCGGCCTGCTCGGGATGCACCTGACCGGGTACGGCTGCGCCGGGATGGGCCCGGTCGCCTACGGGGTGACCTGCCGCGAGATGGAGGCCGCCGACTCGGGCCTGCGCAGCCTGGTGTCGGTCCAGGGGTCGCTGGCCATGTTCCCGATCTGGAAGTACGGCTCGGAGGAGCAGAAGAACGAATGGCTCCCCCGGATGGCGGCGGGCGAGGCGATCGGGTGCTTCGGGCTCACCGAGCCCGACCACGGGTCCGATCCGTCCAGCATGAAGACCCGCGCCGTCCGCGACGGCTCGGACTGGATCCTGTCCGGCACGAAGATGTGGATCACGAACGGGTCGATCGCGGACGTCGCGGTCGTCTGGGCCGGGACCGATCAGGGCATCCGCGGCTTCCTGGTCCCGCGGGGGGCGCGCGGGTTCACCGCGCGCAACATCCACAAGAAGCTCTCGCTGCGCGCCTCGGTCACCTCCGAGCTCCACTTCAACGACGTCCGCCTCCCCGCCGACGCGGTGCTGCCCGGCGTGACCGGGCTCAAGGGGCCGCTGTCCTGCCTGTCCGAGGCACGGTTCGGCATCGTCTGGGGAGTCACGGGGGCCGCGCGCTCCTGCGTCGAGGCGGCCCTGGACTACGCCAGGACCCGCGAGCAGTTCGGCCGGAAGATCGGCGCGTTCCAGCTCACCCAGGCCAAGCTGGCGTGGATGGTGGCCGACCTGCAGCGCGCGCAGCTGCTCGCGCTGCACCTCGGGCGGCTCAAGGAGTCGGGGAGGATCACGCCGGAGCAGGTCAGCCTCGGCAAGATGAGCAACGTCCGCACCGCCATCGACATCGCCAGGCAGGCGCGGACGATCCTCGGCGCCAACGGGATCACGCTCGAGTACCCGGTGATCCGGCACGCGAACAACCTGGAGTCGGTGCTGACCTACGAGGGGACCGAGGAGGTCCACGCACTGGCCATCGGCCAGGCGCTCACCGGCATGTCCGCCTACCGCTGAGCGCCCGGCGGGCCGGAAGACCTTGGAGACTTGGCGCTGCCGCATGACCGGAAGCCTCCAAGATCTTTCACCCGGCCGCGTCGGCCCCGGTGAGCACGCGGTGGCGCAGCCGCGCGCCGGCCACGATCGCCGCGACCAAGGACCTGGCCAGCGGCTCGGTGCCGGACCCTGCCAGCAGGCTGCCCCGGCATCCGGCGACCTGCAGCACCCGCGCGTCCTGTCGCTCCAGCCACTCGGCGACCGCCCCGGGGCGCACGGATCCGGCCCCCAGCCGGAGCAGCGGCCGGGCGAGCACGGCGGCGGCCCGGGCGGTCTCCTCGCAGCCCTCGCCGCCCGCCGGGTCGATCAGCGCGACCGCGTCGGCCAGGCTCACGCACGCCCAGGTCCGCTCGGCGAACGTGGCCGAGGGGAGCTCGTGGAGCACCGCCCCGCGCAGGGCGCGGCGGCGCGCCTCCGTGAGCGGGCCGTCCTCCTGGCGGAGCCCAGCCGGGAACGCGACGTGAACCGGAAGGCCCGCCCGCAGCGCGGCGAGCGCCGCGGCCGTGTCCACGCCGGTCTGGCCGCCGGTCAGGACCGCCAGCCCGGGCGTGAGCCTCACCCGGGCGGCGAGGTCCCGCACCCAGGGCCGCGTCCCGTAGCCCCGCCCCCCGCCCGGGCCGGTGACTACGCCGGGGTCCGGTCCCCGTGCCGCGCCGGACTCAGCTGGCTCGGTGGTCGTAGATCCCGTTTCTCGCCGTGACAAAGTTCTCCTCGATCACCGTGATCGTCTCTGGCTTGACCCCGGACGCGACGGCGAACTCCCGCGGCCCGCCGAACCGCTCCCGCAGCAGCCGCATGAACTCGAGGATCGTCTCCTCGCGCAGCAGGATCACCTCGGGCCGGGAGCGGCCGTTGGCGTAGAGCGGGTTCTCCGCGAGCTTGCGCGTGACCAGGCGGGCGTTCCGGTTGCTCTGCACGTAGTCGACGGCGACCTGGTCGTCGGTCACGCCGACCGCGCCGAGCAGCAGCGCCGCCATGATGCCGGTCCGGTCCCGGCCGGCGGCGCAGTGGAACAGCGTCGCCACGCCGGCCCGCAGGTCCGCCGCGATCACCTCGAACGTCCCCTTGACGGCGGCGCGGCCGCCGTCGATGTTCGCGAGGTAGACCTTGGCGAGCTCGGACGGGTCGTCGGACGGGAACGGCTCTGAGCCCAGCCCGCCCTCGGGCAGCACCGAGAAGCGGTACCGCCGCACCGGGAAGAGCAGCCCGCTCAGCTCGGTCTCCGCCTTGGTGCGCAGGTCGATGATCGCGCCGATGCCGAGCTTGCCGAACAGGATCCGGGCGTCGGCAGGGGTGATGCCATCCAGCGAGTCACCGCGGTATATGACGCCGTGCCTGGTCCGCTTCCCGTCCCTGGTGCGCAGGCCGCCGAGGTCGCGGACGTTGTACGCGCCCGTGAGCTCCACGGCCGTCATCGGTCTCCTCCTGCGGCCAGCGGTGCCCGCGACGGTCGCGGGCACCATCGCCAGCGTAGCCGCAGCGGGGAGGTCGCCGACGCACCCGGAGCCGCGGCGTGCCTAGCGGCCGCGCCGGCGAGCCCGGCCCGGCACCGACCACGCGGCGAGCAGCGACCAGGCCACCAGCACGACCACCGCGACCGACTCCAGCACCAGCGCCTGCACCACGTGCGGGGCCGAGATCGACTCGGTGAAGCCGAAGAGCCCGACGGTGAGGCTGATCACCAGCGCGAGGATCGTGCCCAGGGTGAATGCCGCCGCGGCCAGCCCGACGATCGCCCGCGGCCAGGCGAGCAGCACCACGGCGAGCACGCCCGCGGCGATCGCGTCGACGAGGAAGAACGGGCCGTCCGTCGCGATGAGGCGGTAGCCCTCATGCCAGAGCAGCCAGTGGACGTAGCCGATCCATGCCAGCAGCGCGGCCCCGCCGACCCGGAGCACGAGCGCGACGAGACGCCGGGCCGGGCCCGGCCTCGGCCTGCCGGCCAGCGCCCTGATCAGCCCGGTGAGCCGCGCCGCGCGCGGCGCGCCGGCCCGCGTGGCGCCCAGTGCTCGTTCCGGCATCATCGGTCCCTCTCCGCGCGATCCGGCACAGCTATCAGCACGGATGTCATGCCCCTCCGGTTCGGTGACCGATCCGCCGGGGGATGTCATGCCCCTCCGTTCGGTGACCGATCCGCCGCCCGGCCCGGCCCGCCCGTCCGGCCGGGCGCCTGCTACCGGGGCGTGACCAGCAGGGTCTGCGCGCCGTGGCCGACCTCCCCCGCCTCGTCCGACAGCCGCGTAGTGGTCAGGCCGGTGCCGGCGGAGCCGATCGCGGTGGCGGGCTCGAGCAGCAGCCACTCGCCCACAGGGTCGCGGGTCAGGGTCACCGTGAGGTCCACGTTGATGAACAGGAACCGCCTCGCCGGGAGGACCGCCCCCACCCCGCTGCCGGAGTCCGCGACCAGCAGGGCGCGCGCCATGGGAACGGGTTCCTCGCCTGCGATCAGCGGGATCCTCGGCCGGGTCCAGGCGCTCCCCGGGCTCACCGCGGCAGCCCCGGCGCAATCTGCCGGGCTGAACCGCCAGTCGATCGAGGCGAGGTAACCCGTGGGCTCGGCCTGGATCATGCGCGGCGGCCAGCCGGCGCCGGCCGCCGGCACCGGACCCGGCCGGCGATCAGTCCCGACCTCGGGGACCTGGCCGTCCGCCCGCTGGATGAACCAGCCCCTGGCATGCAGCACCTCCACGTCGCCGGCCTCCATCACCGCCTCGGCGAGCGCCACCCTGCGCCCGCGGCGGACCGTCCGCGCGCGCACGACGAGCTTGCCGACCGGCACCGGGCGCAGGATGTCGACCGCCACCCGCGACAGCCGCAGCGTCTCGTCGGGCTCGTGCCGCCGGAGCACCTGCGCGGCAAGTGCGGATGGCGGCCCGCCGTGCTGGGCGCCCGGGGACCACGGCCCCTCGGTCGCGGGGGTGGCCACGTAGCGGGCCTGGCCGGCGGGCTCGTAGAATGCGTGCTCCACCCGACGGATGCTACCGGCCGGTAGGCGAGCCGGGCCGGCGGCGGGCAGGACGTGCGGTCGCGACGCTGGCCCGCGCGGCGGGAACGGTCTGTACGCTTCAGCGGAAGGCTTGGCGGCACCGCGCAAGCCACCGGGGCGCTAGCTCAATGGCAGAGCAGCGGACTTTTAATCCGTGGGTTCTGGGTTCGAGCCCCAGGCGCCCCACCCGCGAGGCCGCCCCGTCACCGTCGTGACGAACCAGGCCGCCTGGTCCAGCGCGCTGTCGGCGGCGGCGAGCATGCGCGGCTGGAGCGCGAAGTCGTGCCACATGCGGGGCCACACCGTGTAGGTGACCTCGACGCCGCCGGCGGAGGCGCTCGCGGCCAGGCGCGCCGCGTCGGGGGCGAGGACGTCATCGGCACCCGCCTGGATCAGCAGCGGGGGCAGGCCATGGTGCGGGGCGAGCAGCGGCGAGACCGCCGGGTCGGACCACCGGGACCGGTCGGCGTACGCCCGGGCGCAGGCGTCCAGCCAGCGCGGCGTGAGCATCACGTCACGGCGGGCCAGCTCGCGCCCGGCCGCGCGGTCGGCGGTCAGGTCGAGCCAGGGCGACAGCAGCACGCAGCCGGCGGGCATCGGCTCGCCTCCGTCGCGCAGGGCGACGGCCAGCGCGAGCGCCAGGCCGGCTCCCGCCGAGTCGCCGGACAGCACCAGCCCGCCCCCGGCCTGGTCCCGCAGCGCGTTCACGACCGTCCTGGCGTCCTCCAGCGCCGCCGGGTGCGGGTGCTCGGGGGCAAGCCGGTACTCCGGCAGGATCACCGTGCAGGCGGCGGCCGCACTCAGGTGCGCCGCCCAAACCCGGGCCGTGGCCGCCGAGCCGACGCAGTAGCCGCCGCCGTGGAAGTGGACGACGACCCGGTCGGGCCTCCCCGGCCGGGTGGTCACCGCCTCGGCGGGCACGCCGCCGAGCTCACGGTGGGCGACAACCGTTCCCCTGGGCAGGCGCGCGGCATCACCCAGCCGGGCGAGACGCCGGCGCTGCTCCGCCCACGGAAGCTCGGCATCGAGCGCGTGCCTGCCCAGGCGCCTGACTGCCCTGCGCATGAGCCATGCGGGGACGCGCGGGCCACGCCCGCGCCCCGGTCGAGCCGTCACGCCGCCCGCCCGGCGGCGGCCGTGGCGCCCGCCTCCGCCGTGCCCTCGGGCATCACCCGGTAGCGGGACAGGTCGAAGGCGCGCACCCTCCTGCGGTACCGGACGGTGAGATCGGGCCAGTTGTTGGTGTTGCGCCCGGAGGCGGTCGTGTACCAGCTGTGGCAGCCGCGCTCCCACACCGACTGCCGGCTGGCCGCCCGCACCCACGCGCTGAACTGCGCCTGCACCTCGGGCCGCACGTCGATCCAGGCGAGGCGCTCCCGCTCCATGGCCTGCAGGGCGCCGGCGACGTAGCCGATCTGCCCCTCCAGCATGTAGATGATCGAGTTGCCGCCGAGGTTGGTGTTGGGGCCGTAGAGCATGAAGAAGTTGGGGAACCCCGAGACGGTGATCCCCAGGTACGCCTCGGCGCCATCCCGCCAGGCGTCGCGCAGCGCCCGGCCCCGTGACCCGGTCACCGCGATCGGCGCGAGGAAGTCCAGCGTGCGGAACCCCGTCCCGTAGATGAGCACGTCCGCCGGGCGCGTGGTGCCGTCCGCGGTGACGACGCCGCCAGCCGTGATGCGCGCGATCGGGTCGGTGACAAGCTCGACGTCCGGGCGGCACAGTGCCGGGTACCAGTCGTCCGAGAACAAGATCCGCTTGCAGCCGATCACGTAGTCGGGCACGCACTTGTCCCGTAGCAGCGGATCGGCGACCTGCCGCTCGAGGTGGCGGCGCCACATGCGCATCGGCACCGAGCGAGCGCGCTCGGACCTGACCAGGCCCGCGGTCAGCACCTCGCCGTACAGGAACGTCCGCAGCCGCTCGGCCTTCCGCGCTGCGGGAAGCCGGCCGGGCCGCGCCGCGGGCCGGGCGACGTCGCCGCGCCGCTCCGGCTTCGGCAGCACGTACGGGGCGCTGCGCTGGTAGACGTCCACGTGCGCGGCGACCTTGGCGATCTCGGGAACGAACTGGATGGCGCTGGCCCCGGTGCCGATGACCGCCACCCGCTGGCCGGCGAGGCCGACGTCGTGGTTCCAGCGCGCCGAGTGCCACGATGGGCCGGCGAAGTCGTCCCGGCCGGGGATGTCGGGGAGCGCGGGCCTGCCGAGCTGCCCGACGGCGCACACCACGGCGGTCGCCTGGATCACGGTGCCGTCCTCCAGGGAGAGCGCCCACGCGGCTCGCTCGTCGTCGAACTCGGCGGAGGCCACGCCGGAGCCGAAGCGCAGGTGCCGGTCCAGCCCGGCGGCCGCGGCGAAGCCCCGCAGGTAGGCGAGTATCTCCCGCTGGGGAGGGAAGCGCCGGCTCCATCGGCCCGGGAAGAACGAGTACGAGTACAGGCTCGACGGCACGTCACAGGCGCAGCCTGGGTAGACGTTGTCCCGCCAGGTACCGCCCAGGCCGCCCGCCCGCTCCACGATGACGAAGTCCTCGATGCCCGCTCGCCGGAGCGCGGCGCCCATGCCGAGCCCGCCGAAGCCGGCTCCGATGATCACGACGCGATGGCGCGGACGCCCGGGCATGAGACCTCCTGTGACGCCGGGTCGGCGCGTTCGCCGGATCACCGCCGATCGTATTCCGCCCGGTCTCGTGACGCCATCACCCGCCGCGCCGCCCGCGGGGCGCGGGTGCCGGGCGGGCTCACCCCCCGGCCATCGCGCCGACGATCAGGTACGGCTCGGAGCCGTCGGCGACCGCCCCGGGGAGCGGGGCGTCGGGCGGCTCGTGCGACAGGTCCTGCTGGCAGGCGAAGAACCGGATGAACGCCCGCCGCGGGCCGCCGCCATGACCCCGGATCGTGCCGCGCAGCACCGGGTAGCGCGCCTCCAGCGCGTCGAGCACCGCCCGCTGGGTGACCGGAGGCGCCACCTCCAGCTCGACCTCGCCGTCGACTCCGGCCAGGGTGCGCAGGTGGGCCGGGAGCACAAGGCGGATCACGGCAGCGTCTGCACCTCCACCGACAGGACGGCGGGCAGGTCGCGCACGATCGGCTCGAAGTGCTCGCCCGCGTCGGCCGAGGCGTAGACCTGGCCGCCGGTCGTCCCGAAGTACACCCCGCACTCGTCGAGCCCGTCGACGGCCATCGCGTCCCGCAGCACGTTCACGTAGCAGTCCCGCTGCGGGAGCCCGGCGGTCAGCGGCTCCCACTCGTGCCCGCCGGCCCGGCTGCGCCACACCTGCAGCTGGCCGCCCGGCGGGTAGTGCTCCGTGTCGGACAGGATCGGCACGACGTACACGGTGTCCGGCTCGTGGGCGTGGACGGCGATCGGGAAGCCGAAGTCCGACGGCAGGTTCCCGCTGATCTGGTACCAGGAGTCGCCGGCGTCGTCGCTGCGCATCACGTGCCAGTGCTTCTGCATGAACAGCACGTCGGGCCGGGACGGATGCCGGGCGATGCGGTGCACGCAGTGACCGACCTCAGCCTCCTGGTCGGGGATCGAGCCCGAGCGCAGGCCCTTGTTCCTCGGCCGCCAGGTCCGGCCGCCGTCGTCGTTGCGGAACACGCCCGCGGCCGAGATCGCGGCGAGGATCCGGCCGCCGCCGGCCGGGTCGAGCACGATCGTGTGCAGGCACATGCCGCCCGCCCCGGGCTGCCAGAGCGGCCCGGACTCGTGCTGCCGCAGGCCGGGCAGCTCCTGCCACGTCCTGCCGCCGTCGCCGGAGCGGAAGACCGCCGCGTCCTCGGCCCCGGCGTACACGGTGTCCGGGTCGCCGCCGGCCGGCTCCAGGTGCCAGATCCGCTTGAACTCCCACGGCCGCTGCGAGCCGTCGTACCACTGGTGGCTGCCGACCTCGCCGGCGTAGCCGAACGCGTTGCCGACCGGCTCCCAGGTCGCGCCGCCGTCGTCGGAGCGCTGGATCAGCTGGCCGGACCAGCCGGAATACTGCGACGCGTACAGCCGGTCCGGGCTGGCGGGCGACCCGGTGACGTGGTAGACCTCCCACCCGCCGAAGTACGGGCCGGCGACCCGCCAGTCGGCGCGCTTGGCGTCCGCCGTGAGCACGAACGCGCCCTTGCGCGTTCCGACCAGGACTCGGACTCCGGTCATTGAGGGCTCCCTTCCGTTGCGATCCGTGAGGGACCTCGGCACGGCCGCCCCGGCTCCTGCCTATCACAGACGGCCCCCGGCCGGGGATCTCATCGCCCCTTCGGGAATCGCCGCCGTCCTCTCGCGGAACCGCCGCCGGCGCGCCGGGCTCAGCGCCAGGCCCCGCGGGCCGGCGCCGGGCGGCGCGGCGGGGGCGGGCTGGCGGCGCGGACCAGCAGCGCGACGATCGCGCCGGTGACGAAGCCCACCACGTGCGCCAGGTACGCCACCGAGCCCGCCCCGGAGGCGGCGTACCCGGCCGAGTAGGCCCACTGGAGCACGAACCACAGGCCGAGCACGATCCACGCCGGGATCCGCAGCGGCAGGAAGAACAGGAACGGCACCAGGCTCCACACCCTAGCGCGGGGGAACAGCACCAGGTAGGCGCCGAGCGCCCCGGCGATCGCGCCGGATGCCCCGATCATCGGGACGGCCGAGCCCGGGCTGGCCAGCGCGAACCCGTAGGCCGCCGCGTACCCGCAGGCGAGGTAGAAGGCGAGGTAGCCGATCCGGCCGAGCCGGTCCTCGACGTTGTTGCCGAAGATCGCCAGGAACAGCATGTTCCCCAGCAGGTGCAGCCATCCCGCGTGCAGGAACATCGAGAACAGGACCGACAGAGCCGGGATCTTCCGGTAGCCCGGGCGCCCGAGCGCGCAGGTGCCCGGCGCCGCTCCCGGCCGCCCGGTCGCCACCAGGCGCAGCGGGTGATCGCTGATCAGCTCCCGGGGAATCGCGGCGTAGCGGTCGTAGAACGCCAGCTCGTGGCACAGCATGGCGTGCGACGGGCTCAGGCCCAGCGAGACGCGCGACTCCGGGCTCATCAGCAGCACGACCACGTTGGCGGCGATGAGCCCGTACGTCACCCAGGGCGTCCGGCGCAGCGGATTGACGTCATGGACGGGGATCACCACGGGAGACTGGCCTCGCTCCGCCGTGCCCGGCTGGCCGGGCGTCCAGGCGGCGGGCCGCCCGCGCCGCGGGCGGCCCGCCGCGGGTCAGGCCGGGTCGAACTGCCCGGACCGGACGCGGGAGACGAACTCCTGCCACTCGCCGGCGGAGAACGCCAGGGCGGGGCCGTCCGGGTCCTTGGAGTCCCGCACCGCCCGCGCGCCGTCCGCCAGCACGGCGACCTCCACGCAGTTCCCTCCGTTGTGACCGCTGTAGGTGGACTTGCGCCACACGGCGCCGTTCAGGTCCATCGCTCCTCAGCCACCTTCTCGATCAGTCGCAGCGATTCGTCCCTGGGCAGCGCCACCGCCCGCAGGCTGTCGAACTGCAGCGCCACCTGGGCGACGACCTTCGGGTGGTCGGTCGTCTGGCCGCCCGAACAGGTCTCGAGGTAGACGATATCGGATTCGGCCTCGAACGCCGCGATGACGAACGCGCCGAGCAGCCCGGCGTGCGCGCCCACCCGGGCGGGCACCACCTGAACCGAGATCCTCGGGCGGGCCGCCCGGCCCGCCAGGTGGCGGAGCTGGCCCCGCATGACCTCCGGGGACCCGACGCGGCGGCGCAGCACGGCCTCGTCCAGGAGCACCCAGAACATCGGCGGCCGGCCGCGGTCGAGCAGGGCCTGCCGTTCCATCCGCCCGGCCAGGCGGGCCTCCAGGTCCTCGTCGGCCTCCGGGCTGGCGCCGAGGATCGCCCGCGCGTACTCCTCGGTCTGCAGCAGGCCGGGGACCAGCAGCGGCTCCCACGTGCGCAGCGACACCGCGCGCTGCTCGGCATCCCGCCACGGCCGGAACCACGCCGGGGACCCGCCGTCCCAGCGCCTGGCCAGCAGGTGCAGGCGGCCGAAGAGCCCGCCCGCCTCGGGGAGCACCCGGTCGCAGCCCTCGGCGAAGTCCCGCGAGGGAGCGCGCTCCCCGGTCTCCACCTTCCCGACCTGCGCGGCGGAGTACCCGAGCCGCTGGCCGAGCTGCTCCTGGCTGAGGCCCGCCGCGGTTCGCCAGCGGCGGAGCTCCGCGCCATAGAACTCGCGCGGGCCGGCGCTCGGGTCCAGCTCGCGGACTAATGGCATCGCCGCCCTCCGTTCCGGCCATCCCGACAGCCTCGATGCCGTGCGGACACATTCCGACAGCACCCTGCCGCTCGTGGTCATCGTAGGCGGCGGGCACCGACAATGACGACGGTAAAGGCCGTCGCGACCGGCACGGCTGCCCTGTCCGCGAAGGAGGCAAGGGTGAGCGACCCCGGGAACGCCGGGGCGGGCGCCGCCCGCGAGGCGGGCCCGGCCCGCGGCACCGCGCCGCCGCCGGCCGCGCCGCCGCGTGCACCCGTTCCGGCCCGGCCGGCCCCTTGGCCGGCCGGGACCCCCGGGAACGCCGGGGCGGGCGCGCGGCCATCCCGGGCGGCGTGGTCACGCACCTTCGCCGGGACCGCGGGCCAGGTCGGCGAGGCCCGCCGCTTCCTCGCCGCCGTGCTGGGCGGTCACCCGGCCGCCGGGGACGCCGTGCTGTGCCTGTCCGAGCTCGCCGCCAACGCGATCATCCACAGCCGGTCCGGCGAGCCCGGCGGCGTGTTCACCGTGCGCGTCCTCCGGCTCGCCGGGCGTCCGGGCGAGCCCGTCCCGGCTCGCGGCCCGGAACGGCCCCGCCGCGCGGGCCCGGCTGGCGGGGAGCGCCCGGATCCGCCGCCCCCGGCTCGCGCGCGGGACCCGGCGGGCCGCGCGCGGCCAGGCGGGTGCCGGGTCGAGGTGCGCGACGCCGGCGGCCCGTGGCGGCCCCGGGGCGGCGGCGCGGCGCCCGGCGCCGGCCCGGCGTTCCCCGGCGCCCGCGGCAACGGCCTGGCCATCGTCGCCGCGCTCTGCACCCGCTGGGGGATCAGCGGCGGCGAGGACGGCCGGGTCGCGTGGTTCGAGATCGGCCCGCCCTGACCCGCGCCTGCCCGGGCCAGCGGCCCCGGCGGCGGGCGGCCAGCCGCGGCGGCGGTGATGCACCCGGTTAGGCTTGAGCCGTGTCGGGTGAGGACGGCGGCCGGGCGGCGATCGACTTCTCCGAGCCGCACCTCGCCCGTGTCTATGACTACCTGCTCGGCGGGAAGGACAACTTCGCCGCCGACCGGGAGGTGGGGGACCGGATCATCGCGTCCCTGCCCGCGATCCGGGCCGGCGTCCTCGCCCAGCGGGCGGTCCTGCGGCGGGTGGTCCGCTTCCTGGTCGGCGAGTGCGGGATCAGGCAGCTCCTCGACATCGGGGCCGGGCTGCCGACCGCGGAGAACGTTCACCAGATCGCGCGCCGGATCGACCCGGCGACCCGGGTCGTGTACGTGGACAACGACCCGATCGTGCTCACCCACGCCAGGGCGCTGCTGGCCGGCGACGACGCGACGACTGTCGCCGGCGGCGACCTGAGGCGGCCGGCGAGCATCCTGGCCAACCCGGCGGTGCGCGCGCACCTCGACTGGAGCCGACCGGTCGGCCTGCTGCTCTGCGGCATCCTGCACCACATTCTTGACGAGGAGCGCCCGGCCGAGCTCACCGCCGAGCTGGTCGCCGCGCTGCCGCCGGGAAGCCACGTCTTCATCCACCACCTGCTCGATTCCGGCGATCCGGCGGTCGCGCAGGTGCAGGAGGCGATGCGGGCGAGCCTGGGGCGCGGCACGTTCCGGACCCGCGAGCAAGTCCTCGGGCTGTTCACCGGGCTCGAGCTGGTCGATCCCGGGCTCGTCCTCGTCCCCGACTGGCGGCCGGACCGCGACACGCCGCGCGCCAGCAGCAATCCCGTGCTCCGGCTCGCCTGCGCGGGAGTCGGCAGGAAGCCGTGAGCGGACCGCGAGCCGCGAGCGCGAAACGCCCCGTGCCCGCGGGCCGCACATCACGGGCCATGGCCGTCGCCCGGGGCTGTTTGCCGCAATTGGGCGGCCATAACCCGTGATAAGCCGGCGCCGTGCGCATTCTTTGCGGCGGCTTACCGCTCATCTGGCCCGCCGCTCGCTAGCGTAGAACGGTCAGGCGCATTCCCGCCGCGTCAGGCGCGATTTCCGTGCCTTTCCCCGCGGGGATGCGCGAACGGCGTGAGATCGGAGCTGGATGTCTCCACTCATACGTGTGCGTGGCGCGTTCACCAGGATCACGGCCGCGGCGGTCCCGGCGGGGATGGCTGCGGCCGTCGCGTTGTCGCCCCTGGCAGGCCACGCGGTGCCGCTGGCGGGCGCGGCGACGGCGGCCAGCTCGCCGCTGGCGGGCGCGACGGCCGGGCCGGCGGCCGTCACGGCTGACCCGGGCGCGCCGCGGCGACCCGCTGCCATGCGCCATAGGCGCGCGCGGCACCCGGAGCGCTGGACCCGGCTGCCGCTGCGGCTGCGCGCGTACTACTGGGCGCTCACCCAGGCGGGCCATCCCTATGTCTGGGGCGGCACGGGCCCCGGATACGACTGCTCGGGCCTGGTCATGATGGCGTACCGCCACGCGGGCGTCTTGCTCCCGCGGACCACGACCGAGATGCTCGCCAGCCCGCTGCTGATCCGGGTCGTGCACCCGCGGATGGGGGATCTGGCCTTCTACGGCCCGGGGCACGTCGAGCTGTTCCGCAAGTGGGGCTACACGTTCGGCGCCCACGACTCCGGTGAGCCGGTGAGCCTGATCCGCTACTCGGGGGACTGGCGGCCGACGGCCTTCTACCGCGTGCGCTAGCCTGGCCGGCCCGGCCCACCGCGTGCGCTGGCCTCGGACCCGGCCATCCGCCGGCTGCGCTGGCCAGCCGCCGCGGCGGCTGGCGCGCCGCCCGGGGCGCACGGGCGGCGCGGTCACCGCTGCGCGGCCCGCTCGCCGACCCGGGGACGGGTCCGGGCCGCGGGCAGCGCCGCAGGCGCCGGGCCTGGCAGGCGCACCTCGAACAGCGAGCCAGCGCCGACCGCGCTCTCGACCCGGACCGAGCCTCCGTGCGCCTCGGCGATCGCCTTGACGATCGCCAGGCCGAGGCCGAAACCCCCGGCCGACCGGTTCCGCCCGCTGTCCACCCGGGTGAACCGGTCGAAGACCCGCTCCGCCTCGGCGGGCGGGATGCCATCTCCGGTGTCCCTGACCGTGAGCACGATGTCCTCGCCGTCCAGCCGGGCGCCCAGCTCGATGGAGCCGTCCTCGCCGGTGTGGTTCACCGCGTTCTCGATGAGCGCGTCGAACGCCAGGGTCAGCCGGTCGGCGTCGGCGACGACCCGCGTCTGCGCCAGCTCGCCGACCGACCAGCGCCGGGGCACATGGCTCCACCGGGCGAGCGCGTCAACCAGGAACTCATCGACGTCCAGCGGCACCGGGTGCAGGAAGTCCGGCGCGTCGGTGGAGGCGAGCAGGAGCATCTGGCTGGTGAGCCGCCGCATCCGGAGCAGCTCGTCGACGGCCACGCGGGCGTCCTTGGCGATCGCCCGGTCGGCGGCGGCGCGCTCGATCAGCTCGGCGTGGCCGAGCGCGATCGTGATCGGCGTGCCCAGCTCGTGGGAGGCATCCTGCAGGAACTGGCGCTGCTGCGCCAGCAGGATCATGTTGCGGTCATGGGTGCGCCTCATCTCCTCCAGCGCCGCCAGCCGGCGCCGGGAGTGCCAGACCATGACCACGAACATGATCGCGAGCAGCGGCACCTCGGCGAGGTAATCCACGTCCTGGTAGCCGCGCAGCACCTGCCAGCCGATCAGGCCTCCTGTGATCAAGGTCACCGTGACGACCATGATCAGGGTGGATCCGAGGCGCCATAGCCGGAATCCGTAGACCGCCGTCAGGCTCACCCAGATGATGAGGAACGGGATGGTCTGCCATTCCGGGATCAGGCGCATGAGCACCAGGTTGAGGATGACGAATGCCACCCAGGCGACGTCGACCCAGGACGCCCGCGCCTGGCGGAGGACCCGATGAGCGCGCATAGCCGACACCCTCCGGCGAGCGGGCCAGCGGCCCCAACGGCCACCTGCCAAGCGAATACTACGACCGCGGGCGCACGCCTCACGGCCCGTCGATCCCGGCACCTGCCCCCATCCGGGGCAGATGACCCCCGCGATGCCGGGCCGCCCGGTATGGTACGGACCGGCGTGACATCCACCCGGCTCGTGGCGCCGCCGACTCCCGGCCACCGCCCGGGCCATCTTTCGCGCGTACCGGGCCCGGTGGCCACCGACCCCGGGGAGCCCGATGACCGTCCTTTCGTCCCGGCCCTGCCTTCCGGCGCTGGTCGCCGCGGGCCTGGTGGCGCTCGCCGCCGCGGCGGCTCCGGCCCGCGCGGCAACCGCCGCCTCCGTGGCGGCCCGGTCCGGTGCCGCAGCCCCGGCCGACCCGGCAGCCGCGCCACGGGCGCCAGCCCCCGTCCCCGTGCCCGCCTCCCCGGCGCGGCCCGCGGCCGCACTGGCGCCTCCGGGCCGCTACAACGTCGGCGCCACCCACTCGCCGCGCCTGCTTCGCATGCTCGCCCGCGGCCACGCGGTCAGCCCCGCCGCCGCCGCGGGCGAGGTGCAGGGCGTCGACGTCGCCTCGTTCCAGCATCCGGCCGGGCAGGCGATCGACTGGGCTCAGGTCGCGGCGGCCGGGTACCGGTTCGCGTTCATCAAGGCGACCGAGGGCTCCTACTACGCCAACCCGTACTACCCGCTCGACGCCGCCGCGGCCAAGGCCGCGGGCCTGCTGGTCGCGGCCTACCACTTCGCGATCCCGAACGACTCGAGCGGGACGCTGCAGGCGGATTTCGCGCTGAACATGGCGGGGACCACACCGGACGGCGGCACCTTGCCGCTCATCCTCGACATCGAGTACGACCCGTACGTGAGCCTGGACCACACCAACGAGTGCTATGGCCTCAGCCAGGCGGCCATGGTGTCGTGGATCGGCTCGTTCACCTCGGAGGTGCTCCGCCGCACGGGCGAGCCCCCCGTGATCTACACCACTGCGGGCTGGTGGAGCGCCTGCACGGGCGGCAGCACGGCGTTCGCCCGCGACCGGCTCTGGATCGCGGACTACGCCCCGGCCGGCCCGAGCCTGCCGGCCGGCTGGCCGAACTGGGCGTACTGGCAGTACACCAGCTCGGGCACGGTTCCGGGGATACCCGGCAAGGTCGACCTGAGCTACTTCAACGCCGCGTACCTGACGGTCGCCCGCCCCGGGACCCAGAGCTTCCCCGCTGGCGCCGCCGTCCTCGACGGCGTCCACGCGCTCAACGCCGCCGCCGGGGAATCCCTGACGTTCACCGCCGCCGGGTTGCCCCGGGGGCTCGCCATCGGCGCGGCATCCGGCCAGATCTACGGGCGGCTTGCCGACACCCCGGGACGCTACCCGGTGGCGGTGACCGTGGCCGCGCCCGGCGGCGCCGACTCGACCGGGCGGGTCGCGGGCCGGACCACGTTCCCCTGGCAGGTGGGCCCGCCGCCCGCCGGCCCCTCCGGGCGGGTCCGCCTCGCGCTCGCCAGCCTGTGCCTGGCATACCCGCCGGCCGCGCGCATCATCGGCCTATGGACCTGCCGCCGCTCGGATGGCCAGGTCTGGGAGTGGGCCGCGAACGGCACGCTGCGGCTTCGCGGACGCTGCCTGGCCGTGGCGGAGCCGCCGGCCGGGCCCGCGGTCCTCGCGCTGCAAGCGTGCGACCGCGCCCCGGCCCAGCAGTGGCAGCCGGAGGCCGGCGGCGCGCTGGTCAACGCGCTGACCGGTCAGTGCCTGGCCGGCCCGCGCGGCCGGGCGGGGACCGCGGCCGGGCTGGCCGCCTGCGCCGGCGCGGCCGACCAGGCCTGGACGCTGCCGGCCGGGCCGCTCGCAGCCGGCCTGCCGGGCCGCTGCCTGGCCGCGCTGCCCGGCCGGCGGAGCCGGACGCCCCGGGTGGTCCTCGCACGGTGCGCGATCGCCGCGCGGGCCGCCGCGGCCGGCCAGGCCTGGACGGTCACGCCAGCCGGCGCGGTCAGCGTGCTGCACGTTCCCGGCCGCTGCCTGGCGGTCGCGCGGGGCGCCGCAGACCCCGGGGCCGCGGTCGGCCTGTCCCCGTGCCAGCGCACCGCCCCGGGGCAGGTGTGGCGGCCGATGCCGGGGATCGGCGGCTCGTTCCTGGTCAACCCGGCCTCCGGCCTGTGCCTGGCGGTGCCGGCGCAGGTCCGGCCGGGCCGGCCGGCCACCGCGCTCGCCTACTGCCGGTCCGGATCTGCCCGCCTAGCCTGGCGATTCGGCTGACCGGTATCCCTGAGCAGGACCCGCCCTCAGGCGAGTCCGGGGCGCCATCCGGCCGTCAGGTCCCGCCCCGGCCCGGCGCCCCTGCCCGGGCCGGCGCCTCCGCGAGCCGGGCTGGCAGCGCGGCGGACAGCGCCAGGCCGGCTGCCGCCGCCGCGGCGAGCGCGGCGAGCGACAGGTACGGGCTGCCGATCACCCCCTGGACCGCCAGCAGCATGACCACGCCGCCGAGGTTGCCGGCCAGCAGCAGGAAGCCCACGGCCGCGCCGGCGCGCTCGGGCCCGGAGTGCAGCTCGGACCAGTCGAGGGCGACCGGCAGCGCGGCGAGCAGGACGAAGCCCTCGGCGCCCAGGGCGATTCCGGCCACGAGCACCGAGTGCCAGGCGGCCATGACCGCGAACGCCGCCACCGTCACTCCGAGTGTGAGCCTGAACATCGCGCGCCGGCGATCCCGGGCCGCCGCGGCCCCGGGCAGCACGGCGGCCCCGGCGATCCCGGCGACCGTGAGGACCGCGAACAGGTTGCCCGCGGCCGGTCCGTGCCCGAAGTGGGCCAGTATCGCGTCGAGCCAGGTCGCGACGGCGTTGAAGATCCCCATGCCGATGAACAGCAGGCCGGCGAGCACCCAGGTGAACCGGTCGCGGCGCAGCCAGCCGAGCGAGACTGCGACGGACGGGTCGCCGGGGTAGGCCGGCCTGGTGCGCAGCGCGAGCAGCGTCCAGGCCGCCGCGAACGCCGCGATCCCGCCCTGCACGAGCACCAGGAGCCGCAGGCCGCCCGCGCCGAACAGCGGCCCGCCGGAGAGCGCTGCGGCGAGGATGCCCAGGTAGAGCGACGCGCTGCCGATCGAGATCGCGGTGGTCCGCTCCGGCTGCGGGAAGTACCGCGCCGCCACCTTCGTGATCGCGTTGAGCACGAGCGGCTGCCCGGCCGCGATCACGAGCTGCCCGGCGAGCGCCACCATGAAGGACGTCGGCGCGGCCAGCCGCAGCAGGCCGCCGGCGCCGGTCAGGGCGGCCCCGGTGCCGAGCGCGCGCTCGAACCGCGCGTCCAGCCAGCGGCCGCACGGCAGCGCGAGGACCACGTACAGCAGCGGGAATATCGCGGCCAGGTCACCGACGCCGGCGACCGAGACTCCCAGGACGCCGTGCGCCTGCGTCTCTATGAACGCATAGGACAGCCACAGCAGCTGCGTGCACGCGGCCAGCAGCCCGTAGCCGGCCAGCACCACCCACCTGTTCATCGTGATCACGGGCCCGCTCCAGCCGCCGGGATCGCCTACCCGATCACCGGGCTGCGCCGCTCGAGCAGCAGGATGTCGCGCCACCTGCCATGATGCCGGCCAATCCGCTCCCTCGTGCCCACCACGCGGAAGCCGGCCGAGCGGTGCAGCGCGATGCTGGCCACGTTCTCCGGGAAGACGCCGGACTGGATCGTCCAGATCCCCGCCGCCTCGGTCGAGGCGATCAGCGCCGACAGCAGCAGCCGCCCGACGCCACGGCCGCGCGACGCCGGGTGGACGTAGACGGAATGCTCCACGACGCCGGCGTACGCGCACCGGCTGGAGACCGGTGACACGGCCACCCAGCCCAGCACCGCTCCGGCGGGCAGGCCCCCCGGCCCGGGCCCGCCGTCACCCGGCTCCGGCGCGGCGACCGCCACGTAGCGGTGATCGGGCAGCCTGGACTCGCTGAACTCGGCCCAGCCCGGGGCCCTCGTCTCGAACGTCGCGTTGCCCTCGTCGATGCCGGCCTGGTAGATGGCCAGCACCTGCTCGGCGTGACTGGGGGTCATGGGCTCGGTGTGCATGGCGACGGCGTGCATGGCGACGACGGGCGGCTGGAGGTTCCTCATTGACCGAGATTACCGGCCTGAGCTGAGATCCTCGCGCCGGGCGCCGGGCAGGCGGCTGCGCGGGGCGCGCGCGTGCGCGACAATGGCAGGGCCCGGCCGCGCCCGCGCGCCCGGCTCCCCGGAGGCCCGTCATGACCGCTCACGCCGCCTGCGGCCTCGGCCGCCTGGACCACCTGGCCAGGGAGCCCGGCCGGTTCGCGGACGTCATCGACGCCGCCGCGCCTGGCGCGCCGGCGTCGTCGTGCCCCGGCTGGACCACCCCGGGCCGGTGAGCGAGGTCCACGAGATCGCCGCGCGCGGCTTCGGCGCGCAGGCGGCGGCCTACGACAGGGGCCGGCCCTCCTATCCGCCGGACGCGGTCCGCTGGCTGGTCACGCGCCTGCGGATCGGGCCGGGCCGGCGCGTGATCGACCTGGCCGCGGGGACCGGCAAGCTCACCGCGCTGCTCGCCGGCTCCGGCGCTGACCTGGTCGCGGTCGAGCCGGTAGGCGCGATGCGCGACGTGCTCCGCGCCCGGCTGCCGGACGTGCCGGTGGTCGCCGGGGTGGCCGAGGCGCTCCCGTTCGCCGCATCATCCGCCGACGCGGTGACGGTGGCCCAGGCCTTCCACTGGTTCGATGCGCGCCGGGCGATGGCCGACCTGGCCAGGGTCGTCCGGCCCGGCGGGCGGCTCGGCCTGATCTGGAACGAGCGCGACCGCAGCCACGCCTGGGTCGATGCGGTCTGGTCGGTCATGGACCGGGTCGAGCGGCGCGCTCCCTGGCGCGACCACCGCGACGGCCGGGGCGGCCCCGGCGAGAGCTGGAGCGAACGGGGCCTCGCCGGGCGCGACGGCTGGTCCCCGTGGACGGAGGCGACGTTCTTCCACGTCCAGCGGTGCACGCGAGAGCAGGTGATCGACCGGTTCCGCAGCGTCAGCCACATCGCCGCGCTGCCGCCGGCCCGCCAGCGCGCGGTGCTCGCCGAGGTCGCCGCGATCCTGGACGGGCACCCGGACACCAGGGGCCGGACGGCGCTCGGCATCCCCTACCGGGTCGACGCCCTGTACGCCGAGCGCCTGAGCTGACGAGGTCCCGCCGCCCGGGGCGCGTGCCCGCGGCCTGGCCCGCCTGGTGCCCGCGATGGTGTTAGATGGCCTAGGGAAGGTTCGTGTACGTGTGACAGCGCCCGCGCAACCTGACAGCGGGCGCCTGCGCCCTTCCGGAGCGACTCTCCGGACGAGCGGGTCGCCTCGCCGGGATCCGCGACCGTGGATCCCGAAGATCGCTCATCTGGGAGTACGGAAGATGCCTCAGGGCACTGTGAAGTGGTTCAACGCGACGAAGGGGTACGGGTTCATCGCGCCCGACGATGGCGGGCCGGACGTCTTCGTCCACCATTCGGCGATCCTCGCCGACGGGTTCCGCACGCTGGAGGAGAACCAGCGCGTCGAGTTCGTGGCCGGGCGGGGCGCCAAGGGCCCGCAGGCGGAGCAGGTCCGCCCGGTCTGACGCCTGTCCGCCAATGCGCGCGCGGGCCCGCCTGGCCGTGCTGTCCCGCCGGGGCGACGCGGTCAGGCGGGCTCCAGCGAACCGGTGAACGCGGCCAGGCGGCTGGCGACCGCCGCAGGCGCGCAGCGGTAGCCGATGACCAGCGCCGCTGATCAGCCGTAGCCCGGCGGCCGGGAGCAGCCCGGCCAGATCGCGCGCGGTGCGCGCCGGCCGGCGGGCAGTGCCACGACGGTTGCCGCCGGCCGGCGGCTCGCTCCCCCTCGCCCGGGCTCAGCCCGGGGTCTCCTCCCCCTCCGCGACCGCGATGGCGAACCCCAGCGCCTTCATGATGTTGCCGGCCGAGGCCACCACCTTCGCGGTGCCGACCACCGGCGCGATCGCGATCAGGACGTCCTGCACGTCCTGCTCGGTGATCCCGCTGTCCCGCGCGGACCCGGCGTTCGCCAGGTAGGACGCGGGCGGCGCGTCCACGGCGACCAGGGCCGCGATCCTGGCGAGCATCAGCTCGCGCGGCTGCAGGCGGGTGTGCTCGATCGAGGCCAGGTTGATGTCGGCGAGCGTGTCGAGCACGGGAGTGGCTGCGGGCATGGCGTCCTCCTTCGGTGCGTCCGGTCGTCCTCGCCATCCAGTAGAACCGCCCGCAGCCGCGAGGTCGTCACCTGCGCGGGGTGAGTTCCCGCCTGCCATCCTCCCGGCCGCCAGTTCCCGCCGGCCCGGCGGCAGGATTGGCTTGCGCGGCCCGCGGGTACGGTGCTACCGGGCTGCGGCAGCGCGCGCCGACCGGAGGGGGACCGGCGGCCCGGGGCACGGCCGCCCGTCGGGGGGGAATTGACGAGCACGACCATCGCGCCGTCGGCCAGGCACCGGACCAGCCAGGAGCGCCGCCAGCCGCACGGTGGCGGCCGGCGCGGGCCGACGGGGGCCGGGTTCGCCGTCCCGCTGCCTGGCGCTCCCATCCTGCCGCGGCCTCGGGTGACCGAACTGATCAGCCGCGCGGTGCGGCACCGGGTCACCCTCATGACCGCGCCGGCCGGGGCGGGGAAGACCATCGCGTGCGCCCAGTGGGCCGCATCCTGGCCGGGACCGGCGGCCTGGCTCGGCCTCGGCCCCGGCGACCGGGATCCCGGCCAGCTCAGGGCGCGCCTGAACGCTGCCCTCGCGAGCCTGCCCGGCCCCGACGGCATCTTCGCCCGGCCCGGCGCGAGGATGGCTCCCGCGCGCGGCGGGACCCGGGCGGACCCGGGCGCCGGCCCGGCCGCGCCGTCCCCCGGCAGGCGCGCGGGGGAGCGAGCCGTCCCCGTCACGCTGATCGTCGACGGGCTGGAGCAGCTCACGGGCAGCGCCGCCGTGGCCGAGCTGGAGCACCTGGTCCGGCGCGGGCCGCGTGGCCTGCGGTGGCTGCTGTCCGGGCGGCACGCCGCGGGCCTGCCGGTCGCTCGGCTGCGGGTGGACGGCGACCTCGCCGAGATCGGGCCCGGCGAGCTGGCCTGCACCGCGCAGGAGGCGGACGGCTACTTCACGATGCTCGGCATGCGCCCGCCCCCTGGCGAGCTGGACGCGCTGCTCGCCCGCACGCTGGGCTGGATGACCGGGCTGCGCCTGGCGGCGCTGGCGGCCGGCCCGGGCCACGCTCCGGCGGCCTGGCGGCTCCGCGGCGACCAGCCGCCGGCCGCCGACTACCTGAGCGACGAGGTGCTCGCCGCCCTCCCCGCAGGCACGCGGCTGTTCCTGGAGCGCACCAGCGTGACCGAAGTGACCTGCGGTGACCTGGCCGATGCGATCACGGGCGGGGACGGGGGCGCGGCGCTCTTCGACCAGCTCAGCCGGGAGAACGCGATGGTCACCGTGATCACCGGCGACGACGTGACCTCGCCGCCTGCCGCAGCGGCCTGGTACCGCGTTCACCCGCTGCTGCGGGACCTGCTGCACTGGCGGCTGCGGCGGGAGCGGCCGGCGGAGGCAGCCGCTCTCGCCGCCCGGGCCGCGCGGTGGCTGGCGGCCCACGGCATGGCCGCGGACGCCGTGCGGACCGCATCCTCGGCGGGTGACTGGGACCTGGCCGCCGAGATGCTCGGCCTGGCTGGCCCGGTGCTGCTGCTGCCCGCCCCGGGCGCCCGCACCGAGGCGGCGCTCGCGGCGTTCCCCGAGGACGGGCGCGACGACCCGGCGGTCGCGTGCGCGCTCGCGGCGTCAGCGCTGCGCGCGGGGAACTGGATCGCCGCCGGGTCGCACCTGGACGACGCCGAGCGGGCCGCTGCCCGCCGCGGGCCGGGCCGGCGCCCGGAGATGGCGCCGTGGCTGCTCGCCCTGCGGGTGCTGCATGCCGCGGCCTGCGCCGAGCCGGCCCGCTGGATCACGGCGGCCCGTTCCGCAGCCGGCGAGGCGGCCGGTGCCGGCCAGGCCGGCCTGGGTGGCGGCGGCGCCGGGCCGGGCGACGGCGAGGCGCGGCCAGCCCGCCCGGCGGCTGGCCAGGGCCCGGACCCGGGCCGAACGGCCTGGCGGCGGGCAACCGGCCTGCTGTGGTCCGCGCTCGGCGTCGCCGCGCTGGTCCGCGGGCGGCCCTCAGACGCGCTCGCCGCGTTCAGCCGGGCACGCGGGCAGCTCGGGCACGCGGGCAGCGAGGGGCTGCTCGCGCGGGTCGCCGCGTGGCAGCTTCTCGCCGGCTCGCTGCACGGCCAGCCCTTTCTCGCCGGCTCGCTGCACGGCCAGCTATCCGATCCGGGCGGCATGGCACCCGAGCGCGGCGCGCGCGGCTCCTGGCCGGCCGGCGCGATCTCGCACCGGATCCGCGGCGCCATCACGACCGGGCCGGACGCTGCGCACGATGCCGGCGGGGCCGGCGGCCCGCGGATCCAGGACGCCGACGCGCTGCCCGGGCTGCTCGCCGACCTGGCCACGGCTCATTCCTGCCTGGCCAGGGACGATCTGGCCGGGGCGGCCCGGGCACTCGACCGCTGTGCCGCGAGCGCGGCTGGCGCGCCCCGCACGGCCGGGGGGCACGCCGAGCCGATGGCCGGCGCCGGGGCCGGCCCGGGCTCACCGCCCGGCCACGGCCCCCGGTTCGCGCAGGCCGGGCCCGAGGAGCAGGTGGCGGGCTGGCTGGTCACCGCTGCCCGGGCGAGGCTGGCCCTGTGCTGCGGGGACCGTGCCAGCGCACGGGCCCTGCTCGCCAGGCTCCGCCGCGACGCCGGGCAGGGCCTGGCCGGGGCGGCGGGCCTGGCCGGGGCGGCGGGCCTGGCCGGGGCGGCGGGCCCGGCCGTGACCGCCGGGCACGCACCGGACGGCTGCCCGGCGGCCGCAGCCGGCCGCGCGATCCCCCTCGGCCCGGAGCTGGCAGTGCTCGACGCCGACGTCGCGCTCCAGGACGGCGACACCGCGAGCGCGATGGCCGCGATCGAGGCAGCCGAGCGAGCCGTAGCCGGACCACTCATGCCAGCCGGGCCCGCCCGGGCAGCCGGGGCAGCCGGGGCAGCCGGCGGGCCCGGGCTGGCCGGGCCGGGCGGTGCCGGTCCCCGCCGCGGCGCCTCGGGCCATCCCGGCCTGCGCCTGGCCCGTGCCCGGGTGCTGCTGTCCGCCGGTGACGGCCGCAGCGCGCTCGCCATCCTCGGCCCCTGGCTCGACCCGCCGCCGGGGCGCCTCACCCTGAGCGAGCACGTCGGGGCACTGATCACCGCCGCCATCGCGCACCGCCGGCTGGGTGAGCCCGGGCCCGCGGCCGGCCACCTGGCCGCGGCCCTGGCCCTCGCCGAGCCGGCCGGGCTGCTGCGGCCCTTCCTGGACCACGGCGCCGCGGCCCGGTCGGCGCTGACCGCGCTCATCCGCCCGGACGGTCCTGGCGCCTCGTTCGCCGCCGCCATCGTGCGCCGGCTAGACGGCTCGGCATGGCGACCGGCCATGCCGCCGGCCCGGGACGCGGCCCGGCTGACCCCGAGCGAGCTGGCGGTGCTGCGGTTCCTGCCCTCGCACATGACCAACCAGGAGATCGCCGAGGCGCTGTTCCTGTCGGTGAACACGATCAAGACGCACCTGCGCGCGGTCTACCGCAAGCTCGGGGTGGCCACCCGGCGGCAGGCGATCGCCCACGGCAGCCGGCTCGGGCTGCTGTGAGCCCGGCGTGCCGCACGGCGCCACTGCGATATCCCGGCCCCGGGTGCGCGCTCCCGCGCGGGCGGGGTACAGTGGTCAGCGACATGCGGCACCTCGTACTCATTCTTAGCTGCCGTAGCGGGACCTGATCAGGCAGGCCAGCAACCCGCTACGGAGTTGAGGCGCTGGCCGCATCGCCCCTAGGTCCCGCGAGCCGATCCCAGATCTCACCCCCGATCCGCGCGATCGATCCGCGCACGGCCCGGCACGCGACGTCCCGGACCCTGGGCTCCGCGATCACGGAGGGCATCCGCCCCCGGCCGCGCCGTCCCCCGGCGGACGCGGCAGGGCGGGCGGCGCGGCGGCGGCCCGGCCCCACGCTGGAACGCCTGGCAGATCACCCAGCAGCAGAAGCGACAGGGAGACGTCATGAAGGCCGAGACCGGATCCGAGGCCCACCAGCCTGACTCCAGCGAAACGGGCATGATGGCGCTGGCCGCCGTCCAGGTCGCGCTTGACCGCCGGGACAACGGAGGCGATGCGGGCGCCGCCAGGGACCGCGCGTGAGCGCCCACCGCCTGTTCGACAAGGTCTGGGAGCGCCACCTGGTGGCCAGCCCCGACGGCGAGCCGCCGTTGCTCTACATCGACCTGCACCTGATCCACGAGGTCACCTCGACGCAGGCGTTCGAGGGCCTGGAGCTCGCCGGCCGCGCGGTCCGGCGGCCCGACCTGACGGTGGCGACGATGGACCACGACGTGCCGACGGTCAACCCGCTCGGCCCGATCACCGACCCGCTCGCCGCCGAGCAGATCGCCCGGCTGCGCAAGAACTGCGAGGCGCACCAGATCACGCTCTTCCCGCTCGGCAGCGCCGACCAGGGCGTCGTCCACGTCATCGGCCCGCAGCTCGGGCTCACCCAGCCCGGCATGACGGTGGTGTGCGGCGACAGCCACACCTCCACCCACGGGGCGTTCGGCGCGCTCGCGTTCGGCATCGGGACCACCGAGGTCGAGCACGTGCTCGCCACCCAGACGCTGCGCCAGGCCAAGCCGAAGGCGATGGCGGTGACGGTGGACGGCGAGCTCGCCCCCGGGGTCAGCGCCAAGGACCTCATCCTGGGGATCATCGCCCGGATCGGCACCGGCGGCGGCACGGGGACCGTGATCGAGTACCGCGGCGCGGCGATCCGCGGGCTCGACATGGCGGGCCGGATGACCGTCTGCAACATGTCGATCGAGGCGGGCGCCCGGGCCGGGATGATCGCGCCGGACGACGTGACCTTCGCCTACCTGGAGGGCCGGCGGTACGCGCCGAAGGGCGCGGACTGGGAGCGGGCGCTCGACGACTGGCGCTCGCTGGCCACCGACGACGGCGCGGCGTTCGACCGGGAGGTGCGCATCGACGCCTCGGCGATCACCCCCACGGTGACCTGGGGCACCACCCCGGCGCAGTCGGCGGGCATCGACGGGGCCGTGCCCGACCCGGACTCCTTCCAGACCCCGCAGGAACGCCAGGCGGCCCGGCGCGCGCTGGAGTACATGGGCCTCGCGCCCGGCACGGCGATCCGCGACATCGCGGTGGACGCCGTGTTCATCGGCTCGTGCACGAACGGCCGGCTGGAGGACCTGCGGGCCGCGGCTGGCGTGCTGCGGGGCCGCAAGGTCAGCCCGGGCGTGCGCGCGATCGCCGTGCCCGGCTCGGCCCGGGTGAAGGCGCAGGCCGAGGCCGAGGGCCTCGACGCGGTGTTCACCGCCGCCGGCTTCGAGTGGCGCTCGGCCGGCTGCTCGATGTGCCTGGGCATGAACGGCGACATCCTCGCCCCGCGGGAGCGGAGCGCGTCGACCAGCAACCGGAACTTCGAGGGCAGGCAGGGGCCGGGCGGCCGCACCCACCTGGTGTCCCCCGCGGTCGCCGCAGCGACCGCGGTGGCCGGCCGGTTCGCGGCGCCGTCGGACCTGTAGCCGCCCCGGGGAAGCCGAAGGCCCGGCGGCGCCGGGCCGCGAGGAAAGGAGAGCGCCAGATGCGCGCAGTGCGGCGGGTCGAGGGCCGCGCGGTCGTGGTGGACCGCCGCGACATCGACACCGACCAGATCATCCCGGCGTCGTGGCTCAAGCGAGTGGAGCGGACCGGCTTCGGCGCGGGCCTGTTCGAGGCCTGGCGCGCCGACCCGGGCTTTCCGCTCAACGCGCCCGGTGCCAGCGGGGCGAGGATCCTGGTCGCCGGGGCGAACTTCGGCTGCGGCTCGTCGCGCGAGCACGCGGTCTGGGCGCTCCAGGACTTCGGGTTCGAGGCGGTGATCGCGCCGAGCTTCGCGGACATCTTCCGCAACAACAGCATCGGCGCGGGCCTGGTGACCGCGCAGGCCGGCGAGGACGCCGTGTCCGCCCTGACCGCCGCGCTGGCCGCCGATCCGGGCGCGCGCGTCGTGGTCGACGTGGCGGAGCGGACGATCACGGTCCCGGCGGCCGGGCTGAGCGCCCCGTTCGCCCTCCCCGACTACGCGCGCTGGCGCCTGCTCGAGGGCCTCGACGACATCGGCATCACGCTCCGCCACGCGGACGCGATCGCCAGCTTCGAGCGGCGCAGGCCATCCTGGCTGCCATCGGTCCGCCCCGGCGAGCACGCCATGGCCTGACGTGCCGTATGGTGGGGGCGGCGGGCAGCGTCGCCTCCCACGGCACACGATCCTCACCGTGCCACATCATCCCGAAGGCCGACCCGCAACGGAGATCGCGATGAGCAAGATCATCCAGTTCCGAGTACTCCTCATCATGTAGCGCGAGCCCGGCGACGGGCTCGCGCTACCCCTCCTCGGCCGGCGGCCAGGAGGTTTTTTGTTAGCCGGGCCACCAGGCGGGCCCGCGCGGCGGCGCCCGCCGCCGCGGCCGGGACGCCTCCTGGCGGCGCATCGTCGTGACGAAGAAGGAGCATCTCGTGCATGTGACCGGAGCCCAGGCGCTCGTCCGCAGCCTTGAACGCCAGGGCGTCGACATCGTCTTCGGGCTGCCGGGCGGGGCCATCCTGCCCGCCTACGATCCGCTGCGCTCCTCGTCCCTGCGGCACGTGCTGGTCAGGCACGAGCAGGGAGCGGGGCACGCCGCCGAGGGCTATGCCTGGGCCACCGGCCGGGTCGGGGTCTGCATGGCCACGTCCGGGCCCGGGGCGACGAACCTGGTGACCGCCCTCGCCGACGCCTACATGGACTCGGTCCCCGTCGTCGCGATCACCGGCCAGGTGCCGACCCGCATGATCGGCACCGACGCGTTCCAGGAGTCCGACATCACCGGGATCACCAGCCCGGTGACCAAGCACAACGAGCTGGTCACCGATCCGGCGCGGATCCCGGCGGCGATCGCCGAGGCGTTCCACGTCGCGAGCACCGGCCGCCCCGGCCCGGTCCTGGTGGACCTGCCCAAGGACGTCCTGCAGGCCACGACCACCTGGAGCTGGCCGCCCGAGCTCGACCTGCCCGGCTACCGGGTGCCCGGCCCGCCCGACCCCGCGCTGATCGCCCGGGCCGCGCGGATGCTGCACGCGGCCCGCCGCCCCGTCCTGTATGTCGGCGGCGGGGTCGTCAAGGCCGACGCGCACGAGGCGCTGCGCGAGCTGGCCGAGGCTGCGCAGGCACCGGTGGTCACCACGCTCATGGCGCGCGGCGCCTTCCCCGACTCCCACCCTCTCGCCCTCGGCATGCCGGGCATGCACGGCACCTACGCGGCGGTCGCCGCGCTGCAGGAGGCCGACCTGATCGTCGCGCTCGGCGCCCGGTTCGACGACCGGGTGACCGGCAAGCTCGCGGCGTTCGCCCCGAAGGCCAAGGTCGTCCACGCCGACATCGACCCGGCGGAGATCGGCAAGAACCGGGTCCCCGACGTCGCGATCATCGGCAACCTGCGGACCGTCCTGCCCGACCTGGCCATCGCCGTGCGGGAGCTGGCCGGCCGCTCCGGGCCGCCCGGCACGGGCGAGTGGCTGGCCACCACCGCCGGCTGGCGGCGCAGCTACCCGCTGCGCTACACCCAGCGGCCCGACGGGCCGCTGAAGCCGCAGCACGTCGTCGAGCGGCTCTCGGCGATGACCGGGGGCGAGGCGATCATCGTCGCGGGGGTCGGCCAGCACCAGATGCACGCCGCCCAGCACTACACGTTCACCAGGCCGCGCAGCTGGATCAACTCGGGTGGCCTGGGCACGATGGGCTTCGCCGTCCCCGCCGCCATGGGCGCCCAGATCGGCCGGCCCGGCGAGCTGGTGGTGGCGATCGACGGCGACGGGTGCTTCCAGATGACCGCTCAGGAGCTCGCCACCTGCGCGATCGAGGGGCTGCCGATCAAGGTGATGATCTTCAACGACGGGTTCCTCGGCATGGTCAGGCAGTGGCAGGAGCTGTTCTACGAGGAGCGCTACTCCGAGGTTCACCTCGGCACGGCCATCCCCGACTACGTCAAGCTCGCCGAGGCCTACGGATGCGCCGGGCTGCGCTGCGAGAGCCCGGCCGACGTGGACACGGTGCTGGAGAAGGCGCTGGCCAGCACCGACGTTCCGGTCGTCGTCGACTTCCGCACCCACGACGCCGAGGGCGTCTTCCCGATGGTCCCGGCCGGTGCGGCGAACGACGACATCGTGCTCGGGCCCGAGTTCACCGCCGCGGAGCAGGAGGCGGCCGCGCGCAAGGAGGTGATCGTGCCGTGAGCACCCACACCCTGTCGGTGCTGGTGGAGAACAAGCCAGGCGTGCTCGCGCACGTGGCCGGGCTGTTCTCCCGCCGGGCGTTCAACATCACCTCCCTCTCCGTCGGCCCGACCGCCGACGAGCGGGTGAGCCGGATGACCATCGTGGTGGACGGCGCCTCCACGCCCGTCGACCAGGTCCACAAGCAGCTGGAGAAGCTGGTCCGGGTGCTCAAGGTGGTGGAGCTCGAGGCGGACGCCGCAGTGGAGCGCGAGCTCGCCCTGATCAAGGTCCACGTGCACCCGGCCCTGCGGGCGCGGCTGCTGGACACCGCCGCGGCGTTCCGCGCCACCGTGGTGGACCTGGACCCGCGGACGATCGTGCTCGAGGCGGTGTGCAGCCCGGGCCGGCTCGACGCGCTGCTGGCGGCGCTCGAGCCGCACGGGACCTGCGAGCTGGTGCGGACCGGGCTGATCGCGATCGGCCGCGGCGCCGGGACGATCACCGACGACGACCCGGCGCGCGCTCCCGGCGCCGCCAGGCAGGAAGAACAAGTTCTACTCGGAAGGTAGCTTTCCATGGCGACGGTGTATTACGACGAGGACGCCGACCTCACGCTGGCGCAGTCCAGGAAGATCGCGGTCCTGGGGTACGGGTCGCAGGGCCACGCGCACGCGCTGAACCTGCGGGACTCCGGGTGCGACGTCCGGGTGGGGCTGCCCGAGGGGTCACGGTCCCGCGCGAAGGCGCTCGAGGCCGGGCTGAGCGTCGGCACGCCCGCGGAGGTGTGCGGCTGGGCCGACGTGATCATGGTGCTCACCCCGGACACGGGGCAGCGACGGCTCTACGCGGAGGCGATCGCGCCGAACCTCGAGCCGGGCGACGCGCTGTTCTTCGCGCACGGGTTCAACATCCACTTCGGCTACGTCACCCCGCCCGGTGACGTGGATGTCGCGATGGTCGCGCCGAAGGCGCCGGGGCACCTGGTGCGGCGGCAGTTCGAGGCAGGCCAGGGCACCCCGGTGCTGGTCGCCGTCGCCCAGGACGCCACCGGCAAGGCGTGGGACCTCGCCCGCTCCTACGCCAAGGGGATCGGCGGCACCAAGGCGGGGGCGCTGGTCACGACCTTCCAGGAGGAAACCGAGAGCGACCTGTTCGGCGAGCAGGCGGTGCTCTGCGGCGGGGTGACCGCGCTGGTCAACGCGGGCTTCGAGACCCTCGTGAACGCCGGCTACCAGCCGGAGGTCGCCTACTTCGAGTGCCTGCACGAGCTCAAGCTGATCGTGGACCTGATGTACGAGGGGGGCATGGGCTGGATGCGCTACTCGGTGAGCGACACCGCCGAGTACGGCGACCTGACCCGCGGCCCGAGGGTGATCGGCGAGCCGACCCGGCAGGCCATGGCGCAACTCCTCGACGACATCCGCTCCGGCGAGTTCGCCCGCGAGTGGATCGCCGAGGACGACGCCGGCCGGCCGAACTTCGAGCGGCTGCGCGCCGCCGCGGCGAACAGCCTGATCGAGCGGACCGGGCGGCCGCTGCGCCAGATGATGAGCTGGCTGGACGCGCCCACCGACCGCGAGGGCCAGGACGCGCCGGCCGGCGGCCGGGACCAGGACGCGGCCGGCCACGGCGAGGACGGAGCCTGAGATGGAGGCCGGCGTACGAACCCACGTCGTCGCGCACCTGCCGGGCGACGGCATCGGCCCCGAGGTCACCGCGGTCGCCCGCGCCCTCGTCGACCAGGCCGGCGCCCGGCACGGCTTCCGCATCGACTGGCGCGATGCCGACCTGGGCGCGCAGCGGTACCTGCGCACCGGCGAGCTGCTGCCCGACGACGCCCTGGCCGCCCTGCGCAAGGCCGACGCGATCCTGCTGGGAGCGGTCGGCAGCCCGTCGGTCCCTCCCGGGGTGCTGGAGCGGGGCCTGCTGCTGCGGCTGCGATCCGAGCTCGACCTCTACGTGAACCTGCGCCCGGCCAGGCTCCGCCCCGGCGTCGCCGGCCCGCGCCAGGGGACGGGCCTGGACGTGGTGGTGGTGCGGGAGAACACCGAGGGGCTCTACGCAGGGGCGGGCGGCACCGTCCACGCGGGCACCCCGTTCGAGGCGGCGACCGAGGAGTCGCTGAACACGCGCGCCGGGGTCGAGCGCTGCGTCCGGTACGCCGCGGGGCTCGCCGCCCGCCGCGGCGGCCGGATGACCCTGGTCCACAAGACCAACGTGCTCACCCACGCCGGCCGGCTCTGGCAGCGGGTCGCCGAGGAGGTCGCCGCCGAGCAGGGCATCGTGCTCGACTACGCCCACGTCGACGCCGCGTGCCTGTACCTGGTCGCCGACCCGGGCAGGTTCGACGTGATCGTCACCGACAACCTGTTCGGCGACATCCTCTCCGACCTGGCCGCGGCCCTGACCGGCGGCCTCGGCCTGGCCGCGAGCGGGAACCTCAACCCGGCCCGGACCGGCCCGTCGATGTTCGAGCCGGTCCACGGCTCGGCCCCGGACATCGCCGGCACCGGCACGGCCAACCCGGCCGGCGCCGTCCTGTCCGCCGCCCTCATGCTCGACCACCTCGGCGAGCGGGCGGCCGCCGGGGAGCTGGAGTCCGCCGTCGACGCGGTGCTCGCCTCCGGCGGCGCCACGTCCACCCGCGGGTGGGCCGACGCCCTGAGCACCAGGCTCGGCCAGGCAGGTGATAGGGCGTGAGCGGCGCTGAGCCGGGGCCTGCCCGGGTCGAGATCTACGACACCACGCTCCGCGACGGCGCCCAGCAGGTCGGCCTCGACCTGACCGTCGAGGACAAGCTCCGGATCGCCGCAGCACTCGACGCGCTCGGCGTGGACGTGGTCGAGGGGGGCTGGCCCGGCTCCAACCCGAAGGACAAGGAGTTCTTCGCCCGGGCCGGGGAGCTGCCGTGGCGGCACGCGGCGCTCGCGGCGTTCGGCGCGACCCGCCGTCCCGGCCGGTCGGCCGACGGCGACCCGGACCTGGCCGTGCTGCTCGCCGCCGGCACGCCGGTCGTGACGCTGGTCGGCAAGGCATGGACGCTCCACGTCGACGAGGCGCTGCGCACCACCCGGGAGGAGAACCTGGCGATGGTCGCCGACTCGGTGCGGTTCTTCGCCCGCGAGGGACGGCGGGTCGTCTTCGACGCCGAGCACTTCTTCGACGGCTACGCCGCCGACCCCGGCTACGCGCTCGCCGTGCTCGCCGCGGCCGCCGAGGCCGGGGCGGACACGCTGGCGCTGTGCGACACCAACGGCGGCACGCTCCCCGACGACATCGTCCGGGTCGTCCGGGACGTCACGGCCCGGTTCGGGCAGCTGCGGATCGGCGTGCACTGCCACAACGACTCGGCCTGCGCGGTCGCGAACTCGCTAGTCGCGGTCGGTGAGGGGGTCAGGCACGTGCAGGGCGCGGCGAACGGCTACGGGGAGCGCTGCGGCAACGCGGACCTGTTCGCCGTGATCGCGGGCCTGGAGCTCAAGCGGGGGCACGAGCTGCTCCCGCCGGGCAGGCTCGCCGAGCTGTCGTCGGTCGCCAAGCTGGTCGCGGAGGTGGCGAACCTGCCGTTCGAGGCCCGCCAGCCGTACGTCGGCTCGTCAGCGTTCGCCACCAAGGCCGGGCTGCACGCCTCGGCCATCGCCCGCCGCCCCGACGCCTACTCCCATGTCGACCCCGCCGCGGTGGGGAACCAGGCGGCCGTCCTGGTCAGCGAGCTCGCCGGGCGCAGCAACGTGCTGGCCCGGGCGGCCGAGCTCGGCATCGAGCTCGATCCGGCCCTGGCCAGCGAGGTACTGGACGAGGTCAAGGCCGCCGAGCACCGCGGCTACGCGTTCGAGGCCGCGGACGCCTCGTTCGAGCTCCTGGTCCGGCGCGTGGCCGCCCGGCGACGGCCGGCCGGGACTGGGCCGGATCCCAGCCCGACCTGGTTCGAGCTGGAGGGCTACCGGGTCGTGATCGAGCGGTCCGAGGGCCCCTCGGGGCCCACCGACCGCAGCGAGGCGATCGTCCGGCTGCTCCTGCGGGACCAGCGGGTCGTCGCGGTCGGCGAGGGAGTCGGCCCGGTCCACGCGCTCGACCAGGCGCTGCGCCGGGCCCTGGAGGACCTGTACCCCGAGCTGGCCTCCATCCGCCTGGTGGACTACAAGGTCCGCATCCTCGACGGCCGGGCCGCGACCAGCGCGGTCACCCGCGTCATGCTCACCTCGGCCGACAGCGCCGGCGAGTGGACCACCGTGGGCGTCTCCGACGACATCGTCACCGCGTCCTGGGAGGCGCTCGCCGACGGGATCAGCTACGGGCTGCTCCGGGCGGGCGCGCGGGCGCTCGTCCCCGCCGCGACGTGACCGGCCCGGCGGCCCGCGATCAGCACGAAGAATCCGTTCTCCTGGAAGGTGTGAACCCGCGATGAGCACACTGCCGCGGCCGCGCAGCGGCCCGCTGACCACCGGACCGGCCCGCGCCCCGCAGCGCGCGATGCTGCGGGCGGTCGGCCTGAGCGAGGAGGACCTGGGCCTGCCCCAGGTCGCCGTCGCGTCCTCGTGGAACGAGGTGACCCCGTGCAACCTGCACCTGAACTCGCTCGCGGTCGCGGCGAAGGAGGGCGTGCGGCAGGCCGGGGCGGTCCCGCTGGAATTCGGCACGATCGCGGTCTCCGACGGCATCGCGATGGGCCACGAGGGGATGAAGGCGTCCCTGGTCAGCCGCGAGGTCATCGCGGACTCCGTCGAGCTGATGGTGCACGCGGAGCGGTTCGACGCGCTGGTCGCCATCGCCGGGTGCGACAAGTCGCTGCCCGGCATGCTCATGGCCTGCGCGCGCCTGAACGTGCCCGCCGCGTTCCTGTACGGCGGCACGATCCTGCCCGGCCGCGCGCTCGGGCGGACGCTCACGATCCAGGACGTGTTCGAGGCGGTCGGCGCCCAGGCGGCCGGGGAGATGAGCGACGCCGACCTGCTCGCCATCGAGCGGGCGGCCTGCCCGGGCGCCGGCTCGTGCGCCGGCATGTACACCGCGAACACCATGGCGGCCTGCGCCGAGACCCTCGGCATGGCGCTGCCGGGCTCCGCCAGCCCGCCCGCCGTGACCGCCGAGCGGGCCGCGCTCGCCCGGGCGACGGGCGAGGCGGCGGTCGCCGCCCTGGCCGCGGGGCGCCGGCCGCGCGACATCCTGACGCGGGCCGCGTTCCTCAACGCCGCCACGGTCGTGATGGCGACGGCGGGCTCGACGAACGCCGTCCTGCACCTGCTCGCGATCGCTGCGGAGGCCGGGGTCGAGCTGACCCTGGATGACTTCGACGCGATCAGCCGCCGCACCCCCCACATCGCCTCGATGCGCCCGGCCGGCCGGTTCGTGATGAGCGAGCTCGACCAGGTCGGCGGGCTGCCGGTGGTGCTCCGCGAGCTGCTCGGCGCCGGCCTGCTCGACGGCGACGCGATGACGGTGAACGGCCGGACCCTCGCGGAGAACGTCGCGGGCGCCCCGGAGCCGGACGGCACGGTGGTGCGGCCGGCCTCCGACCCGTTCGGCCGCGAGGGCGGCCTGGCCGTGCTGCGCGGCAGCCTCGCCCCGAACGGCGCGGTCGTCAAGGTGCCCGGCATCGAGACGCTGCGGTTCGAGGGGACGGCCCGGGTGTTCGACCGCGAGGAGGACTGCTTCGCGGCGATCACCCAGGGCAAGGTCGCCGCGGGCGACGTGCTGGTGATCCGGTACGAGGGGCCGAAGGGGGGCCCGGGCATGCGGGAGATGCTCGCGGTCACCGCCGCGCTCAAGGGCAGCGGGATCAGCAAGGACGTGGTGCTGGTCACCGACGGGCGGTTCTCCGGGGCCACGTTCGGCGCGTGCATCGCGCACGTCGCGCCCGAGGCGTTCGACGGCGGCCCGGTCGCGCTCGCGGCAGACGGCGACAAGATCCTGGTCGACGTGCCGGGGCGCCGGCTCGAGCTGCTCGTCGACGAGGCCGAGCTGGAGCGCCGGCGGGCCGGCTGGAAGCGCCCGGCGCCGCGCTATGCCAGCGGCGCGCTGGCCAAGTACGCGGCGCTGGTCACCGGCGCGGACCGCGGCGCGGTGTGCCAGCCGCACCAGCTGTGACCCGTCCCGGG
>JAJPIV010000139.1 GCA_021324595.1 Actinomycetota bacterium | reverse complement strand
TTGCAAGCGACGGTAAATGTCTCACCAGCGCAACGTCATGCGACAGCCTGAGGACCCCTGGAGAACGGTGCTCGCGGTTGTAGTAGGTAACGAATGCCTCGCAGAAGACGTTGGCGTCCTGGATAGACCCGAATTCGCCGGGGAAGGCGGGGCAGTGAAGTGATCTCAGAGAATTCATGTGATGTAGCCGTGCTCGAAATGGGTGAGGACGAGGGCGGCGCGGGTGATGTCGCCGATTTTGTCGGGGCTGGCGGTGATGTGCTGGGGGAGTCCTTCAGTGCCAGCTCGTGGGTGATCGATCCGCGAATCACATATCCACTCATGCCGCCGATGATAGGCATTCTCGCTGGAATTCTGACGCGATGTCATCGCCGTTGACCGCGAGGACAAGGCGCCCCTGTTGCAGATAGCCAGGACTTCGGTATCGCCGAGTCCTGCTCCGAGGGCAACGAGGAGCCCGTCTGCCACCTCGTGCGCCAGTCGGGCATCGAGAACATCTGCCACGCCATCGGCCTGGATGACGCGCCGTACGCGCTCCTGGCGCAGGTGCAGAAGCTGGCCTGCACGCATCGCGGAGGCTCGCCAGATCGAGCAGCCAGGACCGGGGGCTGGCGGCGGCGCGCGGGTTACGGCAAGCTGGTGAGTCACTCTGGCGGGCGAGCCACCCTGAGATCGATGATGAGTTCGAATATGATGGATACATGACCGCAACCGAGCGAGGTGCGTTGCTGGCCTTGCTTCGCTTGCCTGGGCAGTCGTGGCCTGCGGTGGCCGATGACGTCGAGGCGGCCGGGTCGGCACTGGAGGTTCTGTGCCAGGGGCCGGCTGGGCAGCTCCCGCTGTTCGCGGACGAGGCGGGCGCCGTGTCGCAGGCCGAGGCGGCGGAGGACGAGATCGCTGGATGGGAGCGGGACGGCATCCGTTTCCTGACGATCCTCGACCCGGACTACCCTGCTCAGCTTCTGACGGTGCACCAGCGGCCGCCGTTCCTAACGTTCAGGGGCCGTCTTGATCCTGCGGACGCGCGCAGCGTGGCGGTGGTGGGAACGAGACAGGCGACCGAGCGAGGACTGCGGGACGCGGCGGAGCTGGCGGGCGGCCTGGCAGAGGCTGGGGTGCCTGTGGTCAGCGGGCTGGCCGCGGGCATCGACACGGCTGCGCTGCGCGCGGCCTTGGAGGCGCAGGGCCGAGCGGTCGCTGTGCTTGGTACAGGCCTGCGCCGCAGCTATCCGAGGGAGAACGCCGGCTTGCAGGAGCGCATCGCCCGCGAAGGGCTGGTTATCTCCCAGTTCATGCCGGATGCGCCGCCAGCGAAGTTCACGTTCCCCATGCGCAACGCGGTAATGAGTGGCTACAGCGCCGCGACCGTAGTGGTCGAGGCGCCATACCGCAGTGGCGCCAGAATGCAGGCCCGGCTGGCGCTTGAGCACGGGCGCCAGGTATTCCTGCTCGAGTCCTTGCTGGCCAACGACTGGGCGCAGGGGTACGCGCGGCGGCCGAATACGACCGTCGTCCGCACGGTCGCGGACGTCCTCGATCACTTGAAGTCTGCGCTGGTGACCGACCAGGAACTCGTGTGGGCGTGACCATCAAGTGGCCACTGTCGGCGAGCTCACCGCGAGCTACGGGAACTTCCTGGTCCCGGTCCTGGCGCCGCGCTCGGGCGTCTGTACGGTCTGCAAGACCTCGGTGCTGCCGGGCTACCACACCTGCTATCAGTGCTGGGACCACACTCGTAACCTGTCGGGCACCGCAGACGTCGTAGCCCCGATCGCGCTGTCGGTCAAGGGCGGCCAGTGGGCGCATGAGTTGTCCAGCTACAAGAACTCTCCCAGCATGTCCGCCCGCGGCAGCCTCGCGCTACGGATCGGCGCCGTCTTGTGGCGCTGGCTCGATGCGCATGAGCCGTGCCTGCGCCAAGGGGCGGGTGTGGCGGGCTTCTCGCTCGTCCTCCCGGTGCCCAGCACGACAGGCCGGGCTGATCACCCGCTCCCGCGCATCCTGAGGGACATCGTCAAGCTCACGGCGGATCGCACTGCGGAACTTCTCGCCCCGAACCCTCGTTACCCGCCCGGCTCCCGGGAGCCGGGCGACGACCGGTTCCTCGTGAACGGTGACCTGCGCGGCCGGCCGGTCCTGCTCGTTGATGACCAGTGGACGTCTGGCGCTCGCGCCCAGAGCGCTGCCGCTGCGGTCAAGCTCGCCGGGTCCGGTCCAGTGGCCGTCGTCGTTCTCGGCAGGCACTTCGGCACCGACTGGTCCCGAGCTGACCTGCGCGAGGCGGCCGAGTCGTACTATCAGGCAGCCCGCGGCCAGGGCTGGGACTGGTCAACATGCTGCTTGTGCGCCGACGCCGCCGCGCATCAGTGACGGCCGGGCCATCGTCCCTGGAGGCTGCGGCGAACTGGAAGCCGACGGGGTCGCGGCCGACCTTGCGAAGCCGCACAGGCCGGACTCGCATGCGTAGGCTGCAGGACCGCCTCGGCGAAGTCTTCGGATTCATGAAACCCTCTCCTGCAGCACCTGGCGGGAGGTCACTTCTGGGGGGCAGATTGTGGGGCAGAACGCCGCCAGTGAATGCTCGCCAGGGCCCAATGCCTCTCAGCTTGTTATTTGACCTCTGTGGCCGTGGCCTGATTGTTTCGCGGGCCTTGTGCCGGGTGATCCCGGCGTGTCGCGGTGCGTGAGCACGGCCTTCGCGTGATCGTGTGTTCTCGCCGAAGGACAAGGGTCAACAGCGGAGGCCGTGATGGACAGGTTGCAAGATGGTGCCGCTGGTGTCGGGTCACTGGCCGTGCTGTCGCGGTTCGGCCGGGAGTTCCATGCCGGCCTGGCCGCTCGCGCTGATGAGCTGTCCGAGCTTGCCGGCGCGGTGCTGTGCTCCGGCGGCCCGGTCGGGGACCTGGCCGCCTTGTCGCTGGCGCCGGGGCACCGCCGTGGCCACGGCGCGCTGTATGACGCGGTCAGCAGCGGGCGGCTTGAGGTCGCCCGGCTGCGCCGGCCGTGGCCGGGTTGCCGTTACCGCGGGCTGCCGGTGGGCGGCTGATGCTGGCGGGACGCCGGCGGTCAACCGCAAGTGGTACGGCGACGGCACCGAAATCCGCACCGCGGAAGGCAAGCTCTGCCTCGGCTCGGCCTTGGACATGGCCTCCTGCAGGGTGCCCGGGTTCGCCCTCGGCGAGCATCATGACGCGCAGCTGGCCTA
>JAJPIV010000040.1 GCA_021324595.1 Actinomycetota bacterium | reverse complement strand
TCTGAGCCTGTGCTGTACGGCGACCGCAGCCGACCGTACATGTCCCTTGGCCCCTGCTATATGTTCTCCGACATGATGGCGCCGCAGCCCCGGGCCGCGTTCGACGCGTTCACCAAGGCAATCGACGCGGCCCTCACCCAGGTCGTACTGCGGCCGGGAGACATCATCTTCATCGACAACTTCCGGGCCGTGCATGGCCGGGACCCCTTCATGGCCCGCTATGACGGGACCGACCGATGGCTCAAGCGACTGAACGTCTCCAGGAACCTGCGCGCCTCGCGGGGCGCCCGCCGATCGAGTACCGACCGGGTCGTGTTTTGAGCCTGCCGCTCAGGGGCCGTGCCGGGCCCGCCGACCCGGCGAGCCCGATCTCGCCGCGGCGGCCATGAGGCGGGCAACTGCGATGACAGAATTCAGGCACGCCGAACATAGGACTGGTAACCGCCCATGACCGACCTAGACGAGCAAGGTCGTCCGAATCCACCACTCGCGGGTGACGAGACTGCCACGCTCCTCGGCTTCCTGGAGTACCAGCGCGCGACCCTCGCGTGGAAGACATCGGGGCTGGACTCCGTCGGCCTCAGCGTCACGGTCGGCGTCTCGTCAATGACCCCAGGCGGCATGCTAAAGCACCTGGCCTTCGTTGAGGACTGGTGGTTCTGCCGCGTGCTGCGTGATCAGGACCTGCCGCTTCCGTGGGCGGCCGTGGACTGGGACGCTGACCCCGACTGGGACTGGCGCACCGCTGCCGCCGACGCCCTGGAGGAGCTGCGCAAGGTGTGGTATGACGCCACGGAGCGGTCCCGGGCCGCGGTGCACGCGGCACTAGCCGAGGGCGGCCTCGGCCAGTTGGCCCGCCGCAAATGGCCTGACGGGCGCGCACCGAGCCTACGGTGGATCCTCTGCCACATGATCGAGGAGTACGCACGCCACAACGGCCATGTGGACCTCATGCGGGAAGTCGTAGACGGCCTGACCGGCGAGTAGCCGCTAAGGGCGCTCCTGCTGGCCGGTCGCCGAGGGTGCGGCGCTCCGGTAGGTCAGCGACGTCGAGGTGTTCCACTGCGCCGAGGAGAGCGTCCGGATTCGGCGGGCCGTGAATCATAGGGGCCGCGCCATGCACCTGCCCCATGGCGGCCGCTGTGCCATGAGGCTGAGATAGCCGTCTCTACCAGGGAGACGCCGGTGGTCCCCGGTTGAGGGGACAGGTGTGCGGCCCCACCGGACTCTAGCCCTGAGAATTCAGGGTGGTCTCTAGCGCGCTGGCGCGGCAAGCGTGAGAAGTGCTCCTGGCCTGGGAGGGTATGGGTTGCTGAGCCCTTATCCGGGCCAGATCGAGGAGCACTCGTCGCGTGGAGGCTACAGGCTGGCAGCGGGGTCTGAAAGTCACCGGGACGGGACCGGCGTGGTGTCGCACGCCGGGGTGGCGCTGGTCCGGGCGCTGGCCGACAACACCGGGCTGGCCGCGGGCCTGTCGGCGGCGCTTGCGGTCGGCCGGCTGCTGACCCACGGCCGGGGACGGGTGCTAGTCGGCCTGGCCTGCGCGATCGCTGACGGCGGCGAGGCGGTCAGCGACTTCCGGGTGATCGGCGACCAGGCAGGGCTGTCCGGCCGGTCGCCTCGGTGCCCGTAGTGCGGCGGACGGTGAACGAGATCGCATCCGGCGGCGAGGCGGCGCTGGGCCGTGTCGCCAGAGCGGCCGCGGCGCACGGCGGATGGCGTGGGCGCAGGTCGCGGCCCGGCGCGGATAGCTGCCGGGCGTGCGGGTCGCGGACAAGGCGCTGGAGGGGGTGGCCTGCATCCGGCGGCGCCTCCATCGTGATCTGCCATTCGGAGGAACAGCAGGCCACGCCCACCTGGAAGACGGCCTTCGGCTTCCACCCGCTGCCCCCCGGGCCCGCCTGGCAGATCGCGGCCCCCGCGGTGACGTCCGGGAGCGGCGCGCCGATCCGAGCTGCGGCAACACGGTCCGCTGCCACCGCAGGCGCTGGACCGGGGAAGCCCACGTCACCGGGCTGACCGGCATCCTGCGGCCGGGCACCGGCCCCGGCCAGCCGTCCGGCCGGCCCGGAACCACGCGGATCTTCGCCCGCCGCGAGCGGCCCCGCCCCGGCGCGCAGCTGAGCCTGCCCGAGGCCGAAGACGGCTACCGCCACGCCCAGCGGGTCCACCAGCCCGCCGGCCGCCACCCGGGGCTGGCGCGGCAACCAGGCCCGCGCCGACGCCGCCCACCGCGCCCGCGCCCGCGCCGAAGACGGCACCCGAGCCGGCAACGACACCGGCCCCGGCCGGCCTCCCCTCCCACGACTTCGCGTTCAACCAGGCCCGGACGCCCGCCTCGCTGATCACCGCCACCCTGCCGGCCTGGCTCAAGCTCACCGCCCTCAACGGCGCCCCGGCCCGCGCCGAGCCCAAGCCGCCGCGCTACCGCATCCCGCACGCCGCCGCCCGCCTGGCACCCGGCGGCCGGCGCCGGCACCTGAAAACCGCCGCCACCTGGCCACGGGCCAGCCAGACCACCCAAGCCAGGACGCGCATCCCCGCGCTAGCACACGCGCCCTGACCCGCCCGCACGCGACCTTGACCCAGCGAACCAGCCGCCCGGAGGACTGTCGAACCTCCCGCCGCCCGGCCCGCTAGCCGGGCCACTGTCATGCCCGCACCCTACAACCAAGACCAACCGCGCAGCCGGCGCGGCCATCACGCGCAGCGCCCATGCCCCGTGAATGATCGGGGTTAAGTGCGAAATGACCGTGATCCCGGGACAGGATCCGCGCCGGTTCCGCCACCGCGTGGCATTCTTGGTGCCTGTCACATTGGCGAGGCCGTCCCGGGAGCCAGCCTGCTGCTATAGTACGCCGGGTAATCGGGAGTGAGCCTGCGGCGCACCGTGGAATAATCAGTCATGAAATCAATCAGCCAAGCCGTCCGGCACGCATCGGGGGTGCATTGTCATATGTCCGGTTCAGTGCGTGAATTCCTCTCGCTCCGCTCTTCAGCCGCAGGCGGTCGCGCTCCGGGGAGGCGGGCGGTCCGGTGGAGGCGCGGCACCTGGCAGGACAAGCGCCGCGGCCGCCCGCCGCGGCGCGGGATCCAGCGCGCGGGCCGGATCCTGGCCGTGGCGGCCCTGGCGGCCGTGGTGCTGGCGGCCGGGGTGGCCGGCACCGGCTACCTGTACGTCAACCACGAGCTGAGCAGCATCCACCGCATCCAGGGCATCACCGCCCTCACCGCCGCGCACCAGCCGATCGTGCCGGCGAGGTTCCGGCAGGGCATGACGGTCCTGGTGACCGGGTCGGACATGATGCTCGGCCCCTCGTCGGACGTCCGCGGCCTGTCCGGGCTGATCGCCCTGGTCCACCTCAATGCCAGCCAGCAGGGCGGGGCGGTCGTGTCGATTCCCGCGAACGCGCTGGTCAACGTGCCGGGCTTCGGGTACCAGCCGCTGTGGGACGCGCTGCGCATCGGTGGCCCGTCGCTGCTCATCACCACGGTGGAGCACCTCACCGGGGTCAGGATCGATCACTATTCGGTGCTCTCGTTCTACGGCGTGCGGAGCATCGTCGCGGCACTGCATGGCGTCGATGTCTGGGTGCCCCGCACCGTGGTCAGCATGGGCTACCTGTTCCACCGCGGCCTGAATCACCTGAACTTCAGCACCGTCCTCCCCTATGTGCGCCAGCCGCAGGTCAGCGAGATCGGGCGGGTGCTGCTCCAGTCGAACCTGATCCGCGCGATCCTCACCAAGATCGCCAGGCAGGGGCTGTTCCGGCAGCCGACAGTGGACTGGGCGCTGCTGCACACGATGGCGAGCACGCTGAGCCTGGACAGCAGCTTCACGAACGCCGACATCATCAGGCTGGCGCTGCGCCTGGGCCACCTGGACAGCAGCAGCGGCGTGTTCGTGAGCGCCCCGACGGTGAACGGCTCCCCCTTCAGCGGAGGGACGCTACCGGTGCAGCTGAACCAGCGGATCAGCCATCTACTCTGGCAGGCCATCAGGCATGACTCGGTGGCGGCGTTCGCCAGGCGGTTCCCCTTCACGGTGACGCCGACCGCCCCGGCCTGACGGCGCCGCCCGGTCGGCGTCGCTCCCGGCACGCCCGCCCGCCGCCGCGCGCGTGGCTGACGCGCCGGCGCGGGTATCAACCTCGTTGGCCGCCCGCCACGGGCGGTCAACGAGGGCGTGCCCGCCGTCCTGGGGGCACACCCGGCCACGGGGCGGGCGAGGTGGTCAGGCTCAGGAAGGTGATCTCCGCCGGGCAGCGGAGCGTGGCGCCTGCCTGGGTCCTGATGGTGATCGGGACCTGCGCCGCCGGGTACCTGGCCGCAACCTCGATGGCAGCCGATCCCGTACCCGCCCCGGTGATCACCGGCCACCCGGCCGGGCGCACGCGCGCCCGCATGGCGACGTTCGGCTATGCGGACCGCTCCCGCGCGGCCCGGCTGCAGTGCTCGCTGGACGGGGCCCCGCCCGCGCCCTGCCCGGCGGGCGGCATCACCTACCGCGGGCTTGCCCCGGGCAGGCACCTGTTCACGGTCACCGCGCGGCGGGGCAGCCAGGCCAGCCGCCCGGCCCGGTTCGCCTGGCGGGTGATCGCCGCCCGCCGCAGCCGCCCCCGGCGGGCGGCGGGCCGGGCCGGTGACGGCGGGCCGCGGCGGTGACGGCGGGCCGCGGCGGTGACGGCGGGCCGCGGCGG
>JAJPIV010000111.1 GCA_021324595.1 Actinomycetota bacterium | reverse complement strand
CGCTGATGGTGCAGATCAAGGAGCTGCAACGGCGGTTCGGCTTCGCGGTGGTCTTCGTGACCCACGACATGTCGCTGGTGTCGCACTTCTCCGACCGCCTCATGGTGATGTACGCGGGCCAGGTCGCCGAGATCGGCCCGACCGGGCGGGTGTTCGGCGCGCCCGCGCACCCGTACACGGCCGGCCTGATGGAGGCGTTCCCGTCGATCCGCGGCCCGCGGCGCGCGCTGACCGGGATCGGCGGCAGCCCGCCCGACCTGGCCAGCCCGCCGGGCGGCTGCCGGTTCGCGCCGCGGTGCGCGAAGGTGATGGAACGCTGCACCGCCGAGCAGCCGGGGCTGTTCGAGGTGGACGGGATCCACGTGCGCTGCTTCCTGTGGGACGGCGCGGCGATGCCGGTGGGCCGGCCGTGACCGCGGGAGGCTCCCGCCCGGCCCGGGCCGCAGGCGTCCCCCTGCTGAGAACGGAGGGCCTGACCAGGCACTTCAAGATCGGCGGCGCCGTGTCGCGGCGCACGCTGCACGCGGTTGACGACGTCAGCCTGTCCGTCGGGGAGCGGCAGATCGTCGCGCTGGCCGGGGAGAGCGGCAGCGGCAAGTCCACGATCGCCAGGCTGCTCGCCCGCGTCTACCGGCCGACCAGCGGCGAGATCTACTTCGAGGGCAGGCCGATCTCGGCGTTCCGGTCCCGGGCGGACCGGCTCGCCTACGCGGGCCTGGTGCCGATGGTCTTCCAGGACCCGTTCTCCTCCATCAACCCGGTGTTCCGGGTCTCGCACGGCATCCTGCGCGGGCTGAAGCTGCACCGCCCGGACCTCAGCGCGGCGCAGCGCCGGGACGAGGCCGCCCGGGTGTTCGAGGCGGTCGGCCTGGCGCCCGGCGGCGACGTGCTGCAGCGCTACCCGCACGAGCTCTCCGGAGGGCAGCGGCAGCGGGTCGGCTTCGCCCAGGCCCTGGCGCTGCGACCGAAGCTGATCATCGCCGACGAGCCGGTCTCGATGCTCGACGTCTCGATCCGCGTCGGCCTGCTCAACCTGATGACCGAGCTGCGCGACCGGCAGGGGGTCTCGATCCTGTACATCACTCACGACCTGGCCAGCGCGCGGTACGTCGCGGACCGGCTCGTCATCATGTACGCGGGGCAGATCGCCGAGGCCGGGCCGACCGAGGAGGTGATCGCCGACCCCAGGCACCCGTACACCCAGCTGCTGCTCTCCGCCGTCCCGGACCCGCACGCGCCGCTCGGGGTGAGCGCGCAGACCGACCGGGGCGAGCCGCCGCGGGTCATCGACCCCGAGCCTGGCTGCCGGTTCCGCTGGCGCTGCCCGCTCGCCATCGACGCGTGCCGCACGATCACTCCTGTGCTCCGCCCGGCCGGGGGCGCGGGCCATCAGGGGCCGCCCGGCACGGCACCCGAGGGTGACCGCGAGGTCGCCTGCCACGTCGCGCAGTCCGGCGCACCAGTGAGGGCGTTCTAGATGAAGATCGCAGTGGTCGGGGGCGGCTCGACCTACACCCCGGAGCTCATCGACGGGGTCGCCCGGCTGGCCGGCGGGGTCACGATCTCCGAGGTGGTGCTCATCGACCCGGACGCCGGGCGGCTGTCGGTCGTCGGCCCGTTCTGCCAGAGAATCCTGCGCCACCACGGCAGCCCGGTCACGCTGCGCTGGACGGGCAGCCTGGATGACGGCCTGGACGGCGCGGGCGCCGTGCTGTTGCAGCTACGGGTCGGCGGGCAGGCCGCCCGGCAGCGGGACGAGACCTGGCCCCTCGAATGCGGGTGCGTCGGGCAGGAGACGACCGGCGCCGGGGGGCTGGCGAAGGCGCTGCGGACGGTGCCGGTCGTGCTCGGCATCGCCGAGCGAGCCCGCGCCCGCGCGGCGGCCGGGGCGTGGATCATCGACTTCACCAACCCGGTCGTGATCGTGACCCGGGCACTGCTCGACGCCGGGCACCGCGCCGTCGGCCTGTGCAACGTGGCGATCGGGTTCCAGCGGATCTTCGCGGGCTGGCTGGGCGTCGGACCGGAGCGGGTGCGGCTGGGCCATGTCGGGCTCAACCACCTCAGCTGGGAGCGCTCCGTGCTGGTGGACGGCGCGGACCGGCTGCCGGAGCTGCTCGCCGAGCGGGCGGAGGAGATCGCGGCGCTCGTCGGCCTGCCCGCGGGCGTCCTGCGCCAGACCGGCTCGGTCCCCTCCTACTACCTGCGCTACTACTACGCGCACGATGAGGAGGTGAAACGCCAGCGCAGCTCGCCGACCAGGGCCGAGGCGGTCGCGGCGATCGAACGGGACCTGCTCGCGATGTACGCCGACCCCGCGCTCGACACCAAGCCGGAACTGCTCGGCCGGCGGGGCGGGGCGTTCTACTCCGAGGCGGCCGTCGACCTGCTCGCCTCGCTGACCGCCGACTCCCGCGATGTCCAGGTCGTGAACGTGCGCAACGGCGGGACGCTGCCCTTCCTGCCGGACGGCGCGGTGATCGAGGCGCCCGCCGTGATCGGGGCCGGCGGGCCGGTCCCGGTGCCGCCCGAACCGCCCGGGCCGCTGCTGCGCGGCCTAATCTCCCACGTCAGCGGCTACGAGGAACTGGCTGTCGCCGCGGCGGTGCGCGGCGGCCGGGACCGGGTGGTCGAGGCGCTGCTCGCTCACCCGCTGGTCGGGCAGTGGGACCTGGCGTGCGCGCTCGCCGACCGGCTGATCGCGGAGAACGCCGCGTTCCTGCCGTGGGCGGCGGGGGCGTGAGCGGGCCGGAGGCGGCCGTCCTGGCCATCGACGGGGGGAACAGCAAGACGGACCTGGCGCTCGTCGCCGCCGACGGGTCCCTGCTCGCGCTGGTCCGCGGGCCGGGCGTGCCGCTGCGGCTCGGCGAGGAAACCCTACGGGTCCTCAGTGACCTGCTCGTACCGGCACTGGCCCGGGCCGGGCTGCCGGTCTCGGCGGGAGCCGCCGGGCCGCCGGCCGCCGCTCAGCTGGTCGCCTGCGTCGCCAACGCGGACCTGCCCGCCGAGGAGCGTGAGCTTCAGCGGCTGCTCGCCGGCCAGGGCTGGGCGCGGTCGGTGTTCGTCGCCAACGACACGTTCGCGGTGCTGCGCGCCGGACTGGGTGACGTCCCGGCCGCCGGGGCGCCCCGCCACTGGGGGATCGGCGTCACCTGCGGCACCGGCATCAACTGCGCCGGGGTCGCGCCGGACGGGCGGACCGCGCGGTTCCTCGCCCTCGGCAGGATCACCGGGGACTGGGGCGGCGGCCTTGCCCTCGGCGAGTCGGCTCAGTGGCACGCCGCCCGCGCCGCCGATGGGCGGGGGCCCCAGACCACGCTGCGCCATGCGGTCCCCGCCCACTTCGGCCTGGCCGAGCCGGAGGAGGTCGCCATCGCGATCCACGAGGGCCGGATCTTCCTCGGTGAGCTGGCCGACCTTGCCCCGGTCGTGTTCCGCGAGTCCGACGCCGGCGACAAGATCGCCAGGGGGCTGGTGCTCCGGCTGGCCAGGGAGATCGCGCTGCTGGTCCGCAGCGCGGCCCGCCGGCTCGGCCTCACCGGGGAGCCGGTCCCGGTCGTGCTCGGCGGCGGAGTGGTGGCAGCCGGCAACGACCTGCTGGTCCACCGCGCCAGCGAGCTGATCGCGGCCGAGCTGCCGGCCGCTCGCGTCGCGGTCGTCACGCAGCCTCCCGTCACCGGCGCCGCGCTGATCGGCCTCGACCTCACCGGGGCCGCCGTGCCCGCGAAGACCGCGCTGCGCGCCGACATGGCCCGGCGCGCCGGCTGAGCCGCCGCCTGCCGAGCCGCCGCCGGAGGCTCCGGATGCCAGCCCGCGGGGCCGCAGTCGGCGGCGGGCGCCAGATTTCCACCGTCAATCGCAGTCATCGCCGGCGCGTTCCGGCGTCGTCATGGTGTGAGCGACACCGGACCGAGCCGCCGGCGGGCGGTCATTCCCGAGGACCAGACGATGACCACGATGATCAGGGCAGCGCCTGGCCCGCGGCGCGCCGGGCGCATCGCCCGCCGCCGGTTCCCCGGAAGGCTCTCCCAGGTCGCGGCCGCCCGGGTGTTCCTGGCGTCGGTCCTGGGCGGGTGCCCTGCCGCTGATGACGCGATCCTGTGCGCGTCGGAGCTGTGCGCCAACGCGGTCGTTCACTCAGCCAGCCGCCTGCCCGGTGGCACGTTCACCGTCACGGTGCGGACGGCCCCCGGCCGGGTGCGGGTCGAGGTGAGCGACGACGGGGGTCCCTGGGGCCCGCCCGCCCGGGACCAGGAGCGACCGCATGGCCTGCGGATCGTCGCGGCGCTGGCCACCGCGTGCGGCACCGACGGCAGCGCCGGGGAGGGCTGGACGGCGTGGTTCGAGATCGGCCAGGCGGCGGCTCCGGGGCCGCCCGGGCGCCCGACGGCCGGCCCCGGCCGCGGGCCGGGGCCGTCAGAGCAGGCTGGCGAACAGGAGCGCGACGATCCCGGCGAGGAACACGCCGTCGAATGTCCCCGCCCCTCCGATGGAGGCCACCGGGGCGCCGAGGCGCCGCACCTTCCCGAGGTTGGCCAGGTCGGCGCCGACCAGCGTGCCGAGCGTGCCGCCCACGTAGGCCAGGCCAGCTAGCGCCGCCGGGTGCAGGACCACCGCGGTGAGGACGGCGAACAGGCCCGGCAGCAGCGCCGGGACCGCGATCCCGAGGCCGCGCACCGGCCGGGCGACGGCGTGGACCGCGACTGCCACGATCGCCACCGCGGCCAGGGCCCACCAGCCGAGGCGGTCGTGCGCGATCAGGTAGGCCGACAGGCCGACCGGTACCAGGGCGCCGCCGACGTTCACCGCGATGATCGTCGCCCGGCTGCGCAGGACCGGGACGAAGTAGCGGATGCCGAAGGCGCTGACGTACGGCTCGACCGTCATGACGGTCGACCGCAGCCGGCCGACGGGGATGTTCACCGAACTGCCGAGCAGGCTGCCGAGCAGCACGGCGGCGGCGGCGCTGGGGCCGATGCCCAGGCGCGCGAAGGCGTAGGAGAGCACGCCGGCGAGCAGCAGCACGGACACGGCGATCGCCAGCAGCGCGGCCCCGAGCAGGAACGGCAGCGCGAGCGGCCAGTAGAAGACCCCGCCGCGCCAGCCGGCCGGCCGCCTCGCGGCGCTCACCGGGCGCCGCGCGGCGCTCGTGCGGATCGCATGCATCATCGTCGCACCCGCCTCGTTCACGTCTTCCGCCGGTCCCTCCCAAACAAGATATTACGCGAAGTGCGGGATCGCTGTCATGTCCGGGATGCCGCTGTCATGTCCGGGATGCCGCTGTCATGTCCGGGATGCCGCTGTCATGTCCGGGATGCCGCTGTCATGTCCGGGAT
>JAJPIV010000120.1 GCA_021324595.1 Actinomycetota bacterium | reverse complement strand
GCCCGGCCCCCACCCCAGCCACCAGGACTGGGACCCGGCCCAGCCCGGCCCCCACCCCAGCCACCAGGACTGGGACCCGGCCCAGCCCGGCCCCCACCCCAGCCACCCGGACTGGGACCCCGCCCCGCCCGGCCCCCACCCCAGCCACCAGGACTGGGACCCGGCCCAGCCCGGCCCCCACCCCAGCCACCAGGACTGGGACCCGGCCCAGCCCGGCCCCTACCCCAGCCACCAGGAGCTGGGGCCCGGCGGCCCGGTGCCGCAGGTCGTACATCCAGGGCGCCCGGAGCCGGACTTCCCAGGACGGTGGCCCGGGCAATGGCGTGGAAACCCACGGCCGGACGACGTTCCCCCGGACCGTGCGCCACCCGGCTGGGCGCCAGGTGGACCGGCTGCTGCAGCCTGGCCGCCGGCGCAGCCAGGGCCGCCCGCCTGGGAACCGCCACAGGCACCACCACCCGCCTGGGAACCGCCACAGGCACCACCACCCGCCTGGCAACCACCACAGGCACCACCACCCACCTGGCAACCGCCACAGGCACCACCACCCGCCTGGCAACCACCACAGGCACCACCACCCACCTGGCAACCGCCCCACCAGGCACCGCCGAGCTGGACGCCGCCGGAACCACCTCCGGGCAGCCTGTGGCCCGGTGCTGTGCCGCCGGACATGCCGTTGTCAAAGCCCTCGGCGGGCGATCCCGTTCCGCCAGGCCCGCTGCTGCCGCCCGGCGCCGCGCCACGGTCTGCCCGGGGTGCCCATTCACCTCCGGGCCCGGGGGCGGGGCACACGGCCCGGCCTTCCGTCGCGCCCCGCGGGCACGGGACCCGCAGGCCGGCTTCCCCTGGGACCGGCGGGGCGGCCTACCCGGTGGCTGAGAGCGCGGTTAGCCCTAGCCTGGTCCGCTCCAGCGGCGTGATGGCCCTAGGCACCCTCGCCTCGCGCGTCACCGGCTTGCTTCGTACGCTCGTGCTCGTCCCGGCGATCGGGCAGCTGGCGCTCGCCAACTCCTACAACTATGCGAACACGCTGCCCAACACCGTGTACAACCTCGCCATCGGCGGCATCCTCACCTCGGTGATCGTGCCGCTGCTGGTCAACGCCGCCAGGCGCGACGCGGATCGAGGGGAGAAGTACGACCAGCGGATGTTCACGCTGGTGACGCTGGCGCTGGCCGTCATCACGCTCGCCGCGACCATCGCCGCGGCTCCGATCGCCCGCCTCTACGACCCGTCCGCGACCGGGAACGCCGAGCGCATCCTGGTCATCTTCGCCTATTTCTTCACGCCCCAGATCTTCTTCTACGGCGTCAGCTCGCTCGCCGGCGCGATCCTGAACGCCCGGGGCCACTTCGCGGCCCCGATGTGGACGCCCGTGGTCAACAACGTCGTGGTGATCGTTGTGACGGTCGCGTTCATGGCGATCGCGGGCCTGAGGCAGACCGTCAACACGATCACCACGTTCGAGGTCGTGTTCCTCGGGGTCGGCACCACGCTGGGGATCGTCGCCCAGACCGTCGCCCTGATCCCGGCGCTGCGCAGCGTCGGGTTCCGGTGGCGGCCCCGCTTCGATTTCCGCCGGGGCGAGATCGCTGAGATCGGCCGGATGTCCGGCTGGATGTTCTGCTACGTGCTCACCACGCAGGTCGCGTTCCTGGTGACCGCCATGGTCGCGAGCACTGCGGGCAACTCGGCACAGACCCATGGCGTCGGCGCGGGCTTCTCCGCGTACAGCTACGCATGGCTGCTGTTCCAGCTGCCGTACGCGGTCATCGCGATCTCAGTGATCACCGCGCTGCTGCCGAGGATGAGCGCGAACGCCGCCGACGGCCGGTATGACCTGCTCCGGGTGGATTTCTCGGTGGGCACCAGGCTCGGCTCGGTGATCGTGGCCCCGGCCGCGCTCGTGCTCGCGGTGCTCGGGCCGTCGCTCGGCGAGGTCATGTTCGGCTGGGGGAACAACAGCGACGCCAGCGCGCGGTACCTCGGCCTGGTGTTCTCGGTGTTCTCCCTGGGCCTGATGCCGTACATGCTCTTCCAGCTGCTGCTGCGGGTCTTCTACTCGCTGCACGACAGCAAGACCGCGGCCCTGATCGGCGTGGCGACCATGTTCACCAATGTCGGCGCGAACCTGGCCGCACTCGAGCTGTTCCCCAAGAGCAGCGTGGTCGCCGCCCTCGGTGCCGGGTTCGGCCTGGCCAACCTGGTGGGAACCGTCATCGCCTGGCGAGTCCTCAGCCGGCGCCTAGGCGGGCTGTCCGGCTGGCACATCGGCCGCAGCCTGGTGCGGATGCACGTCGCGGCCGTGCCGGCCGCGCTCGCCGCCCTCGTGGTCGCCGCGGCAGTCGCCAGGGCCATCCCGGCGGGAAAGGTCGCCGCCGGCACGACGGTCATCGTCGGCGGCGGCGCCGCAGTCGTGCTCTACGTGATCCTCGCCCGCGCGCTGCGGGTCGTTGAGGTGTCTGACCTGATCGGCGCCCTACGGTCCCGGCTGCGCCGCTGACCTGGGCCGAAGGTCTCCGGCTGGTAACGCTTTGCGGCGCGGTAGGGTAGCACCGGAGTGCGCGGGCATGTTGTGCCGCATCATTGAATTGTCCAGACCCGCTGGCCGGCTTGCCGCACCCCGGAGGCTGGCCCCGACCCGCCGGGTGCAGTGACCGATGACAACGTACACGTCTGAGCCAGGCACCAGGCTCGGCGGGCGGTACCGGCTCGAGGACCGGATCGCCGCTGGAGCGGGCTGGGCCGCCTGGAAGGCGATCGACGAGATCCTCGCGCGCGCGGTCACGGTCTTCACGCTGGCGCCCGGGTTTCCCAGGATCGGCGAGGTGATCACTGCCGCCCGGGCGGCGAGCAGGCTCACCGACCCCCGCCTGGCCCAGGTCTTCGACGTCGAGGACGCCCAGGACCACGCCTATGTCGTGATGGAGTGGGCGGCGGGCGAGACCCTGGGCGACATGCTCTCTCATGGCCCGGTCGAGCCGACGCGGGCGGCCCGGCTCATCGCCGAAGCCGCCGCGGCGATCGCCTCGGCCCATGCGGCGGGGATCGCGCACATGTGCCTGTCGCCCGGGTCGCTGCGACTGAGCCAGACCGGCGAGATCAAGGTCGTCGGGCTCGGAATCGACGCCGCGCTGTCCGGGGCGACCGCAGATGACCCCGTGCTCGCCGACACGATGGGGCTGGGCCGTCTGCTGTACGCCGCCCTGACCGCCACCTGGCCGGGCCAGGACTACCCGTCACTGCGCCTGGCGCCGGCGGCCGGCGGCGAGCCGTACAGCCCGCGCCAGGTCGTCGCCGGGATACCAGCCCTCCTGTCTGACCTCGCCTGCCGTGCGATGGGCCTGCGAGGCGCCCCCGAGGGACCGCCGATCGGCAGCCCTGAACAGCTCGCCCGGGCGCTGATCGCCGCGATCCCGCCCGCGCCCGTGCCGGCCGAGTGGCAGGCTGGCCGGGGCCGGGCCGACGGCTCGCAGCGGCATGGCCAGCCGGCCAGCGCCAGCGGGGAACGCGACGCCCGGGCCGAGGCACCAGGCCGCCAGGCGGCCCTGGCCCCCGGGGAGCTGCCGGAGCTGCCAAGCCGCGCCGGGGGCCGGGGCAGCCACCGCGCGGAGCAGTCCAGGGTGCGCGGCGGGACCGCCGGGCTCGGCCGTGTCCTGCCCGGCGCGCGCCCGCGCGCGGCCGTGATCGCCGGCGTCGGCGCGGTCGCGCTGGCCGCCGTCGCGGCGTTCACGTTCTGGCCCGGCGGCGGGAGCACCCCGGCCGGTCATGCGAGCGGCCCGCCCCGGCCGCGGGCGTCGGTGACCGTGCTGACGCCGGCGGGCGCGGCCGGATTCGACCCGCTCAATCCGTCCGACCGGAACCAGGAGAACAGCCAGTGGGCGCGGTACGCGATCGACGCGAACCCGCGGACCGCCTGGACGTCGCAGTATTACCGGACGGCCAGGTTCGGCAACCTCAAGAGGGGCTCGGGCCTCATCATCGACATGGGCAGGAAGGTCACGTTCACGTCGGTGACCGTGACCTTCGGCCCCGTGCCCGGCGCCCACGTCCGGCTGCTGGTCGGCGACTCCGGCGCTCACACGGCGGCGAACCTGGCCTCGATGCGGGAGATCGCCTCGGCGGTCAGCCCGACCGGCAGCTACACGTTCACGATCCGCCACCCGGCGGATGGGCGGTTCCTGGTGATCTGGTTCACCAGGCTCCCGCGCAAGCCCGGGCCGGGGCACTGGTACATGGCGGAGATCTTCAACGTGGCGATCAAGGGAACCGCGCCATAACCTGGCAGGCGAGCTGGGCATCGGCCCCAGGCGCATGAGGCGGACCGGGAGGCGCGACGGAACCGCGGCAAGCCGGCGATCCGGGGACGAGCGCCAGCCCGCCCCGGCGGCCCGGGACGCCGGCCGACGAGGACCTGCTCAGGGCGCACGTGGCCGGCGACCCGGATGCGTTCGGCCAGCTCTTCGCCCGGCACAGGGACCGGCTGTGGGCGGTGGCGGTCCGTACTCTCTCCGACCCGGAGGAGGCCGCCGACGCCCTCCAGGAGGCGATGATCTCGGCATTCCGGCGGGCGGCGACGTTCCGGGGCGAGTCGGCGGTCACGACCTGGCTGCACCGCATCGTGGTGAACGCCTGCCTCGACCGGATGCGCCGCCATGGCGCCAGACCCGAGGTCGCCAGCGGAGATGACCGGCTGCTCGACGCGCTCGCGGGAGGCCGTGGCGACGATCCCGCGGCGGCGAGCGACCTGGCGGTCGAGGTGCTGGCGGCGCTGCGCGAGCTTCCGCGTGACCAGCGGACGGCGCTGGTTCTGGTCGACATGCTCGGCTATCCGGTCGCCGACGCCGCGGCGGTGCTGGGCGTGGCCGAGGGGACGGTCAAGAGCCGCTGCGCGCGTGGCCGGGCCAGGCTGCTGCCCCGCCTGGCGCACCTGCGCGCGGGCGGCGGGCCCGGCCGGGCCGGCCGGAACCGATTCCCCGCCGGATCCGTCCTACCAGCGCACGAGGGGGGTGAGGCGACCCGGTGAGGCACGTGCGGGCGCGGGCGCTTGCCCGGTACGACGCGGGTGCCGTCGGTGCCAGGCGGGCGGCGAGGATCGCGGCCCACCTGTCGCGCTGCGCAGCCTGCGCGCGCGTGCGAGGAGATCTCGCGGCCGTGTCCGATGCCCTCGCGCGCGTGCCGGCGCCCCAGGTCCCCGAGGCGGTCAGCGCCCGCATCCAGATGGCGCTGGCCGCCGAGGCGCGCATGAGGGCGCAGCAGGACGTGGCCGGCGGCATCCCGGCGGCCGGCTCTGCCGGGCCTTCCAGCCCGCGCCGCGCGCCGGGCACGGCCAGTGCGCCGGGCACGGCCCGGCCTGCCAGGCACGCAGGGAAGACGGCTCGCCGGGCCGGCGGCCGGGCGGCGAACCGCGTGCCGCCCGTCGTGCTGCGGGGGGTCGCGGCGGTGGCCGCCGCGCTCGCCGTCGCCGGCGGCGGCTACCTGCTCGCCGGAGCGCTGCGAGGTGCCGGGCCGCCCGCCCCGGCAGCCGCACCCGGCAGCGGCCCGCGAGAGTCCGGCCGGCCGGCCGGCGCCGTGCCACGGCCGGCCACCGGCTCCCAAAGCGCCCTCGGGGGGATCGCGAGCACTCCCCTCCTGCCGGGCGACGCCGAGATCACCAGGGCGAACCTGGCCCGGCAGGCGAAGCTGGCGCTGGCCCGTGCAGCGGCGAGCCAGCATCTGCCGGCCAACCCGGTCCCGCCCCGCCCAGGAGTGTCCGGCGGGCCCCGGGAGAGCCTGGCCCGGCTCAGGAGCTGCCTCTCGGCGGTGTCCGGCGGCCAGCAGGCGCTGGTGGCCGAGACCGTCCGGTATGGCGGGCGGCCGGCGATCCTGGTCGTCCTCAGGCGATCGGCGTCGGCGACCTCGCTCGAAGCGCTGCTCATCGGTCCCGCGTGCTCGCCCGGACGGCCAGATGTGCTGCTTCGCGCGACGGTGCCGGCCAGCTGAACGCCGCAGGACCGGCACCCCGGCCCGCCCGCCAGGGCCGGTGCTGCGGCGCGCCCGCCATGCCCGGTGCTTCCGGCCCAGCCGCCGGACCGGCGGGCGGGAATCTGGCAGGCTCTGATTCCGTTATGGCCGCAGCGATCCGACGAAGGAGCAGGCAGCAGTGACCGACGTGCGAGAAGTCATCATCATCGGCTCAGGCCCTGCCGGGTACACCGCCGCGCTCTACGCCGCGCGCGCGAAGCTGAACCCGCTCGTGTTCGAGGGCTCGGTGACCGCGGGCGGCGCGCTCATGAACACGACCGACGTGGAGAACTTCCCGGGCTTCCCGGACGGGATCCTCGGCCCTGACCTGATGGACGCGATCCGCAAGCAGGCGGAGCGATTCGGCGCTGAGCTGGTGGCCGACGACGTGACCGAGGTTGACCTGCGGGCCGATCCGAAGGTCGTGAAGACCTCGGCGTCCACCCACCTCGCCCGGGCGGTCATCATCGCGACCGGCTCGAGTTACCGCGAGCTGGGCGTGCCGGGCGAGAAGCGGTTGTCCGGGCACGGCGTCTCCTGGTGCGCGACCTGCGACGGATTCTTCTTCCGCGAGCAGGACATCGCGGTGATCGGCGGCGGCGACTCCGCGATGGAGGAGGCGACGTTCCTGACGAGGTTCGCGCGGTCGGTGACGATCGTGCACCGCCGCGACGCGCTCCGCGCCTCGAAGATCATGCAAGAGCGCGCAACGTCCAACCCGAAGATCCGGTTCGCCTGGAACAGCGAGGTCGTCCAGGTGCTCGGCGAGGACCGCGTGAGCGGCCTGCTCCTGCGCGACGTGAAGACCGGAGCGGAAAGGACGCTCCCGGTGACGGGCGTGTTCATCGCGATCGGGCACGACCCGCGCAGCGAGCTCTTCCGGGGCCAGCTCGAAACGGATGCCGACGGCTATCTCCTGGTCCAGCAGCCAACCACTCGCACCGCCGTCCCGGGCGTGTTCGCCGCCGGCGACGTGGTGGACCGGATCTACCGGCAGGCGGTGACGGCGGCGGGCACGGGCTGCGCCGCCGCCCTGGATGCGGAGCGGTGGCTGGCCGGGCAGGACGCCTGAGGCAACCGGTGCCACGGCCGCCGGCCGCGGCGTCGGTCCTTCGACCAGGACGCATCGAAAACCAAGAAGGGAAGTCCGGAACAGTGGGCGCAGCGAGCAAGGCCGTGACAGATGACTCCTTCGACTCGGACGTGCTGAAGAACCCCAAGCCTGTCCTGGTCGATTACTGGGCGGAGTGGTGCGCCCCCTGCAGGCTGGTCGCACCCGTGCTCGAGGAGATCGCGCAGGAGTACGGGTCCAAGATCGACATCGTCAAGCTGAACGTCGACGAGAACCCCCGCGTCACCCAGGCGTACGGAATCATGAACATCCCGACCCTGAACGTCTTCAAGGACGGCCAGGTGGTCAAGTCGATCGTCGGCGCCAGGCCGAAGTCGGCGCTGCTGCGGGAGCTGGCGGAGTTCCTCTCCTGACCGGAGCTCGTCTCCCCGGCGGGGCCTGGCCCCCGCTCAGGCCAGGCGCAGCGGCCGGTCAGGGATCATCGACCCGAGCAGGCGCTCCAGCGCCACTTCGACGTCCTCGCGCCAGGACATGACCGTCTTGATCTCCAGCCTGAGCCGGGGGAAGCGCACGTGCGGGCGGACCGTCTTGAAGCCCACCGCCAGCAGGTAGTCGGCCGGGGCGACGCAGCTGAACGCGTCTGGCTTCAGGTCGCCGAAGGCCTCCACGGCTTTGATTCCCCGGCGGCTGAGGTCCTTGACCATTCCCTGGACCAGCATCCGGCCGAGGCCGCCGCCGCTGAACTCGGCGATGACGTGCGCGGTCATCAGGAGCACGGCATCGGAGCTGACCGGGCTGGTCGGGAACGCGACCGAGCGCGGCACGTACTGCGGCGGGGCGTAGAGCGCGTAGCCGGCCGGCGCGCCGTCCACGTAGGCGATCTTGCCGCAGCTGCCCCATTGCAGCAGGACCGTGGAGACCCACGACTCCTTCTCCAGCGCGGGCTCGCCCAGCTCGAGAGCCCGCGCCTGGGCGAGCGGGTCGAGCTCCCAGAAGACGCAGCGCCTGCACCGGGTCGGCAGGTCGTCGAGATTGTCCAGAGTGACATTGGCAAGACGGCGCGACACCTGGCACCTCGGTCCGCTGATTCCCTGGCCGCCGCACCACCGCCGCGCCGGCTGCCGGGCCGACTCCCGGCCCCTGCCGGTGCGGGGCGCGGCGGCTCCCATCCGGCGTGGTCATCCTACCCGGAGGCGCCGGACCGCGCCGGCCCATCGGCGGGCGGGCCGCCGGGAGGCACCGTGCCCTGCTGCCGCTACCCTGAGCCGGTGGACACCCAGCCCCGCAGCTTCGGCAGCGACAACCACGCAGGAGCCCACCCGGAGGTGGTGCGCGCGATCGCGGACGCGAACGCCGGGCACGTGCCGGCATACGGCGCCGACCCCTGGACGGCCACGGCCGCCAGGAGCTTGCGCGAGGCGTTCGGCGCGAGCGAGGCGTTCTTCGTCTTCACCGGCACCGCGGCCAACGTGCTGGGCATCAGCCTGCTGCTACGGCCGTTCGAGGCGGTGATCTGCGCCGACTCCTCCCACCTGAACGTGGACGAGTGCGGGGCCGCCGAACGGGTCCTGGGCAACAAGCTGATCGCGGTGCCGACCCCGGACGGGAAGCTGACGCCGGAGCTGGTAGCGGCCCGGCTCGGCGGGCGCGGCGATGAGCACAGGGCGCAGCCGCGCGTGGTCGAGATCGCCCAGGCCACCGAGTGCGGGACCTGCTACACGCTGGCCGAGCTGGCGCAGCTTGGCGAGTTCTGCCGCGCCCAGGGCCTGTACCTCTACATCGACGGCGCCCGGCTGGCCAACGCCGCTGCGCACCTGCGCTGCGAGCTTGCCGACCTGGCGCGCCACGCCGACGTGCTGAGCTTCGGCGGCACGAAGAACGGCGCGGTGGCCGCGGAGGCGGTGCTGGTGATGCGGGAGGACCTGGTGCCCGCGGCCGCGTTCCACCGCAAGCAGCAGATGCAGCTCGGCTCGAAGATGCGGTTCCTGGCCGCGCAGTTCACCGCCCTGCTCGAGGACAAGCTCTGGCTGCGCAACGCGCAGCACGCCAACGCGATGGCCCAGCGCCTGGCCTCGGGGATCGCCGGGGTGCCGGGCGTGCGCCTGCGCTACCCGGTGCAGTCGAACGCCGTCTTCGCCACCCTCGCCCCCGGGCACATCGCGGCGCTCCGGCGGGACTGGCTCTTCTACACCTGGGACGAGCCCGGGGGCGTGGTCCGCTGGATGACCGCGTTCGACACCACCCCCGAGGAGGTGGACGAGTTCGCGGCCGCGGTCAGATCAAGCTGCCCGGGCTGAGCCCTGAGCCCGCCAGCCAAGGTGTTTCACGTGAAACCTTCAGGGGACGTTCGCCGTCATCCCGCTCTCGGCTCTGCGCTGCGCGCGCCCGGGGCGGCCGCGCGCTGGTGCGTCCGGGACGAGCCGGGGCGGCCGGAGCCCACCTGATGCCGGCCGGCGGCGGATGGTCAGGCCGTCTGCTCCTGCTGCGGGCCGGACGAGATCGCCGCGACGATCCGGTCCAGGTCGTCGAGGGAGCCGAACTCGACCACGATCTTCCCCTTCCGGCGGCCGAGTTCGACCTTCACCCTCGTGTCGAGGATGTCGGAGAGCCTGGTCGCCAGGGCGGCCAGGCCGGGGGCGACCGGCTGCCTGCGGGCAGGCTGGCGGGCAGGTGCCCTGGCCGCCTCGCCGCCGAGCGCGACGATCTCCTCGACCGCCCGCACGGACAGGCCCTCCGCGACGATCCGGTGCGCCAGCTGCTCCTGCGCCGCCGGGTCGTCCAGGGCGAGCAGCGCCCGGGCGTGCCCGGCGCTGAGCACCCCGGCGGCGACGCGGCGCTGAACTCCGGCGGGCAGGTTCAGCAGCCGGATGGTGTTCGTGATGTGCGGCCGCGACCGCCCGACGCGGCGGGCCAGTTCCTCGTGCGTCGCCCCGAAGTCATCGAGGAGCTGCTGGTAGGCGGCCGCCTCCTCCAGCGGGTTCAGCTGCTGACGGTGCAGGTTCTCGATCAGCGCGTCGCGCAGCAGGTCACCGTCCGCGGTGTCCCGCACGATGGCCGGCACCCGGTCGAGCTGCGCGAGCTGGCAGGCCCGCCAGCGTCGCTCGCCCATCACCAGCTCGTACGCCGCGCCCGCCTTTCGTACGATCACCGGCTGCAGCAGCCCGACCTCCCTGATCGAGCTGGCAAGCTCGGCCAGCGCGTCTTCGTCGAAGACCTGCCGGGGCTGCCGCGGATTCGGCGTGATCGCCCCGACGGGGATCTCATCGAAGTAGGCCCCGCCGACGGCGACCAGCGCCACGCCCCCGGCCCCGGCCTGGCCGGGGGCGACCGCGGCGCCGTCCGGCACTCCCGCCGGCGCCGTCGGGATCAGGGCTCCCAGGCCCCTGCCCAAGCCGCGCTTCTGCTGCGCCATCGTGCTCTCCTGCCATCGCCTGGCGGCCCGCATCACCGCTCGCCAGCCCGCCGCCCTGGTCGGCGTTCCTCAATCCTGCCAGGCGCGGCGCGCGCTCCGCGCTGAACGCGACCGGCCCGCCGCGGCGATCGCGCCCGCGCTAGCCAACCGGCCGCGGCTCGTTCCCGAAGGCCATCTCCCTCGCTGCCTCCAGGTAGGCCAGCGCGCCGCTCGAGCCGGGATCGTAGGTCATCACGGACTGCCCGTAACTCGGCGCCTCCGAGACCCGCACGCTGCGCGGGATGACAGAGCGCAGCACGAGGTCCCCGAAATGACCGCGCACCTCCTCGGCCACCTGCGACGCGAGCCTGGTCCTGCTGTCAAACATGGTCAGCAGGATGGTGCTGACCACCAGCCTGGGGTTCAAGTGGCTCTTGACCAGCTCGACGGTGCGCAGCAGCTGCTCAAGGCCCTCCAGCGCGTAGTACTCGCACTGGATCGGGATCAGCACCTCGGGCGCGGCGACCAGCGCGTTGACCGTGAGCAGGCCGAGGGACGGCGGGCAGTCGATGAAGATGTAGTCGAGCAGCGATGCGTCGTACTCGGCGACCGCCCGGGCCAGCCGCGACTCCCTGGCCACCACGGGGACGAGCTCGATCTCCGCTCCGGCCAGGTCGATCGTCGCGGGGGCGCAGTAGAGCTGGGGGAACCCCTGGACCTTCTGGACGATGCCCGCCAGCGGCAGCCCCTCGACCAGCACGTTGTAGACCGAGGGGGTGCCCGACCGGTGCTCCACATCGAGCGCCGTCGAGGCGTTGCCCTGCGGATCGAGGTCGACCACGAGGACCCGGGCGCCATGCATCGCGAGGCTGGCTGCCAGGTTCACCGCCGTGGTCGTCTTGCCGACGCCGCCCTTCTGATTCGCGATGGTCAGGACCCGGCAGGAGCGCGGGCGCGGCCAGGCCTCGGTCCCCGCCGCCCGCGCGTGCATGGCGGCCTGGGCCGCCCGCGCGATCGGCGTGTCAGCCGAGGCGTCGGGCGCGACGGGAACGGCCACCTGAACCTCACTTCCACCCGTACGGACAGCAGGCGCACCGCGGTGCGTACTCGCGATCATAGGCCCGCCCGGCTGCGGCTGTGGCCGGCCAGCCGGATCAGGCGACCGGGTCCCGTCGCCCGGCCGACGCGCGGCACCCGGCGCCGCGGTCCCATCCTCAAAGGTTCCTTCCATCTCCGGCGGAGCCGCTTCGGGCCGTCCGGGACCGTCGTCCGCCGGACCGGACCACCCGAGCGGCCGGCCGTGACGCGGTGCCATCCGAAGCGGAGCCCCTGGTGTCCCGGCGCCCGGCGGCGGCGCGGGACCCGGCGTCCCGGGATCGGGCATCTCAGGCGCGCGCAGCATGGGTTCCGGCCCGTGCCGGGCCGCCGCCTTGCGCGCCGCCGGCCTGAAGTCCGGCCCGGAGCCGCGACCGCCGGTCGCCTCCCCGGCGGCTCCCGCCGGCGCCGGCGGCCACGCAATGCCCAGCCGCCGGCCGTATCCGCTGGCCGAGCCCTCCCAGCCGCCGTGCCCGCGCCCTTCGCCTGCCGGCCCTTCCGCCGCCCCGGGCGACGGGGCTCTCGCAGCACCGGTTTCACGTGAAACGCCTTCGCGCACAGGGCCAGGACGCGCCACGGCAATGCCGGGCCGGGCAGCGCGCCCGACCGCTGGCGCGCCCCCGGCCAGCGGGTCCATCCGGATCGCACCGCATGCGCGCTCCGCTCCCGGCCACCCGACCCCCGCCAGCGCCCCGTTCCGGCCGCCGGGGCCGCCCGCACCCGAGGTCGCCGGCCATCCGAGTCCCGGCTCCGCGCCGTCGGTGCCCTCGGAGTCGCCCGGCTGCCCTGGGGAACCCGGCTCGCCCGCGGCCCGGTGGCCGCAACCCGGCCGCCCGGACCTGGCCAGGTCAGGGGTGACCTGCGCGACGGGCCGGGCCTCCGCCTTCGGGCCGGCCGCGTGACGCGCCCGTCCGCCCGCGCCCGGCCAGCCGATGCCCACGGCCCGCCGCCCGCTGCCCGCCGCGCCGCCGGGCGCCGCGCCCGCTGGAGTTCGCCTGGGTCCTTGCGGCCAGCCGATGCCCGCCGCCATCATCGCGACTTCTCACCTCGCCACGTCACCGGCGGTGCGCGCCGCCAGGCCGACCGCAGTCGCTCCCAGCGTAGGCCCGTCCGGTGCGCTTCACCGTGACGCGGGCCGGCCCGGTGCGCCGACCGTGGCTGCCAGCTCGACTCCCTCCACCGGGGAGGTTCATGGCAGACCCGTGCCACGGCGCGGCCGCCCCCCGGCCGCGGCCCGCCGGGCACCAGCTCCCGCGCCCGTGGCGCCCTCACGGGCACCGGGAGAACCTCGGCGGCGGGGCGGCGACCCGCCGCCCCGCGCGGCAGGCACCCCGAACCGCACGACCGTGGCCGGCTCGCTCACCACCCCAGCCCCGGCGGTGACGACCTGCGCGCCGACCACGCCCAGCCGTCGGAGCACCGGCCCGGCTCGCGCCAGCTCCCCGGCCGCGCCGGCCCCCTTGACGGCCAGCACCAGCCCGCCTGGCCGCGCGAGGCCGGCCGCGATCGCCGCCATGCGCTCCAGCGGGGCCACGGCCCGGGCCGTCACCACGTCCGCTCCCACCCGCCCGGCCAGATCCTCCCCGCGCGCCCGCTGGACTTCCACGTTGCCGAGCCCGAGCTCGCTGACGCACTCGGCCAGGAACGCCGCCCGGCGCTCCATCGCCTCGATCAGCACGACCCGCGCTCGCGGCAGCATGATCGCCAGGACGATCCCGGGCAGGCCGGCTCCGGAGCCGAGGTCCGCCAGCCGCCCCCGCGGCCACGGCACCAGCTCGGCGAGCACGGCGCTGTTCAACAGATGGCGCTCCCAGATGCGCACCGGCTCGCGCGGGCCCAGGAGCCCGCGCTCCACGCCGGGCCCGGCCAGCAGCGCGGCATAGGCGCGCGCCAGCGGAAGCGCGGGACCGAACAGCCGGGCCGCCGCCCGCGGCGCCGGCGGGACCAGTCCCGCGCTCGCGTCAGCCGACAGGGAGGACGACCACCCTGCGGTTCGGGTCGATTCCCTCCGACTCGCTCCGCAGGCCGGCGGCTGCGATCGCGTCATGCACGATCTTCCGCTCGAAGGCGTTCATCGCGGCCAGCGCGCGCGCCTGGCCGGTCCGCTTCACCTCCTCGGCGACGCTCGCGCCGAGCTCGGTCAGCTCCGCGCGCCGGCGCGCCCGGTAACCTCCTATGTCCAGCATGAGCCGGCTGTGCCAGCCGGTCTGGCGGAGGACCGCGAGCCTGGTCAGCTCCTGCAGGGCGTCGAGCACCTCGCCGCGCGGGCCGACCAGCTCGTCCAGCGTGGCGCCGACCACCGAGACCACCGCCCGGTCGCCCTCGACATCCATGTCGATGTCGCCGTCCAGGTCCGCGACGTCGAGCAGCCCCTCGATGTAGTCGGCGGCGATCTCGCCCTCGAGCTCCAGGTCCGCCACGCCCGCCCCGTCGCGGGCGTCGTCGCCATCCGGCCCGGAGTCGAAGCTCTCCGGCTCGGACTCCAGGCCCGCAAGCTCGTCCTCCGCCAGTCCCTCCGCCTGCCCGGCTGCCGCGCCGGGGCCGGCCGGCACGTCCTCCTGGTCGCTCACGACACGATCCTCCTCATCCGGTCCCCGCTCGGGCCCGGTCCCCGCCGGCCTGCGAAGCGCCGCGCCTCCGCCAGCGCACGGCGGCCGGCCTGCTGCGCCGCCGCGTGCCGGCGCCGCCCGGATCCAGCCAGGGTCCGTGCCCTACCGCCTGCCCGACCGCTTGCTCCGGGGCTGGCGGATGCGCTGCTGCCTGACGATCCTAGCCGCAGGCTGGGCCGCCTCCTGCGCCCCAGGTTCGGAGCGTCCACGCCCGAAGCGGCGCAGCAGGCCGCCGTCGCCCGGCGGCGGCCGGTGCCCGTTCGGCGCTGTCCCGCCTGGTGACGTCCCCGGGGCGGCCGGCTCCGCCGCTGCCTCCGCCTTGGCCCGGCCGTTCGCCGCCGCCGTGGTGCTGCTCGCGGCCGTGGCACCGGCAGCCTTCCCGGCGCGGCGCGGCTTCGGCGTCCCGCCTCCGGCGGGAGCCCGGCCCGTGCCGCCCGCCGCCTGGCCGGCCGCTCCGGTGGCCTTCCCGCCTGCGCCCGCGTCCCCGGCCAGCGCCGCGGCGCCGATCGGGTACTTGCGCAGCAGCACGAACTGCTGGCCCAGCGTCCACAGGTTCGTCGTGACCCAGTAGAGCACCAGGCCGAGCGGCCAGTACAGGCCGGTCAGCGCGAACAGCGGCATGACGTAGGTCATCATCCGCTGCGACTGCCCCATCGGGCTGTCCGTGCCGGCCGGCATCATGCCGCGCTTGACGTTCTGCCGCATGGTCAGGTAGGTCGTGCCCATGCTGATCAGCACTACGACGACGATCACGATCTTGGCGTGCAGCGGCACGTACATGCTGCCGGTGAACAGGACCTTGTCCTTGATCGACGCGCCGAAGATCTGGGCCCGGGCCGCGTTGCTGACGAACGACTGGGTGAGGTGGTAGGGGAGCGGCGGCCTGGGCGTCGCGATTGCCCTGAGCACGCTGAACAGCGCGAAGAACAGGGGCATCTGCAGGAGCACCGGGAGGCAGCCCATCAGCGGGTTGACGCCCGCCTCCTGGTAGACCTTCATGGTCTCCTGGTTGAGCCTCTCGCGGTCGCCCTTGTACTTCTTCCTGATCTCCGTCAGCTTCGGCGTCAGGGCGGTCATCGCGCGCTGGGTGTGCATCTGCTTGATGAACAGCGGCAGCAGCAGCATGCGCATCAGCACGACCAGGATCACGATGGTCAGCAGCCAGGTCACCCCGCTGGTGGCGCCGAACGCCGGCGTCAGCAGCCCGTAGATGTGCATGATGACCCAGGCGACCAGGTCGTTGATCGGGTTCAGGATGCTCAAGGCGTCAATTCCCTCGCTCGGTTCTCGCCATCGTCAGCCGCCGCGGCGGCCCGCCCGCGACGCTCGCCGGGGCCGGCGGAACCGGATCCAGTCCCCCGGGATGGAACGGGTGGCAGCGGCTCAGCCTCCGCACGGCCAGCCAGCTGCCGCGCAGCGCCCCGTGCACCCGGACGGCCTCCAGCGCGTAGGCACTGCATGACGGATAGAACCGGCACCGCGGCCCGAGCAACGGGCTGACGAACATCCGGTACCCGGAGATCAGCCCGATCAGCAGCCGCGCCGGCACCGTCTTGAGCATGTCAAGCACCGCTCCGGCTCCGTGTCCTACCTTCACACCGCACCACCCTGCCGCCGGAGCAGCGCCCGGATCACCGTATCCAGCTCGGCGGCCAATTCCGCATGGCTTGCAGTCGCGGCCGGGGGATTAGCGCGCAACACAAGCAGGCTACCCTCTGGCAGGCGGTGCAGGTACCCCCTGGCCAGGTGCCGCAGCCTGCGGCGCACGCGGTTGCGAGTGACCGCGGGGCCGACTGCGCGCCCGACGACGAAGCCGATCCTCGGCGGCTGCACGAGGCCAGCCTGCCGCGCAGGAACCCCCGGCACGAGCAGGTGCCCGGCCACCAGCGCGCCGCCCGCCCGGCGGCCACGCCTGACCGCGGCCGTGAAGTCGGCGCGCCGCCGCATCCGGTACCGCGCGGGCAGCATCGGCGGCCACCGCCGCGACGCGATCCGGCGGTCAGACGCTGACCCGCTCGCGGCCCTTGCGGCGCCGGGCGGCCAGGATCGCCCGCCCGGCCCGGGTGCGCATGCGCAGCCGGAACCCGTGGACCTTCGCCCGGCGGCGGTTGTTCGGCTGGAACGTGCGCTTGCTCACAGGAGTACTCCAATTGCGCCAAAAGCCCGTCTCGCCGGGGCCGGCGCCACGTCCGGCCCCGCTGGCCCGGCCGGGCGGCGCGATCCGCCGGCCGGCCGCGATCCGCCGGCCGGGCGCCGCGTGCCGCACCGCGTGCAGGCCCAGCGGCGGCACCGGACCAGGCCAGCCAACATTACGCGGCGCGGCAGGCCCGGTCAAGCCGCGGGCCCGGCGCCGCGGGCGCGAACAGTCACCGTTTGCCGGGCGAGCGCCACAGGACCGGCCTAGGCTGTGGAAGGCGTGGCTGGCTCCTGTGGATCGGTCCCGGGGCGGCCCGGTACGGTCGGCGCCGCGGCGTCGCGCGTGCTGTGGACGAGTCGAGCCCGAGGTGGGGGAACGCGAGGTGATCGGCCAGTGAGTGAACCAGACCTCGCCGACATCTGGGCCCGGTCGCTCAGCGAGCTCACCGAGGCCCAGATCGAGCCCTACCAGCGCGCGTGGCTGCAGCTCACCAGGCCACTTGGCCTGGTCGAGAACACCGCGCTGATCGCCACTCCCAACGAGTTCGCCAAGGACCAGCTCGAGAACCGGCTGCGCTCGCTGATCACCAACGCGCTCTCCCGGGAGCTGGGCCGGGCGATCCAGCTCGCCGTCATCACCGACCCGGCCGTCTCGGCTGCCCTGCCCGAGCCGGAGGACGACCGGCCCGCGGATCCCGCCGGCCCCGCCGGGAGCGGGTCACCCGGGCCGCTGGGCATCCGCCTGCCGCTCGGCGTCCCGGGCGGCGGATCGCCCGCCGGCCCGCCGGCCCTGCCCCACGACGCCTTCGGTGATCCTGCGCCGCCCGGCCATGCGTCACAGTTCCCCCCGGGCCCGCGGCACGCCGGGAACGGCGTGCCGCGCCCGGGCCCGGCGGGGACCCAGTCAGCTCGCTACCTGTCCCCCGCCGCACCCGCCATCGGGGCGACCGAGCCGGCCGGCCCTGCAAGCTTCGGGGACGCGGGCATGGCCCGCGCGGCCGCGGTACCGCCGGTGCCTGGAATCCCGCCCGCCGGCCATGGCGGGTCCGCCGCCCGGCCGGCCCAGACGCGCTTGAACCCGAAGTACACCTTCGAGACATTCGTGATCGGGTCGAGCAACCGCTTCGCGCACGCGGCGGCCGTCGCCGTCGCCGAAGCGCCGGCCAAGGCCTACAACCCGCTGTTCATCTACGGCGACTCCGGGCTCGGCAAGACCCATCTCCTGCACGCCATCGGCCACTACGCGCAGAGCCTCTACCACGGGGTCCGCGTCCGGTACGTCAGCAGCGAGGAGTTCACTAACGACTTCATCAACATGATCCGGGACGGCAAGCAGGACGGCTTCCGCCGGCGCTACCGCGACGTGGACATCCTGCTCGTCGATGACATCCAGTTCCTGGAGAACAAGGAAGGGACGCAGGAGGAGTTCTTCCACACCTTCAACACGCTGCACAACGCCAGCAAGCAGATCGTGATCTCCTCCGACCGCGCCCCCAAGCGGCTGGTCACCCTGGAGGACCGCCTGCGCAGCCGGTTCGAGTGGGGGCTGCTCACCGACATCCAGCCGCCGGAGCTGGAGACCCGGATCGCGATCCTGCGCAAGAAGGCCGTCCAGGACCGCCTCCACGCGCCACCCGAGGCGCTCGAGTACATCGCCAGCCGCATCTCCACCAACATCCGCGAGCTCGAGGGCGCGCTGATCCGGGTCAGCGCCTATGCCAGCCTCAACCGCCAGCCGGTCGACCTCCAGCTCGCCGAGCTGGTCCTCAAGGACCTGATCCCCGAGTCGCAGGGCAGCCCGGAGATCACCGCAACGATGATCATGGGCACGACCGCGTCCTACTTCGGCCTGTCCGTCGACGACCTGTGCGGCACCTCGCGCTCGAGGGTGCTGGTCACCGCGCGGCAGATCGCCATGTACCTGTGCCGCGAGCTGACGGACCTGTCCCTGCCCAAGATCGGCCAGCACTTCGGCGGCCGCGACCACACCACCGTGATGCACGCCGAGCGCAAGATCCGCTCGCTCATGGCGGAGCGTCGCTCGATCTACAACCAGGTCACCGAGCTCACCAACAAGATCAAGCAGCAGGCGCTGCCCCGCGACCATCCCCGCCAGCCCTAGCGGCTGGCGGCCGGCGCCAGGCCCGGCCGATGCGCGTCATGTAGCCGACCGCCTACCAACCGTCACCCAGCGGTCATCGGGGTCACGATCCGCACACACAGGCTGTGGACAACCTTGTGGATGGCTTGCGGACAGCGGCCCCGGGACTGCAACGGCCGGGGGACAGCCGGGCCCGAGCCCGCCCGCGGCGTCACGGCCGTCCACAGCCAGCCCGCGCCCGCCACACCCCGTCCACTGCCGGTGTGGACGGGGCACCGGCACTGACCGGGGCGGATGTCGCCGTCCCCAGAATCCACCGCCCCTATGACGACTACTGCCTCTCTCCATCACGCGATCCCAGACTTCCGTAGCGCGCCCGCCCGGCCACGGCGCCTTGCCCCCCAGGGGTTTGCCGAACCCGCCGGCCTTGCGGCACGCCGCGGGCTAGGCTGCTCGCAGCGCCCGCGCTCACCAGGCGGCGCGCCCGGGCCGTCCGGGGACAGCGGGGCGCCCGGTACGAGCGGAAGGGCAGCACGCCGTGCGGATCGTGGTCGAACGTGACGTCCTCGCCGATGCGGTCGCCTGGACGGCCCGCGCCCTCCCCGCGAGGCCGACCGTGCCGGTCCTCGCCGGGATGCGGCTCGCGGCGAGCCAGGGCGAGCTCACGCTGTCCAGCTTCGACTACGACGTCTCCGCGCTGGCCACGCTGCCGGCCGAGGTCACCGAGCCGGGCAGCGCGCTGGTCTCCGGCCGCCTGCTCGCCGAGATCAGCCGGAGCCTGCCGGACCGGCCGGTCCAGCTCGCCTCCGATGGCGCCCGGGCCGTCCTGTCCTGCGGCAGCGCGACGTTCAGCCTGCTGACCATGCCCGAGGACGAGTACCCGGCGCTGCCGCAGATGCCGCCCGCCGCGGGCACGGTCGGCAGCGACGCGTTCGCCACCGCCGTGAACCAGACGGCGGTGGCCGCCGGCCGCGACGACACGCTGCCGTCCCTCACCGGCATCCGGATCGAGATCGACGGCGACCGGCTCACGCTGATCTCCACCGACCGGTACCGGCTCGCGATCCGCGAGCTGCGGTGGACGCCGTCCCGGCCGGACATGTCCGCGGCCGTGCTCGTCCCGGCCAGGGCGCTGACCGACACGGCCCGGTCGCTGACCACGGCGGCGGAGGTCTCGATCGCGCTCGCCCTGCCCGGCGAGGAGGGTGCCGGCGGGGAGGGAATGATCGGATTCGAGGCAGGTGGTCGCCGGACGACGACCAGGCTGCTCGGCGGCGAGTTCCCCCGCGTCCGCTCGCTGCTGCCCACGTCGGTCAGCACGTCGGCCGAGGTCGCCACCGCGCTGCTCGCCGAGTCGGTCCGCCGGGTGGCCCTGGTCGCGGAGAAGAACACCGCCGTCAGGCTGCGGTTCACCCCCGGCCAGCTCGCCCTGGAGGCGGGCACCGGCGACGAGGCGCAGGCCGAGGAGGTGATCGAGGCGGCGTTTGACGGCGACGAGCTGATGATCGCCTTCAATCCGAGCTACCTGACCGACGGGCTGTCCGCGGTGGACAGCGACACCACGCGAATCTCGTTCACCGAGCCGGGCAAGCCCGCCCTGCTGACCGGCAAGCCCGGGCCGGACGGGAACCCGGACTACCGCTACCTGCTCATGCCGTTCCGGCTCGCGCCCTGAGGGCCGTTACCCTGCAAGGCGTGCACCTGGCCAGGCTCGCGCTCACCGACTTCCGCTGCTACCGGTCGGCGGATCTGGCCCTCGGGCCCGGCGTCACGGTCCTCACCGGCCCGAACGGGGCCGGCAAGACGAACCTCATCGAGGCGGCCTGGTACGCGGCGACCTTCGGAAGCCACCGCGTGGCGTCGGACGCCCCCCTGGTCCGGGACGGCGCGCGGTCGGCGATCCTGCGTGCCGCGGTCCGGTCCGCGGCCGGCGAGCAGCTCGTCGAGATCGAGCTGAACGCGGGCCGGGCGAACCGGGTCCGGCTCAACCGGGTGCCGCTGCAGCGGCCCCGCGACGCGCTCGGGACGCTGCGCTGCGTGCTGTTCGCGCCCGAGGACATCGCCGTCGTCAAGGGCGACCCGGAGCAGCGCCGTCGCTACCTGGACGACCTGCTGGTGGCGAGCCGGCCGAGGTACGCGGCGGTGCGGGCCGACTACGAGCGGGCGCTGCGGCAGCGGACCGCGCTGCTGAAGTCGGCCAGGCCGGCCGGCCCGGGCCGGGACGCGCCGGGAGTCGTCCCGGCGAGCCTGGAGGCGTGGGACGAGCAGTTCGCCGCCAAGGGCGCTGAGCTGACCGCCGCCCGTCTGCGCCTGGTCGCGGCACTGCGCCCGCTGGTGGCGGCCAGCTACTCGGAGGTCTCCGGCGGGCGTGGCGGCGCCTGGCTGGCCTACCGGCAGGGGTCGGAGCGCTCCGGCGAGCTCGACCCCGACCCAGACCCGGCGAAGCTCGCCCGGGGCCTGCTGGAGGACCTGAGCCGGCTGCGGCGCGCCGAGCTCGAGCGCGGCGTCTGCCTGGCCGGGCCGCACCGGGACGACCTGGAGCTGCGGATCGGCGAGCTGCCCGCCCGCGGCTATGCCAGCCACGGCGAGTCCTGGTCGCTGGCGCTGGCGCTGCGCCTGGCGGCGTTCAGCCTGCTGCGGGCCGACGGGGAGGACCCGGTGCTGATGCTGGACGACGTGTTCGCCGAGCTCGATTCCAGCCGCCGGGAGCGCCTCGCCGAGCTGGCGGGGTCCGCCGAGCAGGTGCTGGTGACCGCGGCGGTCGGCGCCGACGTGCCGGCCAGGCTCTCCGGCGCGCGGTACGCGGTGGCGGACGGGGTGGTGGCCCGTGCCGCCTGATCCGGTGCCGCCTGATCCGGTGCGGCCAGGCGCGGCGCGCCTGCCAGTGCCCTCCGGGCCAGCCGATGGCCCCGTCCGGGCAGATGGCCCGGGCCCGGCCGGGGCGGACCGGTCGGCGCTGGCCGCGGCGTCCCTGGCCCGGGCGCGGGCCGACGCGCTGGCCCGGGGCGGCCGCCCGCTCGCCCGGCGCCCGGGGGAACCGGGGTCCACGGGAGAGCCACGGGCCGCCGGCGGGACTTGGCCCCAGGGCGGCCAGGGTGAACGGGGCGCCGGGCGCGGGGCACCCGGGCCCGGCCGGCCTCCCGGCGGCCGCCGGGAACGCCGCGAGGACCCGGCCCCGCTCGCGGACGCGATCGAGCACCTGGTGGCCGAGTCCGGGTGGGCCGCGGCGGTCGCGACCGGGTCGGTGTTCGCGCAGTGGGCGCGGATCGTCGGGCCGGACCTGGCCGCGCACACCGCGCCCGAGCGGCTGGACGGCGCCGAGCTCGTGGTGGCGGCCGACTCGACCGCCTGGGCGACCCAGCTGCGCCTGCTGGCCGGCGAGCTGATCAGGCGGCTTGACCTTGAGCTGGGCCAGGGGGCGATCCGCCGGGTCCGGGTGCACGGGCCTGGCGCGCCTGCGGGCCCGCGCGGGCAGTGGCGGGTCCGGGGCGGGCGCGGCCCCCGCGACACCTACGGGTGAGGCGCCGCGCCCTCGCGGCGGCCCGATGCGGCTGATGCTGACGGTGCAGCCAGGTAAAATAGGCAAGCGTACCCCGGCAGTGACCCGCCGGGAAAGCGCAACCGCGCCCGCGCGCCCGTCCTGCCTGGCAGAGGAGCAGCCGCTTGTCTTACGACGCACGCTCGATCACGGTCCTTGAGGGACTGGAGGCGGTACGCAAGCGCCCTGGCATGTACATCGGCTCAACCGGTGAGCGCGGCCTGCATCACCTGGTCTACGAGGTCGTGGACAACGCGGTTGACGAGGCGCTGGCCGGCTACTGCGACCGGATCGACGTCACGCTGCTCGCCGACGGCGGGGTCCGGGTGACCGACAACGGCCGCGGCATCCCCGTGGACGATCACCCTGTTGAGCATCGCCCGGCCGTGGAGGTCGTGCTGACGACGCTGCACGCCGGCGGCAAGTTCGGGGGCACGTCCTACGCCGTGTCCGGCGGCCTGCACGGCGTGGGCGTCTCGGTGGTCAACGCGCTCTCCGCCCGGCTGGACGTGGAGGTCTGCCGGGACGGGTACGCCTGGCGGCAGGGCTACGCGGCAGGCGATCCGCTCGGGCCGCTGGCCCGGGGAGAGGCGACCGGGCGGGTCGGCACGAGCGTCACGTTCTGGCCCGACCCGGCGATCTTCGAGACCACGACGTGGACCTTCGAGACTCTCTCGCGGCGGCTGCAGGAGATCGCGTTCCTCAACCGCGGGCTTTCGATCACGCTCACCGACGAGCGCCCCGGCCACATCAACGGCGAGCCGCGGACGGTCACCTTCCGCTACGACGGGGGGCTGGCGGACTTCGTCCGGTACATCAACGCGACCAAGGAGCCGGCCCACGGCTCGGTGATCGAGTTCGCGGCCGAGGGCCCGGGCATCTCGGCCGAGGTCGCGATGCAGTGGAGCGGCTCCTACGCCGAGTCGGTGCACACGTTCGCCAACACGATCAACACCACCGAGGGCGGCACTCACGAGGAGGGCTTCCGCGCGGCGCTCACCTCGATCATCAACCGCTACGCCCGCGAGCAGAAGCTGGTCAAGGACAGGGATGACCCGCTCACCGGGGAGGATGTCCGCGAGGGCCTGACCGCGATCATCCACGTCAAGCTGGCCAGCCCGCAGTTCGAGGGGCAGACCAAGACCAAGCTCGGCAACACCGAGGCGAAGTCGTTCGTGCAGAAGGCCTGCAACGACCACCTGCGCGACTGGCTGGAGCGGAACCCGGGCGAGGCCAAGGCCATCGTGATGAAGGCCACGCAGGCCGCGCGGGCTCGGATCGCGGCCCGGCGCGCCCGCGAGCTGACCAGGAAGGGCCTGGCCGGCGGGTCGGGCCTGCCGGGCAAGCTGTCCGACTGCCAGTCCGGCGACCCGGCGATCTGCGAGCTGTACGTGGTGGAGGGGGACTCGGCGGGCGGCTCGGCGAAGGGCGGCCGCGACCCGCACTTCCAGGCGATCCTGCCGATCCGCGGCAAGATCCTCAACGTCGAGAAGGCCAGGATCGACCGGGTCCTGAAGAACAACGAGGTGCAGGCGCTGATCACCGCGCTCGGCACCGGCATCCACGACGACTTCGACATCGCCAGGCTCAGGTACCACAAGATCATCCTCATGGCCGACGCCGACGTGGACGGCCAGCACATCACCACGCTGCTGCTCACGCTGCTGTTCCGGTTCATGAAGCCGCTCGTCGAGGCCGGCCACGTGTACCTGGCCCAGCCTCCGCTCTACAAGATCAAGTGGGAGGGCCGGAACGTCCAGCCCGACTATGCCTACTCCGACCGGGAGCGTGACGCGCTGATCGAGGCCGGGATCGCCGCGGGACGGCGGGACCCGCGCCCCCGCGACGGCGTCCAGCGGTACAAGGGCCTGGGCGAGATGAACGCGAACGAGCTGTGGGAGACCACGATGGACCCCGGCCGCCGGGTACTGAAGCTGGTCACGCTCGACGACGCGGCGCAGGCCGACGAGCTGTTCAGCGTCCTGATGGGCGAGGACGTCGAGGCCAGGAGGGCGTTCATCCAGCGCAACGCCAGGGACGTCCGCTTCCTGGACATCTAGCACCCGCCAAGCTTCCCGGAGACCAACCCAATGAGCGTGGACACCCCGCAGGCTCCGCCCGGCGGACCGGGCGGCCGGCTCGAGCCGGTCGACATCCAGGTCGAGATGCAGCGCAGCTACATCGACTACGCGATGTCGGTCATCGTCGGCCGCGCGCTGCCGGACGTGCGGGACGGCCTCAAGCCGGTGCACGTGCG
>JAJPIV010000048.1 GCA_021324595.1 Actinomycetota bacterium | reverse complement strand
TCAACCCGGCCTGGCTGGCCTGGGCCAGCTACGTCGCCATGTTCGGCATGATGTTCGGCGACGTCGCGGAGGGCCTGGCGCTGGTCGCGGCCGGGGTGGCGCTGTGGCTCGGCTGGCCGGGCCGGGCACGGCCGTACCGGACGGCCTGGCCGTTCGTCCTCGGCGCGGGGGTGGCGGCCACCGGCTTCGGCTTCGCCTACGGCGAGTTCTTCGGCCCCACCGGCGTGGTCCCGGTGCTCTGGCTCAGCCCGGTGGACGAGCCGGTCCCGCTGCTGATAGCCGCGATCGGGGTCGGTGCCGTGCTGCTGGCCGGCGCCTACGCGCTCGGGATCGTGAACCGCTGGCGGGAGGGCGGCTGGCCGCTCGCGTTGTACGCGCCTTCCGGGATCGCCGGGACGCTGCTCTTCGGCGCGGTCGCCGCCGCGGCCGGCGGCTGGTACTACCGGTCCGCGCCGGCGCTGATCGCCGGGGCCGTGCTCGCCGCAGTGGCGCTGGCCGGGGCGTTCACCGGGTTCTTCGCCGAGGCCGGGGGCGGCGGGATCGGCGTGACGCAGGCGGCGGTGCAGGTCGTGGACCTGGTGATCAGGCTTGGCTCCAACGTGGTGTCCTTCGCCAGGCTAGCGGCGTTCGGGCTGGCGCACGCCGCGCTCGGCCTGCTGGTCTGGGACGGCACCAGGGCGCTGTGGCATCGTGGCGGCGTGGCGGTGGCGGGCGCGGTCGCGGTCTTCGCCGTCGGCACGGTGCTCGCGTTCGCGCTCGAGGCGCTGGTGGCGGCCGTCCAGGCGCTGCGCCTGGAGTACTACGAGCTGTTCTCCCGGGTCTTCGCCGCGCAGGGGCGACCGTTCCGCCCGTGGCGGCTGCGGGTCGAGCCGGGCCCGGTGACCGCCGGGCCGGCGAAGGGGGAGGGATGATGGTGATCTGGGTGGCCGGGCTTCCGGTGATCGTGGCCGCGGTGGCCGCCGCCAGGGCGGCGGCGCGCCGTGGGCAGCGGGCGGGATGGCTGCTCGCGGGGGTCAGCGTGGCTGTGCTCGCCGCCGCCGTCATGCTGCTGGTCGCCGTGGCCGGCCCGGCCGGCGCCGCGGGAACGGCGGGAGCGGTCAGGGCGGCCGGAGCCGCCAGGGCAGTCGCGGGGGCGGCCCCGGCCGCGGCCGCCGCCGCGGCCGGCAGCCACACGGCGGCGCTGATCGGCGCGGCCATCGCGGTGGCCGGGTCGACGATCGGCGCCGGGATCGCGGTCGCCTATGTCGGCGCGGCCGCGCTGGCGGCGATGAGCGAGCGGCCGGAGCTGTTCGGGCGCGCGATGGTGATCGTCGGCCTCGCCGAGGGGATCGCGATCTACGGCCTGATCGTCGGGATCATCCTGATCGGGAAGGCGTGAGCGGTGGCGCGCGTGGCGGTGATCGGTGAGCCCCTGCGGATCTGCGGGTACGCGCTCGCCGGGGCCGTGCTGCGGCCGGCCGGCGACCGGCCCGGGGCGCTGCGCGCGTGGCGTGAGCTTCCCGGCGACGTGGCGGTGGTGATCCTCACCCCGGCGGCGGCGAGCTGGCTGGGCGGGGAGCTGGCGAGCCGTCCCGGCGTGCTCCCGGTGGTGCTGCCGCCTGGCGAGCCCGGCAGCGGGGAGTGACCGGCGATGGTCCTGGCAGCCGATCAGATCGCCGCGCTCGCGCCGGTCCGGGCGGCGATGCTGGAGCGGGCCCGGGCGCGGGCCGACGCGGTGATCGCCCGGGCGCGGGCGGAGGCCGACGCGGTGATCGCCCGGGCGCGGGCGGAGGCCGACGCGGCCGTGGAGCAGGCCAGGGCCGACGGCGCGGCCCAGGCTCGCCCGGCGGCCGCCGCCGAGGTCAGCCGGAGCCGGCGGGCGGCCCGCGCGGCCGTGCTCCAGCGCGAGCTGGCGCTCCGCGAGGACCTGGCCGCGCGGATCGCGACGGCGATCCGCGGGCTGCGGGACGGCCCGGAGTACCCGCGGCTGCGCAGCCGGCTGGCCGAGGCGGCCGGGCGCGCCGCCGGGCCGGGCGCGGTGATCACCGAGCACCCTGACGGCGGGGTGATCGCCCGGGCGGGCGGAGTCGTCGTCGACTGCTCGCTGCCCAGGCTGGCCGACCGCGTGGTGGCGGCCCTCGGCGGGCGGATCGCGGAGCTCTGCGCGGGATGACCGGGACCGGGAGCGCCGGGCGGATCAGCCGGGTCAGCGGCCCGCTCGTGGAGGTGAGCGGGCTGGCGGGCCTGGCGATGGCGGAGGTGGTCGAGCTCGGCGAGCCGAGGCTGCCCGGTGAGGTGGTCGCGATCGACGCGCTGCGGGCCACCGTCCAGGCCTATGAGTACACCGGCGGGCTGGCCCCGGGCGACCCGGTGGCCGCCCGGGGGGCGCCCCTGTCGGCGCCGCTCGGCCCGCACCTGCTTGGCGGGATCTTCGACGGGCTGCTGCGCCCGCTGGCCGGGGCGGGCCCGTTCCTGCGGCCAGGAGCTGCCGCGGCGCCGCCCGGGGCCGGCCGCGCCTTCCCGTTCACCCCGCGGGCTCGTGACGGCGACGTGCTGGCCGCCGGGGACGCGCTGGGCGCCGTCACTGTCGCCGGCGCCGTTCCCTACCTGGTCCTGGTGCCGCCCGGTGCCGCCGGCGAGGTCCGCGGGATCTCGCCGGCCGGTGACCTGCCCGCCGGAGCGATCGTCGCCACGGTCGGCGGCCGCCCGGTCCCGCTCACCGGATCCTGGCCGGTCCGCACCCCGCGGCCGGTCGCCGAGCGGCTGGAGGCCGGCGAGCCGCTGCGGACCGGGCAGCGGGTGGTGGACCTGCTCTTCCCCGTCACCCTGGGCGGAACCAGCGCCGTGCCCGGGGGGTTCGGCACGGGCAAGACCGTGCTGCTCCAGCAGATCACCAAGTGGTGCGACGCCGACGTGATCGTCTATGTCGGCTGCGGCGAGCGCGGCAACGAGCTGGCCGAGATGCTCACCGAGCTGTCGGCCCTGGCCGACCCCAGGACCGGTGGCCGCCTGGCGGACCGGACCGTCGTCATCGCCAACACCTCCAACATGCCGATGATGGCGCGGGAGGCCAGCATCTACGCCGGCGCGGCGGTGGCCGAGCACTTCAGGGACATGGGACTGCGGGTGGTGGTGGTCGCCGACTCCACCTCGCGGTGGGCCGAGGCGCTGCGCGAGTTCTCCTCGCGCAGCGGCGAGATGCCCGCCGAGGAGGGGTACCCGGCCGGCCTGGCGTCGGCGCTCGCCGCGTTCTACGAGCGGGCCGGCCTGGTCACCACGCTCGGCGGCCGGACGGGCTCGGTGACGATCATCGCGGCGGTCTCGCCGCCGGGGGGCGACATGACCGAGCCGGTCACCGCCTACAGCGTCCGGTTCGTCAGGACCCTGTGGACGCTCGACCGGGACCTCGCCTACGCGCGGCACTACCCGGCGGTCTCGTGGGAGGGCTCGTTCTGCCGGGATGCGGCGGCGATCGGGAACTGGTACGCCAGGAACGGCGACCCGGGCTGGGCGCACCGCCGGGAGCGGCTTGCCGCCGTGCTCGTCCAGGCCGACCAGGCCGCGGCGCTGGCCGAGCTGACCGGCGCGACCGCGCTGCCCGCGGCCCAGCGGATGGCCATCCTCGCCGGGCGGCTGGTGCGGGAGGGCGTGCTGCAGCAGAGCGCGATCAGCGCCACGGACGCCTCGTGCGAGCCGGCGCGGGCGGCCGCGCTCGCCGACGCCGCGCTCGAGGTCGCCGACGCCTGCGGCCGGCTGGCCGACCGGGGCGTGCCCGCGGACCTGATCGAGCGGCAGGACTTCTCCGCGCTGCTGCGGGCCAAGGAGGAGGCCGCCACCCCGGAGCAGGTGCGGGGGCGGGCCGGCGATCTGATCGGCCGGCTGAGCTCGCTTGAGGCCGACCGGGAAGGCGGCCCCCGGTCGTGAGCCAGTGGGCCAGGCCGGAGTTCACTGCGGTGGAGCGGCTCCGCGGGCCGCTGGCCGTGCTGCGGGGCGTGACCGGGGTGGGCTGGGACGAGTTCGCGACGATCCGCCTCGATGGCGGGGAGGTCAGGCACGGCCTGGTGCTCGAGGCGGACGACGACCTCGCCGTGGTTCAGGTGCTGGAGGGTACGGCGGGAATCGACCCGGCCAGGATGGCCGTCGAGTTCGCCGGAAGCCCGCTGCGGATCGAGGTCGGGACGGCCTGGCTCGGCCGGGTCTGCGGCGGCCGCGGCCAGCCCCGGGACGGCGGGCCGCCGGTCACCGGGCCGGTCACGGCGCCCGTGGCCGGGTATCCGGTCAACCCGGCGGCCCGGCTGCCGCCCTCGGAGCCCGTGCTCACCGGCGTCTCGGTCATCGACGAGCTGACAACCGTGGTCCGCGGCCAGAAGCTGCCGGTCTTCGCGGCCCCGGGCCTGCCGCACCTGGAACTGGCGGCGCAGGTCGCGGCTCAGGCGACGGCGGGCGGTGAGCCGTTCTGCGTCGTGTTCGCCGGGATGGGGCTGACCCACGCGGACGCGGCGGCCGTCCGGGCGGCGCTGGAGGACCGGCTGGCGGCGGGCGAGCTCGTGCTCCTGCTCAACCTGGCCGGCGACCCGGTGATCGAGCGGGTGCTCACCCCGAGGGTGGCGCTCACGGTCGCCGAGCACCTCGCGTTCACCGAAGGCAGGCACGTCCTGGTGGTCATGGCGGACATGACGAGCTACTGCGAGGCGCTCCGCGAGGTCTCGGCCGCCCGGGGCGAGCTCCCGGCGCGCCGGGGCTATCCCGGCTACCTGTACAGCGACCTGGCCTCGCTCTACGAGCGGTGCGGCCGGATCGACGGCCTGCCGGGCTCGCTGACGCTGATCCCGGTGCTCACGATGCCGGCCGGGGACATCACGCACCCGGTTCCCGACCTGACCGGGTACATCACGGAGGGCCAGATCGTGCTGTCACCCGGCCTGCACGCCCGCGGGATCTACCCCCCGGTGGACGCGCTGTCCTCGCTCTCCCGGCTGATGCGCCGCGGCGCGGGCCCGGGCCGGACGCGGGACGACCACCTGGACGTGGCGGCGCAGACGCTGGCGGCGCTGGCCGCCGCGCGGCGGGCGGGCGAGCTCGCCGAGCTGATCGGCGAGGAGGCGCTGAGCGAGACCGACCGGCGGTACAGCGAGTTCGAGCGCGCCTTCGAGGACTGCCTGGTCCACCAGGGGCCGGGCCAGAGCCGGTCGCTGGACGAGACGTTCCGGCTGGCCTGGCAGGTGCTCGGGAAGCTGCCGCGGCGGGAGCTGACCATGATCCCGGCCGACGTGCTCGATGCCAGGTACCCGGCAGGCGGCGGCCCGGCAGGCGGCCCGGCAGGCGCTGATGACCGGGCGGAGGCGCGACCGTGACCGGGCCGGACGGCGGGCCGGGAGGCCTGCGGCTGGCGGTCCCGCCGGGCCGGGCGGGCAGGATCTGGCTCGACCGGCGCCTGGCCGCCGCCCGGCGCGGCGCCGACCTGCTGGACCGCAAGCTCCGCGTGCTCCAGGCCGAGGAGGCCAGGCTCTCCCGTGACGCCGAGCGGACCGGGCAGGCATGGCGGCGGCGCGCCGCGGAGGCCGACCGCGCGGTGCTGCTCGCCGCGCTGCTCGGCGGGGAGCGGGCGATCCGGCTCGCGGCGCCGGCCGGGCACGCGCAGGTGCGCATCGGCTACACGACCACGATCGGGGTGCGCCATCCCGCCTCTGCGTCGGTCAGCGCGCCCCCGCCGCCGGCGGCCTGGGCCGGGCCGGCGACCGAGGCGGCCAGGGCGGCGGCCCTGGCCGCGGTTGAGGCCGCCGCCGGGCACGCGGCCGCGGTCGCTGCCGCCGGGGCGGTGGCCGCCGAGGCCGCGGCGACGAGGCGGCGGCTGAGGGCGCTGACCGATCGCCTGATCCCGGCGCTGGAGCAGGCCAGGGCGCAGGTCGTCCTCGCGCTCGACGAGCTCGAGCGCGAGGACGGTGCCCGGCTGCGCAGGTTCGCCGGCCAGGCTGGGCCGGGGCCGTGACCGGGCAGATGGGACCTTCGGCCCTACCGGCGGGCTGCGGGGCGTGATGTCGTGGAAGTGACGAGAGGGGCCCACAGAGAGATGCGGGGATGCGGGCGGTGAGCCCGTACACCACGTAATCTGCATTCGCGAGAAACGCGAGGGGCCTCTCTCGCCATGTCCGCGCGATCAGCCCGGCCGCGGCCGCCCGGGCCGGACCACCGCCGGGCCGAACTCGGCGATGCGCCGCGAGACCGCGGCATCCAGGCGGTCCCCGAGCACCCTGACAACCGCGCGGCAGCGGGCCAGGTCCGCCTCGGGAATGTCGCCGACCAGGTCCGCGGCGAGCGCCCGGTAGGAGGCGTCCAGCCGGGCGAGGACGTCCTCGGCGGCCGGGGTCAGCGAGACGATCGTCGCGCGGCGGTCCCCTGGGTGCGGCCCGCGGGTCACCCAGCCGTCCGCCTCCAGCGCGTCCACCAGCCCGGTCACCGTGCGCGGCGAGACGTTCAGCGCGTCGCTCAGCCCGCGCATGAGCACCGGCCCGGACTCGCGCAGCGCCCACAGCACACGGCCGCGCGCGAAGCCCAGCCCGTAGTCCCTGGCCCCCAGGTCGAGCAGCTCGACGAGCCTGGGCGCAAGCCGGAACAGCATGCCGACCAGGCTCATCGGCAGGTCCGCCGGGCTGGGATCGGCGGCCCGCGGCGCGGCAAGGTGCTCCGATGCGGCGCCGCCGGATGTCAGCCGGGGGACATCAGCCGCGCGACTGACATTATCTGAGCCTGACATATTGTCTGGCTACCTCACTAAGTGTTATCCTCACAATTATGGATGAGTCTATGGCGCTTCCGGCCGCCGCGCCAGGAGACGGCGCACCGCCGGGCCCGGCCCCGGCGCCCGCGAACGGCCCGGCCACCGCCGGCCTGGCCACCGCCGGCCTGGCCACCGCCGGCCTGGCCACCGGCCGCCAGCCGGCTCCCCCGGCCGTGGAGGTGGCCGGCCTCGTCAAGGCCTACGGGCCCGTGACCGCGCTGGACGGGGCGACTCTCACGGTGCCGGCCGGGAGCCTGACGGCGCTGCTCGGGCCGAACGGCGCCGGCAAGACCACGCTGGTCCGCATCCTCGCCACGCTGACCAGGCCGGATCGCGGTCAGGCGCGGGTGCTCGGCCTCGACGTGGCCAGGCAGGCCGCGCAGGTCCGCGAGCGGATCGGCCTGACCGGCCAGTTCGCCGGGCTCGACGACGGGCTGACCGGCCGGGACAACCTCATGCTCATCGGCTGCCTGGCCGGCCTGCGCCGGAGGCAGGCACGGGCACGGGCCGCCGAGGTTGTCGAGCTCGTGGGAATCGGCGAGGCACTGGGCCGGGTGGCGCGCACCTACTCGGGCGGCATGCGGCGGCGCCTGGACCTGGCGGCGAGCCTGATGACGCGCCCGGCCCTGCTGGTCCTCGACGAGCCGACCACGGGGCTCGACCCGGCCAGCCGGCAGCGGCTGTGGCAGGCGCTGGACGGGCTGCGGAAGGACGGGACCACCCTGCTGCTCACCACGCAGTACCTGGAGGAGGCCGACCGGTTCGCCGACCTGGTGCACGTGCTCCATCACGGCAGGGTGATCGCCTCCGGGACGGCGGCCGGCGTCAAGGCCCGGGCCGGCGGGCGGGTGGTCACGGCGCGGCTGGAACGAGCCGACGCCGTGCCCCAGGCCGCCCGCGTGCTGGCCGGGCGGCTGGCCCTGGCGCCCGGGGCGATCCGCGCCGGCGCCGCCCCGGACCTGATCACGGTGGCCGCGCCGGGCGGGGCGCGCGACGTGGCCGCCGTGGCCGCGGCGCTGGCCGCGGCCGGCGTCCCGGTGGCCGAGCTGGGGCTGCGCCAGCCGTCGCTGGACGAGGCGTTCCTCGCCCTGACCGAGCCGGCCGGGAGCGCGCCATGAGGCGCCTCGGCCGGGACAGCGCGCTGATCAGCTGGCGGTACCTGAGGCTGCTCCGGCTCAGCCCGGGCAGGCTGGTGTACCCGCTGGTGCAGCCGCTGGTGCTGCTCGTGCTGTTCGTCTCGGTGTTCGGTGACCTGGCCGCATCCGGGCTCCACGCGGTCGGCGCGTACCGGCAGTTCCTGATCCCGGGGATCATCATCCAGAACGCGGCGCTGACCGCGCCCACCACCGGCCTTGGCTTGCTCCGCGACTCCGGCAGCGGCCTGGCCGACCGGTTCCGGTCGATGCCGATGTCCCGGCCGGCGGTCCTGCTCGGCCGGCTCGGCTACGACGCGGTGCTGCTCGCGGCGCAGGCGTCGCTGCTCATGGGCGTGGGCGTCGCGGCGCTGGGGTTCCGGATCAGGAGCGGGCTGGCCGGGGCCGCGGGCGTCGTCGCGGTCGCGGTCGCGTTCGGCCTGGCCCTGGCGGTCGCGTCGGCCTGGCTGGCGCTGCTGATCGGCGACGCGGAGACCGCCGAGCGCGTGCTGTTCTTCCCGGCCATCGCGATCACGTTCGTGAGCGCGGCGTTCGCGCCGGTCGGCGCGCTGGCGGCCTGGATGCGACCGGTCGCGCGGGTCAACCCGGTCACCAGCGCGGCCGACCTGATCAGGTCGCTCGCCTCCGGCGGCCCGGCGGCGGTCCCGCTGGCCGGGCTGGCGTGCTGGGCCGGCGTGCTGGCAATCGTGCCCGGGGTGCTCGCCGTCCGCCGCTGGCAGTCCCCGCCCGGCAGCTGACCCCGGGCAGGCAGACCGCCGCCGTCATCGTGCCGGGGGCCTGACGTGCGTACCATGACGGGCGAGGCGGGCCGAGCCGGCGCCGGGCCAGGCCCGCGGCCGGCCGCCGCCGGCGGCCCGGGCGACCGCGATCCGGGGCCGGGCGGCCTGACAGAGGAGCCAGGCATGTACGTTCCCGACTGCTTCGCGATGAATGACCTGGACGCGGTGGCTGCGTTCGTGGCGCGCTCGGGAGCGGCCGACCTGGTGACGTTCGACGGGGCCAGGCCGGCGGCGACCCTGCTCCCGGTGATCTGGGACCGCTCGGGCGGCGGGAACGGCAGGCTGCTCGGCCACATGGCGCTGGCCAACCGGCAGTGGAGCACGGCCGCGCCGGGCGCGGAGGGGCTCGCCATCGTCCACGGGCCGCAGGCGTACGTCTCGCCGTCGTGGTACCCGAGCAAGGCCGAGCACGGCCGGGCGGTTCCCACCTGGAACTACGTCAGCGTGCACTTCACCGGCCCGGTCACCTTCCACCGGGACGAGGCCTGGCTCCGCGACGTGGTCACCCGGCTGACCGACCTGCACGAGGCCCGCCGACTGCCGGACGGCGCGGCGGAACGCTGGCACGTCACCGACGCGCCGGAGCGCTACATCGCCGGGCAGCTACGGGCGATCGTCGGCGTGGAGCTGGCCGTCACGTCCGTGGAGGCCAAGGCGAAGCTCTCCCAGAACAGGCCCGAGGCCGACCGGGCATCCGTCGCCGCCGCGCTGCGCGCCGCGCCGGAGGCCGGAGCGCGGGCGGTCGGCGAGCTCATGGACGCCAGCGCGCCCGGGTGACCAGCTAGCCCGGCGGGCCTTCCGCCCCGGGGGCGGCCTCCACCCGGACCTCGATGCCGAGCAGCCCCGCCCGGCGCTTGCGCTCGCCCAGCGCCCAGAACGCCAGGCCCAGCGCGACCATGACCGCGAGCGAGCCGAGCGTCACCGACTCGAAGAACGCCCGGGATACGCCCCAGCTCTGCCGGATCGAGTAGGACTGGCCGAACAGCGCGTTGATCGCCCCCGGCCAGACCAGCGTGACGACGGTGACCACCACGAAGAGCTCGGAGATGATCACCGCTGCCCAGGCTCCGGCCGCCCCGCCGGGCACCCGGTAGGGCCGGGGCGCGCCCGGGTACTTGCGGCGCAGGACGACCAGCGCCGGGAAGATGAACAGGTAGCTCAGCGTGGTCGTGGATATCGTGAGCGCGAGCATCACCGAGAAGAAGCTGACGAGGCTGCCCTTGGTGATGGTGAGCACGAGCACGCACATGACGGAGGCGATGACGCCCGAGGCGAGGTTCACCGCGATCGGGGTGCCGAAGCTGGTGAAGCGGCCGAGGAACGCGGGGGCGGCTCCGTCGAGCGCGGCCACCGCCTGGGTCCGGTCGGCTCCCTCCAGCCACACCGAGCCGCTGCCGACCAGCGTGAGGATCACCAGAATGGCGAAGACCACGTCGAGCGCGCGCGAGTGGAACACCCCGGCGACGGCGGAGTAGGCGTCGGTGAACCCGCTCACGCTGGACAGGCTCGCCCTCGGGATCACCAGCACGATCCCGAGGATCACCAGCCCGTACAGGATCGCGCCGATCACCCCGGATCCGACGATCATCGCCGGGACGTCACGGCGCGGGTTGCGCATCTCCTCCGAGGCGCCGTTGGCCAGCTCGAAGCCCACCCACAAGAAGACCAGGATCCCGATCGCGGTCGTGAACCCCGAGATGGAAGGGCGCAGGTCGGCGGCGGTCGACGCGCCCGCGGGCCGCCCGTGCTGGGCGAGGTAGGCGATGAACAGGATCGTGAACAGGGCCACCACCGCGATCTTGACGATCGTGCCGATGTTCGGCCCCCACTTGCCGATGCGGAAGGCCACGATCGCGATCCCGACGGTGACCCAGGTGAACGCCAGGCCGACCACGATCTCCCACCCGGTCGGCATGGGCTTGGCGAGGATGAAGCTGTCGATGGCGGCGATCGTCGTGGCGGTCAGCGTCCCGCCGACCCAGATCGGGTTGGACAGCCAGTACAGGACCGACGCCACGGCTCCGGCGGCCCGGCCGAAGCTCATCCGCGCCCACTCGTAGGGCCCGCCCTCCACCGGGAACGCCGACCCCAGCTCCGCGGTGAGCATGCCGTAGGGGATCAGGAAGATCACCAGTGAGATGACCAGCCACGTGATCGCCTGCGCGCCCGCCTGCGCGGCGGCCGCCACGCTGTCGAGCCCGACGATCGCGCAGGCGGTGAAGAGCACCAGGTCGAACCGGCGCAGGACCTTGCGGAGCTTCGCCTTCTCCCGCAGGGCGAGCGTCCCGGTGCCCTCCGGGACAGGCGCGGCGGACGCGTCGGTCGCGGCCAATGGCGGACTCCTTCCGTACGGGAAGCCTTCTCGGCCGAACCTATGACGGGCGGCTCCGGGTGAACAACCCTTCCCGGGACATATGTCCCGGGAACCTCATCCGGCCCGGACGGCTGGTGGCGAGGCGGCGGGCGTCAGCGCGCGGCGTCGAGCAGGTGGTACAGGAGCAGCAGCTGGGTGATCGCCAGCGGCTCGGTCCGCTCGCCGTCGGCGAGGCGGCCGAGGGAATCGGGGACCGAGGCGTCGATGCCGAGCTCGGCCCAGATCGCCTTCTCGACGGTGGCGCTGTCCTCCCGGGGGGAGTAGCCGTGGACGTGCAGGGTGTCGACGGGCCGGCCGTCGGTGTCCCGGGTCAGCTTGAGGTGGATCGCGTGCTGGTCACCGTCGGAGAGCACCCGGGTCAGGTCCGGGTGGCGGATCGTGGGCCGGAGCATGAGCTCGGCGGACAGCGGCGTTCCCGGCGGGTCGTCGCGGTGCGGCGCCGGGCCGAACCTGACCACGATGTCGGCGAAGGCCCGCTGCGGCCGGATGAACGCCTCGGAGTCGGGCTCGCGCCGGGCGAGCTCGGCGAGGACCTGCTCGGCGGTGTAGCCGCGCTCGGAGGTGTCCCGCACGATCTTCCACCGGCGGCGGATCTCCTCGGGGGGGTTCAGGTAGACGGTCACGTCGAAGCAGGCCCGGGAGAGCTTGGTGTGCAGCGGCAGCAGCCCTTCGACGATGATGAACTCACGCGGCTCGACCAGTTCGGGCCGCGTCAGCCGGCCGGTGGAATGGTCGTAGACCGGCTTGAGCACCGGCTCGCCGATCGCCAGCAGCTGCAGGTGCTGCTCCATGATCTCGATGTAGTTGCAGTCCGGGTGCAGCACCGTGTACGGCAGCCCGGCCCGCTCGGCCCGGTCGAACCGGTGGTAGTCGTCCACGCAGATGGTGGTGGCCCGGCCCGGGCCGAGCGCCTCGATCAGGCCGCGGGAGAGGGTGGTCTTGCCGGCCGCGCTGTCGCCGGCGATCGCGATCATGATGGGGCGGCCGGGCGTGCCCTGATCGGCTTCGGCCCGGCGCATCCGCATCAGCTTGTGCGGCATGTGCATCCTCCGCCCTTCCGCGCCCGCTGGCCCGCGGTGGCGGCCAGCGCCCGCAGCGCGGCGATCTCGGCCCGCTGGTCGCGGGTGCCGAACAGCGCGCTCCCGGCGCAGAACGTGGTCGCCCCGGCGCGGGCCGCCGCGCCGATCGTCGCCCGGCCGATGCCGCCGTCCACCTCGACCTCGACCGGGTGCCCGGCCGCCGCGGCCATGGCCGCGGCCGCCGCGATCTTGGGCTCCATGCTCGCGAGGTACCGCTGCCCCCCGGAGCCCGGGTTGACCGTCATCACGAGCAGCAGGTCGGCCAGGTCGAGCACGTGCTCGACCGCGCACAGCGGGGTCGCCGGGTTGACGGCGACCCCGGGCCGGGCGCCCAGGTCGCGGATCGCCGCCAGGGTGCGGTGCAGGTGGGCGCAGGCCTCCGCGTGGACGATGATGAGCTGGCAGCCCGCCTCCGCCCAGCGCGGCAGGAGCCGGTCCGGGTCGGCGACCATCAGGTGGGCCTCGAACTCCAGCGAGACCAGCGGGCGCACCGAGCCGACCACGTCCGGGCCCATCGTCAGGTTCGGCACGAATGTGCCGTCCATGACATCCCACTGGATCCGGTCGGCGCCGGCCGCCTCCAGGGCGCGGCATTCCTCGCCCAGGCGGGAGAAGTCCGCCGCGAGCACCGAGGGCACGATGAGGGGCGCGGTCCCGCCCGGCGCGGTGCCGGCCGGCGCGGCCCGGCCCGGCGCGGTGCCGGCCGCGGGCGCGGCGGGCGCCAGGGCCGCGTGGCTCATCTGACCTCCTGGCATCCGTGCCGCCGGCCGGCGGGCGTGTCAGCCACGTTAGGTTCCCGCAGGTCACGCGGCGTCCCCCGGACGGGTGAGGCCGAGGGTGAACGGACCGGCGGCACGGTCGCGACATTCCGGGCCCCCACTATCGTGAGGACATGACGGAGCGTCCGCTGCGGCTGGTCCTGGTGGACGACCACGAGATGGTGCTCCAGGGCCTCAAGGCCATCCTGGCGCGCTTCGCCGGCCGGGTGCGGATCGTCGGCGAGGCCGCGGACGCGGCAGCGGCCGGGCCGCTGGTCGACGCGCTCGACCCGGACATCGTGCTGGTGGACGTGCGCCTGGGCCGGACGAGCGGGCTGGACCTGTGCCGGTCCCTGGTGGAGCGGGATCCGGCCCGCCGGGTCGTGCTGCTCAGCGCCTACGACGACGAGCAGTACCTGTTCCAGGCGCTGCGGGCCGGCGCCGCCGGGTACCTGCTCAAGCGGGTCGGCGGCGCCGAGCTGGTCGCGCACCTGGAGCGGGTGGCGCAGGGCGAGACCGTGGTGGACCCCGCGATGGCCGGCCGGGCCGCCGCCTCGGCGGCCCGGCTCCAGCGGGGCGAGTTCTGGCCGGGGGCGCACCTGGGGCTGACCCACCGGGAGAGCGAGGTGCTCGCCCTGGCCGTGGCGGGCCTGTCCAACCGGGCGATCGCCGGGCGGCTGGTGCTCGGCGAGGAGACCGTGAAGAGCCACCTGCGCTCGATCTACCGGAAGCTGGAGGTCAGCGACCGGGCGGGGGCGGTCGCGGTGGCGCTGCGCGAGGGGATCGTGCATTGAGCGGGCCGGCCCTGGAGCTCGGCGATCCCGAGCGGGAGAACCGGCTTCTGGTGGGCATCATCGAGGCTGCCGCGGCGGGCCCGGATCTCGGCCCGCTCGCCGCGAAGGTGGCCCGGCTCATCGTGGCGGCCACCGGCACCGACGTGTGCTTCGTGCACGTGCTCGACGACTCCGGGACCTCGCTGACCCTCGCCGGCGCGACCCCGCCGATGGACGAGCAGGTCGGCAAGGTCAGGCTGCGCCTCGGCGAGGGCGTCACCGGATGGGTGGCCAGTCACCGCAGGCCCGCGGTGATCGTGGCGGACAAGGAGTCCGACCCCCGCTACCGCTACATCCCCGGCCTGCACGGCCGCGACTACACCTCGATGGCCTCGGTTCCCATGGCCAGCGAGCCGAGCGGGCTGGTCGGCGTGCTGAACGTGCACACCAGGGCCAGGCGCGAGTTCACGGAGCGGGATGTCCGGCTGCTCACCACGATCGGCAGCCTGCTGGCCGGCGTGGTCCACCAGGCGCGGCTGCACCGCAGGCTGGCCGCGCGGGAGCGGGCGCACGAGCAGTTCGTCGAGCACGTGATCGAGGTCCAGGAGGGCGAGCGGCGCAGGATCGCCGCCGACATCCACGACGGGATCTCGCAGCGGCTGCTCAGCCTCGCCTACCACCTGGACGCCGCCGCCGACGCGCTGCCCGCCGACCGCCAGTTCGCGGCCGGCCAGCTCGCGAGGGCCCGCGAGATCGTCGATCTCACGCTCGACGAGGCCCGGGCGACCATCTTCGACCTGCGCCCGCCGCTGCTGGACGACCTGGGCCTGGCCGACGGCCTGGCCAGCCTCGGCAGGTCCACCGCGGGCGTGCGGGTGGAGGTGGACGCGCAGGAGTGCACGCTGCCCGAGCACGTCCAGATCGCCCTCTACCGGATCGCCCAGGAGGCCCTGCAGAACGTGGTCAAGCACGCGCGCGCCGAGGTGGCCAGGCTGGAGCTGCGGCTGGAGCGCGGCATGGCGGTGCTGCAGGTGGCCGACGACGGGGCAGGCTTCGATCCGGCCGCGGCCGGAGGGCACGAGGACGGCGCGGGGCAGGGCGGCGCCCCCGGGCCCGGGGGAGCGCCCGGCTACGGGCTGCGGAGCATGGCCGAGCGGGCCGGCCTGGTCGGCGGGAGGTTCGAGGTCCGGTCGGCCCCGGGCCGCGGCACGACGGTCACGGTCCGGGTCCCCGCCGGTCACGCCCGGCCCTGAGCGCCGCCGGCGAAGACGCGGCTGGCCAGGAAGTCGGCGGGCTCCAGGCGCATCAGGTCGTCGCGGCTGGCCGGCTGGCCGTCTTGCGCGAGCAGCCGGCTGGCGTGGCGCAGCCTGGCCCGCTCCAGCGCGTTGCGGACCGAGCGGGCGTTGGCGAACCGCGGCTGCTCCATCCGGCGGCGCAGGTACTCGCGGAACGTCTGGCGCGCCTGCTCGGAGAGCCGGTAGCCGGCCTGGCCCAGCATCAGGTCCGCGATCGCGGCGAGCTCGTCGAGGCTGTACCCGGGGAAGTCGATGTGGTGGGCGATCCGGCTGCTCATCCCGGGGTTGGAGGAGAAGAACGCCTCCATCCGGCTGGCGTACCCGGCCAGGATCACGACCAGCTTGTCCCGCTGGTTCTCCATCACCTGGAGCAGGATCTCGATCGCCTCCTGCCCGTAGTCGCGCTCGTTCTCCGCCCGGTACAGGTAGTAGGCCTCGTCGATGAACAGCACCCCGCCCATCGCCCGCTTGAGGACCTCCCTGGTCTTCGGCGCGGTGTGCCCCACGTACTGGCCGACCAGGTCGTCGCGGGTGACCGCGACCAGGTGCCCGCGCTCCAGGTAGCCGGTGCGGTGCAGCAGCTCGGCCATCCTCATCGCGACCGTGGTCTTGCCGGTGCCCGGGTCGCCGGTGAAGCACATGTGCAGGCTCGGCCGGGTGGTGGCCATCCCGAACCGCTCCCGCACCCGGTCGATGAGCAGCAGCGCGGCGATCTCGGCGATCCGGCGCTTGACCGGCGCGAGGCCGACCAGCTCGCGGTCCAGCGCGGCGAGCACGTCGTCGATGCCGGCCGCCCTCCGCTCGGCGGCGAGGTCGACGAGGGCGTCCGGCGCCAGGCCCGGGGTGAACCGCCCGCCGGGCTCACCCGCCCCGGCGGGCGGGCCGTCGCCGGGATCCGGCTGGCCGGGCCTGGCCATGCCGAATCCGGGGCGGCCCGTGGTCGGGGCCGTCATCGCCGGTACCGGTCGCCCTTGGGCCGGTCGAGCGCGTACGGGTGCAGCGTGTAGCGCACCTGCCGGTCCGGCCCCTCCTGCAGGGCCAGGCGGAACCCGGGCTCTTCGGCGGGCCGGTGCACCAGGAACGACAGCGCGGTGGTCTGCCGGCCGTACCGGGCGTCGTAGGCGTTCAGCCGGATGTAATGCCCTGGGTAGGCGCGGCGGCACTCGTTCACCTCGTACAGCACAGCGGCCGGGTCGGTCAGGTCGAACATCGGCAGCCCCCACATCTCCCACAGGTTGTTCCGCGGGTGCGGGTCGTCGGTGAACTCGACCGACAACGGCCATCCGTTGCCGAGCGCGTACCTGATCTGGAGCTCGATCTCCTCGTCGGTGAGCTCGGGCAGGTACGAGAACGTGCCCTGGGTGATGCGCATGTGCCCTCCCTGAGGATCCGCTAGGCCGTGGTCGGCGTCGCGACGATGTCGGGCGTGTCGGTGGAGGCGTAGGTGAAGGTGACGTCGCCCCAGGTCGAGAGCGCGACGTCGAGCTCGCGGCTGCGCTTGGCGGCGGCCCGCAGGATCTCCGGGCCCTCGGCGAGGTAGTCGCGGCCCTCGTTGCGCGCCTTGATCATCGCCTCCAGCGCCACCCGGTTGGCGGTCGCGCCGGCGGCGATTCCCATCGGATGGCCGATCGTGCCGCCGCCGAACTGCAGCACCACGTCCTCGCCGAGGTAGTGCAGCAGCTGGTGCATCTGCCCCGCGTGGATCCCCCCGGAGGCGACCGGCATGACGCCGGGCAGCCCGGCCCAGTCCTGCTCGTAGTACAGGCCCTTCACCGGATCCGGGGCGACCTGGTCCAGGCGCAGCGTGTCGTAGTAGCCGCGGACGCTGTTCGGGTCGCCCTCCAGCTTGCCCACGACCGTGCCCGCGTGGATGTGGTCCACCCCGGCCAGCCGCATCCACTTGGCGATCACCCGGAAGTTCACCCCGTGGCTCTTCTGGCGGGTGTAGGTGGAGTGGCCGGCCCGGTGCAGGTGGAGCAGGACGCCGTTGCGCCGGGCCCACTTGGCCATCGACTGGATCGCCGTATAGCCGACCGTGAGGTCGATCATGACGATCACCGAGCCGAGCCCGGCGGCGAACTCGGCTCGCTCGTACATGTCCTCCATCGTGGCCGCGGTGACGTTGAGGTAGTGCCCCTTGATCTCGCCGGTCTCCGCCTGGGCGCGGTTGACCGCCTCCATGGCGAAGCAGTACCGGTCCCGCCAGCGCATGAACGGCTGGGAGTTGATGTTCTCGTCGTCCTTGGTGAAGTCGAGGCCGCCACGCAGCGCCTCGTACACGACCCGGCCGTAGTTCCGCGCCGACAGGCCCAGCTTGGGCTTGACGGTCGCGCCGAGCAGCGGCCTACCGTACTTGTTCAGGTACTCGCGCTCCATCACGATCCCGTGCGGGGCGCCCTGGAAGGTCTTGGCGTAGTGGGGCGGGATCCGCATGTCCTCCAGGCGCAGCGCGGCCAGGGCCTTGAACCCGAACACGTTGCCGATCACCGAGGAGGTCAGGTTGGCGATCGAGCCCTCCTCGAACAGGTCGAGGTGGTAGGCGATGTGGCAGATGAACTGGCCGGGCGCCCCCGGCACCGGATCGATCCGGTAGCACTTGGCCTGGTAGTGGTCGTAGGCCGTGAGCCGGTCGGTCCACACCACCGTCCAGGTCGCGGTCGACGACTCCCCGGCCACGGCCGCGCCCGCCTCCTCTGGCGGCACCCCCGGCTGGGGGGTGACCCGGAAGGCGGCGAGCACGTCCGTGGGCCCCGGCTCGTAGTCCGGCTGCCAGTACCCCATCTCGGCGTAGGGGATCACCCCGGCGCCCCACCGGTCCGACATCGGCCGTCCTCCTGCCGCTCCTGCCTGCGCTGCGTGACACCGCCATCATCACCGGAAACTGTTAGAAGAACAATGAACATTCTTCATCATGACATGAGTGATAGATTAAGTCTCGTGACGACGGTGGCCCGGCTCCGGGCGTTCATCGCGGTGGCCGACTCCGGATCGGTGCGGGCCGCCGCGCAGCGCCTGTTCGTGACCGAGTCCGCGGTCTCGGCCGCGATCGGCGCGCTGGCCAGGGAGGTCGGCGTGCCGCTGATCGAGCGCCACGGGCGCGGCCTGCGGCTCACCGTACCCGGCGAGGCATACGCCGGGTACGCCAGGACGATCCTGGGCCTGCACGAGGAGGCGCTCGCCGCGGCGCGCGGGGTCCAGGACCCTGAGCACGGCCGGATCCGGGTGGCCGCGGTGACCACGGCCGGGGAGCACGTGCTGCCCGCGCTGCTAGCCTCGTTCCTGGCCCGCCATCCTGGCGTGGACCTGCGCCTGGAGGTGGCCACCAGCGAGCGGGTGTGGGAGCTGCTGGTCACCCACCAGGCGGACCTGGCGATCGCCGGCCGGCCCCCGCGCCACCTGGCCGGGTCGGTCCGCATCCAGGCGCTGCGGGCGAACACGCTCGTGGTGGTGGCGGCCCCCGCCGTGGCGGCCAGTTTCGACCTCGGCCGGACGCGCTGGCTGCTCCGCGAGGCCGGCTCGGGGACCCGGGCGGCCTGCGAGGCGCTGCTCGCCGGGTGGGAGGCCGACCCGCCCCGGCTCACCCTCGGATCGCACGGCGCGGTGGTCGCGGGCGCCATGGCCGGGCTGGGCGTCACGCTGGTCTCGCGCGAGGCGGTAGCGGCCCGCCTGGCCTCCGGCGAGCTGGCCGAGGTGCCGGTGCCCGGGACGCCGATGCGGCGGCCGTGGCACGCGGTCACCTCGCGGCAGGTCGCCGGGAGCACCGCCCTGCTGGTGGGGCACCTGCTCGCGCGGGACGGCGGCTGGCGCCGGCCCGCTCCCCGCGGCGGCCCGCCGGGAGATGAGCGCCGGCCCGCCGCCGGGCCGCAGGGGACCGCCGGGCCGCAGGGGACCGCCGGGCCGCAGGGGACCGCCGGCCGTCCTGCGTCGTGCGGCTCTGCGTAGTGCAGGTGTATCGTCACATCAGGTGGTTGGTGCGTTCAGTGCCGGCGTGAGGTTCTGGTGGCCGCGTCCCCGGGCGTCGAGCGAGGCGGCGCGCTGCCCGCCGGGTGGCGAGCGGGGCCGGTGGTGGCGGGCGTGGACGGGTCCGACTCCGGCCGGCTGGCGCTGCGTGCCGCCGCGGACGCCGCCGGGTGCCTGGGCGCGGCGGTGGTCGCCGTGCACGTCGATCACTGGCCGCCGTGGTGGATGTGGCTTTCCGGGCTGTCCGGCGTGGCGGTCGCGCTGACCCCGCCCGAGGTGAGCGAGACGGAGGCCGCCGCGTTCCTCGACGCCGCGCAGATCCTCGGATCCGGCGGCTTGGCCTGGCGATTCCTGGTCCGGACCGGGGATCCGGCCACCGAGCTGGAGCGGGCCGCGCGCGAGGTCGGCGCGGTCCTGCTGGTGGTGGGGCGGCGGTCGCACAGCCGCGTGCGCGGGCGCCTGCACCACTGCCCGGCGGAGCGGCTGGCGCACCGCCCCGGCCTTGCCGTGCGGGTGGCGGCTGGCTGAGCGCCGCGCCCGCTGGCCGGCTCCGCGCCAGGCCCGGCCGTCCCGCTAGGAGACGCTCACCCCGATCAGGTGGCCGACGCCGAAGGTGACCGCCGCGGCGAGCGCGCCGACGAGGAGCTGGCGCAGCCCGGAGCGGATCGCGGGGCGGCCGTTCAGCGCGCCGATCCCGCCGCCGACCAGCAGCAGGGCCGCCGCCGCGAGCCCGATCGCGATGAGCAGCGCGACGGTGCCGGACGCGGCCAGGTACGGCAGCACGACGACGAGCGCGCCCGCGGCGAACGCGAGGAAGCTCCAGATCGCGGCCGCCCACGGGGAGCCGAGCGCGGTGGGGTCCAGGCCCAGCTCCTCGCGGGCCAGGGTGTCCAGCGCGACCTTCCGGTCGCTCATGATCTGGGCGGCCAGGCGCTCGGCGTCGGCTCGCGGCAGCCCCTTGGCCCGGTACAGCAGCGCCAGCTCGGCCCGCTCCTCCTCGGGGTTCTCGGCCAGCTCGGCCGCCTCCAGCGAGATCTCGCGCTGGTACATCTCCCGCTGGCTGGTCATCGAGACGTACTCCCCGGCCGCCATCGAGAAGGACCCGGCGAGCAGCCCGGCCACCCCGGCCAGCAGGACCGTGGTCCTGGCCGCCCCCGAGCCGGCGAATCCCATCACCAGCGAGGTGTTGGACACCAGCCCGTCGCTGACGCCGAAGACCGCGGCGCGCAGCGCGCCCGAGCGGTCCCCCCGGTGCCAGGGCTCGCGCCGGGATATCTGCTCGCGGGGCCCGGGCCGGCTGGCGGCCAGCCTGGCCAGGGCGCGGGCGTGCCCCCGCTCGTCCTGCGCCATCCCCGGAGCCGCGTCCGGCTCGTGGTCGTACATGCCCGCGTCGGCTCGTTCCGCCCGCTCGATCATCGGCAGGACGGCCCGCGCGGAGAACGCGCGCGCCGCGGTGGCCAGGAGCCTGGTCCGCAGGCTCGGCGCGCCGGCTGGCGGCACGGCCGCCCCCGCCGCGGTGAGCTTGGCCTCCCAGTGGGCGGCGTGGCGGCGCTCGACCGCCGCAAGCTCCTCGAGGATGTTCCTGCGCTCGCCGGCCTCGGCCCGGGCCAGCCTCGCGTACAGCTCGGCGGCGTCCCGCTCGCTGGCCAGCATCTGCCGCCAGCGCCTGACCTGGTCGTCGCTGGCCCGGGCGCCTGCGGCGCCCGGCTCCGGCGGCGGCCACGTTCCGTCTGGCTGGGTCACCCGGGCTCCTCCGATGCTACGGGCCGGGCCGGCCCCGGCACGTCAATCCGAGCCTGGAGCATCCGCCCGCTTCCCGCTAGGGGCGAATGTCCCGCAGGCGGGCCAGCCGCCGCCGCGCCCGCCCGGCCGCGACAGGCGCTCGCCGTACCAGCGCGCCGTCCAGCGCCCGGATGCGCACAAGGCGATGAGGCCCAGGCCGGCGAGGAGCATGACCAGCGGGGCGGCGCGGCCAACCAGCTGCGACTCGATCCACGCCGCGACGGGGCTCCGGGGCGGCCACGGGTTCCCCGGGAGGCTGGCGATCGTGCCCGCCGCCAGCCTGGCCAGGACGAGCCAGTCGAGCAGGGTCACCGGGTACAGCGGGAGCAGGCAGATGATCATGGCGTCGTACCAGGGCAGCAGGTACGACCAGAAGAACACCCAGGCGACGCCCGCCGCCAGCGCGGGCCGCACGGCCGGCCTGGCCGGGGCACCCGGCGGCAGGCGCAGCAGGAGCGCCCCGGCCATGACGATCACGAGCGTGGCCGACACCCACGTGATCACGTGGAGCAGGTGCGGGTAGGCGCTGGTGATCAGCCGGTAGAAGTCATCCGCGCTGCTCTTGTTGCCCCGGTGCAGGATGGCCCTGACCAGCGGAAGGCCGAAGGCCGCGTACGGGGGCACCACGGTCGCCAGCCCCGCGGCCGCCGCCGCCGCCATGGCGGCGAGCGAGCGGCGGAGCGCCCAGGCAATGCCCAGCGCGAAGAGGATATAGTTGATCTTGAAATCGGCGGCGATCCCGACGAGCGCGCCCGCCACCGCCGCCCGCCAGAGCGACGGCCCGGACCGGGCGAGGAGGATCGCGATGACCCCCGCGGCCGCGGGAAGCGCGTCGACGTGCCCGGCGGCGACCAGCACCCACAGCAGCAGCGGGTTGGCGGTCCACAGCAGGTGGCCGCGGGCCCGCCTGGTCGGGTCACGGCGCAGCGCAAGCTCGAGCGCGAGCGCCACCACGCCGAAGGACAGGGCCGTCCACAGCTTCAGCCAGAAGGTGATCCGCGCCATCGAGGCCCCGCCGAGAAAGGCCGCGAGGAACTGCTCCGCCGTCGCCAGCGGCCCGTAGACGCTGACCTGGTGCTCCCACTTGCGCGGCACCGACCTGGCGAACGCGTCGTGGATCTGCCGCAGGTGGACCGGGGTCATCACGTAGGGGCTGTGGCCGAGCACCGCGATCCGCCCATAGGTGGCGTAGTCGAGCGCGTCGCTCGATCCGACCGGCGGCAGGAAGGCCAGGGCCAGGGCGGCCGCCGCGCCGGTCACGATGAGCAGGCCCGCGGGAAGCCGTGCCCCCCGGTGAACCGCGAGCAGCCCCGCGGCGACGCCGGCCGTTCCCGCGAGCCCGGCGAGCCAGAGTGCGCCGAGCACGGCCGCCGCGGGCACCCGGACGGAGCCCAGCTCGAACGGCGGGCCCGCGGCCGGGACGGCCAGGTGCGGGAACATCCAGCTGCTCCGCAGCAGCGAGGCCGCGATCATGATGAGCAGCGACGCGGCAATCCCGGCCACGGCGATACCGGGCAGTGCCCGCGTCAGCCGGCCTGGCGCGGCCCGTGCCGTCCGCCCGGGCAGCGAAGGAGAGCCCGGACCTGATGCCGTGACGGCCGCGTCAGTCATCGCGCATCGCTCTTCCCCGGCGCCCTCCGCGGGTGCCTGGTCGGCGGCACGCGGCGTCCCAGCCATGCAAAGAAGTCATTAATAAGTGGTAAACGCGATAAAGGTAATTATTCGATCGTCATCGTGGGGAACGAGCGGGCCGGGCGGCGGGTTCCGCTCCGGAGTCCCCCGGGCGTTCCACCGCGCCAGGGATGCGGCGGCGTGCCTGCGGGTCGTACGGTGCCGAGCCACCGGCCGCTCGGCCGGGCCGCGACCCGGCGGGACGGGGCGCGGCGGCACGGTGCGCGGCCCGGCGGGCCGCGACGGCGAGGAGGGTGAGCCGCATGGCAGACCTGGCAGCGACCGCCGCCGCGATGGTGCGCCCCGGCAAGGGGATACTGGCCGCCGACGAGAGCGTGAGCACGATGTCGGCCCGGCTGGAGCGGGCCGGCGTGGCGCCGACTGAGGAGAACCGCCGCGCCTACCGGGAGATGCTCGTGACCACCCCCGGGCTGGCGGGAGGGGTAAGCGGCGTGATCTTGTGCGACGAGACGTTCCGGCAGCGCGTGACGGGTGCAGCGACGTTTCCCCAGGCGCTTGCCGCGCGCGGCATCCTGCCCGGCATCAAGGTGGACACCGGGGCGAGGCCGCTGGCCGGCCGGCCGGGCGAGACGGTCACCGAGGGGCTCGACGGGCTGCGCGAGCGGCTGGCCGAGTACGCCCGGCTCGGCGCGGCGTTCGCCAAGTGGCGGGCGGTGCTGCGGATCGGCGCGGGCCGGCCGTCACCGCAGGCGCTGCGGGCGAACGCGCACGCGCTCGCACGCTACGCCGGCGCGTGCCACGAGGCCGGGCTGGTGCCGATCGTCGAGCCCGAGGTGCTGATGGACGGCTCGCACAGCCTCCGGGAGTGCGCGGAGGCGACCGAGCGGGCGCTGCGCGCCGTCTTCGCCGAGCTGGCCGAGTTCGAGATCGGGCTGGACGCGGTCGTGCTCAAGCCCAACATGGTCGTGCCCGGCGGCGACTCGGGCCAGGTGGCGGCGCCGGACGAGGTCGCCGGCGCGACCCTGGCCACCCTGCGCGCCGCCGTGCCCGAGGCGGTGGCCGGCATCGCGTTCCTGTCCGGCGGGCAGGGGGCCGCCCAGGCCACCGCCAACCTGGCGGCGATCTGCGCCCGGCCCGCCCCGTGGCCGCTCACGTTCTCGTTCGGCCGGGCGCTGGTCGATCCCGCGCTCGCGGCCTGGCGCGGGGAGGCCGCGCGGCTGGCCGACGGCCAGCGGGCCCTGGCGCACCGGGTCGCCCGCAACGCCGCCGCGCTGGCCGCCTGACCCCGGACGGGCGCCAGCCTGCTGCTCAGCCGCTGCCGAGGCCCAGGGCGGCGCGGACGCTCCGCTCCGCTGCGGTGATCGGATCGTTGCCGGCGATGACCTCCCGGATGACGCTCACGGTCGGGTAGCCGTCGGCCTTCTCCCGCTGGAAGCGCCGGGCGAAGCCCCCGCCGCGGATGTCGGCGAGAACCGAGCGGAACATCCGCTCCATCCCCTCGCTGTCCACCTCGCCGGTCCTGATGAACCCGCCGAACAGCGCGGTCAGCCCGTGGTTGAGCAGCGAGCCGTAGAACCCGTCGGAGGCGAACGCCTCCAGCGTCTTGCCCATCTCCCCGGACATGTAGGTCTCGAGCACCATCGCCTCGGGCGGCAGCCCCGCCTCGGTCCCCACCCGGAACGCCAGCTGCACCCCGAGGCCGAGGTACACGCCGAACGTCTGCTCCACGAGCAGGTCGAGCAGCGCCTCCTGCTCGGCCGGCAGCTCAAGGGCGCCCTTGCGCAGCGACCCGACCGCGCCCGCGAGGGCCAGCAGCCGGGCCAGGGCCTTGCCCGTCGCATCGGCCTCGACCGACAGGTAGGTGTAGAAGCCCTCCCCGGCCAGGTACACCTCGCGGACCAGGGCGCCCGACATGCGCGGTGCCATCAGCAGCACGTCTGCCCCGCGCGGCGGCGACACCAGGCGGTAGGCCAGCGCGTAGCCCGAGGCGAAGCAGACCGCCGAGCCGGGCCGCACCCTGGGGGCGATCACCTGGTCGAAGCACTCGGGGATCACCTCGTCCGGCAGCAGCACGAGCATCTCGTCGGCCGCCTCGGCCGCGTCGCCGAGGTCCGCCGGCTCGAAGCCGTCGGCGACCGCCTGCTCGCGGTAGCCGTCCTCGATGTTCCCCACGACCACGGTGACGCCGCTGTCGCGCAGGTTGAGGGCCACCGACCGGCCCAGCGTCCCGTACCCGAGCACCGCGACCGCGTGGCCGTCGAGCACGCCCGGGTCCGCGTCGGCCTGCGTGAAGAACCTCGGCCTTGCAGTCATGGCGATCCGCCTCCTCGCTCCCCGTCCGGGGCGTCACCGACCGCTGCCGCGGCCATTCCGGACGAGGGTAAGCGGAGGCGCGGCTCGCTGTCATCCGGCGGCAGGAAACATCATTGCCGATATCACTGTGAGAAGTGATAAATCATGACGGGAACGAGCCCGGCGCGGTGCCCGGCGCCATGCCGGCCCGGGTGACCGGGACCGAGCCGGTGAGCGCGTGCGAGGCGGGCGTCCCGGCGCGCAGCTCCCGCAGCACGCAGGCGGCCAGCGCGGCCGCCCGGCCGCCCTACTGCGGCACCAGGCCGTGCAGCGGGAACACCGCCCGGCGGGTGGCCATGATGGCCTGGTCGACCGGCTCGTCCGGGTCCCAGCCCGCCTCGAAGGGCGGCCAGGTCGCCGGCGCCCGCTCGGTCATGAACTCCGGGGCCGCTGTCCTGGTGCGCCGGGCGACGTAGTCCCGCCAGCCGGGCGGGGTCGGCAGCCCGGGGTCGAGCGGGCGGCCGGCGGCCTCGGCGAGCAGGTGCGCCCAGGTCCGCGGCACCACCTGGACCAGCTCGTATCCGCCGCCGCCGGTCAGCAGCCAGCGCCCGCCGGCCACCTCGTGGGCGAGCCGGTGGATGGCGGCGTGCGCGGCCCGCTGCGCGTCGATGGTGAGCGCCAGGTTCGCCAGCGGGTCCATCCAGTGGGTGTCGCAGCCATGCTGGCTGACCAGGACCTGGGGCCGGAACGCCCGCAGCAGCGGGGGCACGACCGCGTGGAACGCCCGCAGCCAGCCCGCGTCCCTCGTCCCGGCGGGCAGCGCCACGTTGACCGCGTAGCCCTCGGCGCCCGGCGCCCCCGTCTCGGCCGGCCGGCCGGTGCCGGGGAAGAGCGTGGCCGGGTGCTCGTGCAGGCTGATCGTCAGCACGCGCGGGTCGTCCCAGAACGCGGCCTGGACGCCGTCGCCGTGGTGGACGTCGATGTCGACGTACCCGATCCGCTCGGCGCCCTGGGACAGCAGCCAGGCGATGGCGATCGCCGGGTCGTTGTAGACGCAGAACCCGCTGGCGTGGCCGCGCATCGCGTGGTGCAGCCCGCCGGCGATGTTCACGCCGTGCGACGCCGCCCCGGACCAGACCGCGCGGGCGGCGGCCAGGGTCGCCCCGGCGACCAGCGCGGAGGCGTCGTGCATCCCGGGGAAGATCGGGTCGTCGTCGGTGCCGAGCCCGAACCGGCCCGCGACCGGGCCCGGGTCCGGGCCGCTCGCCTGCCGCACCGCCTCGATGTAGCGGCGATCGTGGACGAGGGCGATCTCGCCGTCGGTGGCCGGCGCGGGCGCCGCGACGGTGACGCCCGGGGCGTCCAGCACGCCGAACGCCCGGGCCAGCTCGATGGTGAGCTCGACCCGGACCGGCGCGAGCGGGTGCCCGGGCCCGAAGTCGTACCCGGTGAGCCGGTCGTCCCACGCGACGTGCAGGGTGCCGCTCATCGCCGCATTGTCTCACTCGGCCGCGGCCCGGGACGGAATCGGGCGGGTGAACTGCGGGGGGCTCACGGCCGCGGCGGCGCGCGTCCGGGGCGCCATTCACCCGGCCGCGGCGGCCATTGAGCCGGCCCGTGCCAAACCGCGGACGCGGGGAGGGGCAGGCGACTACTCTCTTACGGAAAGTAGTCATTCAAATGCTCATCGTACTGACCGGGTGCGGGCACGGCCCGCGACCGCACGGAGGTGGCCCGTGGCAGCGGCAGCCGGACCCCGGAACCGCGCCGCGGGGCCGCTCCCGCCGGAGCCCGCGCCCGCGCGGGAGCGGCCGTGAACGTCGTCGTGGTCGGCCTCGGCTATGTCGGGCTGCCCCTCGCCGTCCGGTGCGCGCAGGCCGGCCACCGGGTCGTGGGCTTCGACACCGACGAGGCCAGGGTCAAGCTGCTGGCGTCCGGCTCGTACGTGGAGGACGTGCCGGACGGCGAGCTCGCCGCCGTGCTGGAGAGCGGCACGCTGCGGCCCTCGTCCGAGCCGCGCTCCTGCGCGGGCTTCGACGTGGCGGTGATCTGCGTTCCCACCCCGCTGCGGGACGGCCTGCCGGACCTGAGCCACGTGGAGGCGGCGTGCCGCACGCTCGCGCGGTACCTGCGCCCGGGCGCCACCGTGATCGTCGAGTCCACCACCTATCCCGGGACCACCCAGGAGAAGGTGCTCCCCTGGCTGGAGGACGGATCGGGGCTGATCGCCGGCACGGACTTCCACGTCGGCTACAGCCCGGAGCGCATCGACCCGGGGAACCGGCAGTGGACGCTGGCGACCACGCCGAAGATCGTCTCCGGGATCGGCGAGGCCTCGCTCGCGGCGGTGAGCGCGTTCTACTCCGGGATCGTGGACCGGGTCGTCCCGGTCTCCTCCCCGGCCGAGGCGGAGCTCGCCAAGATCATCGAGAACACGTTCCGCCACGTGAACATCGCGCTGGTCAATGAGTTCGCGATGGTCGCCCATGACCTCGGGGTCGATGTGTGGGAGGCGATCGACGCGGCATCGACCAAGCCCTTCGGGTTCATGCCGTTCGCCCCCGGGCCCGGGGTCGGCGGGCACTGCCTGCCGATCGACCCGTCGTACCTGTCGTGGCGGGTGGAGCGGGCGCTCGGCCAGAGCTTCCGGTTCGTGGAGCTGGCCAACGACATCAACGGCCACATGCCGGACTACGTGGTCCGGCGCCTGATGCTCGGGCTGAACCGGCGCGGCAAGCCGGTCTGCGGCTCGCGGGTGCTGCTGCTGGGGCTCGCGTACAAGAAGAACACCGGCGACGCGCGGGAGTCGCCGGCGGTCCGGGTCGCCGCCCTGCTGACCGGCCTGGGCGCCGACGTGGTCGCGGCGGACCCGCACGTGATGGAGTCCGGGCTGATCACCGCGCCGGTGCGGCGGGTGGACCCGGTGCCCGCGGAGCTGGCCCGGGCCGACGCGGTCGTGCTGCTCACCGACCATGACGCGTTCGACCCCACGGCGATCACCGGTCACGCCAGCTACGTGCTCGACTGCCGCCGGGCGCTGTCGGGCCCGAACGTCGAGACCCTGTAGGCCCCGGGTCCGCGTCATGCGGGTGATCTGCGTGGCCGGCGCGCGGCCGAACTTCATGAAGGTCAAGCCCGTCATGGACGCGCTCGCCGCGCGGGGGGCGCGGGTCGTGTTCGTCCACACGGGCCAGCACTACGACCAGGCGATGAGCGAGGTGTTCCTCGCCGACCTCGGGCTCCGCCCCCCGGACCACCACCTCGGCGCGGGCTCGGGCAGCCATGCCGAGCAGGTCGCGCGGGTCATGCTGGCGTTCGAGCCGCTGGTCGAGCGCCTGCGGCCGGACGCGGTCGTGGTGGTCGGCGACGTGAACTCGACGCTGGCGTGCGCGCTGGTGACGGCCAAGTCGGCGGCGCGGCTCGCCCACGTCGAGGCAGGCCTGCGCAGCGGGGACCGGTCGATGCCCGAGGAGGTCAACCGGGTGATCACCGACCGGGTGAGCGACTTGCTGTTCGCGCCCTCGCCGGACGCGGCCGGGAACCTGCGCGCCGAGGGCTGCCCGCCGGAGCGGATCCGCCTGGTGGGCAACGTGATGGTGGACACGCTGCTGGCCAACCTGGGCCGGGCGCGCCGGCGGGGCACGCTGGCCGGGCTCGGCCTCACCCCGGGCGGGTACGGCCTGGTCACCCTGCACCGGAGCGCGAACGTGGACGACCCGGGGGTGCTCGCCCGGCTCATCGCCGGGCTCGGCCGGGTGGGCCGCCTGTGCCCGCTCGTGCTCCCCGCCCACCCAAGGCTCACGGCCAGGCTCGCGGGCCTCGGCGCGGCCGCGCCGGGCCGCCGGCTCCCGGTCGGCGCCCTCCGGGTCATCCCGCCCGCCGGGTACCTGGACTTCGTCGCCCTGGAGGCGTCGGCGCGGCTCGTGCTCACCGATTCGGGCGGCGTGCAGGAGGAGACGACCGTGCTCGGCGTGCCCTGCCTGACCCTGCGGGAGAGCACCGAGCGCCCGGTGACGATCACCGAGGGGACGAACCGGCTGGTGGGGACCGACCCCGACGTGATCGCGGAGGCGGCCAGGATGGTGCTCGCCGACCCGCCCGCCCCGCGCAGGCCCGCGCTGTGGGACGGCCGGGCCGCGGAGCGCATCGCCGCCGGCCTGATCCCGTGACCCGGCGCGCCGGGCGGGCGGCGTCACGGCGGCCGTTCGCGTACCCTCGCGGTCATGCGTGCTGATGCGATCTTCGCGGCCCTGGGCCGCCTGAGCGTCCGGTTCCGGTGGCTGGTGCTGCTCGCCTGGGTCGCCGCGGCGGCGGCCGCCGTCACCGCCCTGCCCTCGCTGTCCGGGGCGACGCAGAACGACAACAGTAAGTTCCTCCCGGCGAGCGCGCCGGTGGAGCGGGCCGCCGCGCTGGCCGGGCCGCTGGGCACATCCGGCATGGTGCCCACGCCGGTGATCGCGGCGACGCCGGGTCGTGCCCTGAGCGCGGCCGACGACGCGGCGCTCGCCGCGATCCAGGCCAGGCTGAGGCGGGTGCCGACGGTCCGCCGGGTGCTGGACGTCGGCCCGTCCGCAAACGGGCAGGCGCATCAGTACGTCGTCCTGTCGGCGCCGCTCGGCGACAACCAGAACGCGGCCGCCGCGCTCGTGGACGACCTGCGCGCGGCGATCCGTTCCGTGCCCAGGCCGGCCGGGCTGCAGGTCCACCTGGCCGGGAATCTGGCCATCCAGGTCGACCAGCAGAAGGCGAACGGCACGTCGGGAAACGAGATCCAGCTGATCTCGATCGCGTTCATCCTGGTGCTGCTGATCCTCATCTTCCGGTCCTTCACCCTGGCGATGGCGACGCTGATCCCGCCGTTCATCGCCTTCACCATCTCCGGCCCGCTGGTCGCCGAGGCGGCCAGGCACGGCCTGAAGGTCTCGCCGATCGCGCAGTTCCTGCTGATCGTGCTGGTGCTCGGCGCGGGCACCGACTACGGCCTGTTCCTGGTCTTCCGGGTGCGCGAGCAGCTGCGGGTGGCCGGCCACCGGGCGGAGGCGGCCGACCGGTCGCGCGGGCTGGCCCGCGCGATCGCCGGGGACCTGCGCAGGCCGCGGGAGCCGGAGCGGCAGGCGATCGTCCGCGCGATCACCAAGGTCGGCGAGTCGATCACGTTCTCGGCCGCGACGGTGATCGCCGCCGTGCTGACCCTGCTGCTGGCCAGCTTCCCGTTCTACGCCGACCTCGGCGGGCCGTTCGCCATCGCGATCGCGGTGACCCTGCTGGCCGCGCTGACCCTGCTGCCGGCGCTGCTGTCGCTGCGGCTGTCGCTGCTCGGGGTCAAGCGGACGCTGTTCCAGGCCGCCTTCGGCCGCCACAAGCTCATCCCGTGGGACATCCAGGGCTCCGGCAGGCCGGGGACGTGGGGCCGGATCGCCACCAGGATCGTCCGCCGCCCGGTGCCGACGCTCGCCGCCGGGCTGGTCTTCTTCGGCGCGCTGGCCCTCGCGGTGACCGGCTACAAGGCGGGCGGCTTCGCGGGCAACACGTCGGCGCCGCCCGGCAGCGACTCGGCCCGGGGCATGGCGCTGGAGGCCAGGTACTACCCGCACGCCGCCGCGAACCCGACCAGCCTGATCCTCCAGTACCGCCGGCCGGTCTGGGACAACCCGTCGGTGCTGGCCAGGGCCACGGCGCTGCTGTCGGCCAGCGCGTTGTTCACGCACGTCACCGGTCCCCTCGACCCGGTGGGCGTGCCGATCCCGGCGGCGGATTACGCGCGGCTGCACGCGCTGCTCGGGCCGGCGGCCGCGCTGCCCGCGGTGCCGCCGCCGGGGCTGACCATCCCCCCGGCCGCGTACGAGATGTACCGGGACACCGCCAACTACGTCAGCGGCGACGGGCGCACCGTCCAGTTCTCCGTCGGGCTGACGGCCGGCGATCCGGCCAGCACCGCCGCGATGAACGCGGTCCCCGCGATCCGGGCGAAGACCTCGCGGGTGGCGCGCGCGACCGGCGCGCGCGCATCCGGGGTGCTGGGCGAGGCGCCGGCGCTGCACGACATCAGCAGCATCTCCGGCAGCGACCTGGTCAAGATCATCCCCGTGGCGATCCTCGCGATCGGCGTGCTGCTGGCGCTGGTGCTGCGCAGCCTGGTCGCGCCCCTGTACCTGATCGCCTCGGTCGGCCTGTCCTACCTCGCCGCCCTGGGGCTGTCCGTCCTGCTCTTCATCGACCTCGGCAGCGCCAGCGGCCTGGTCTTCTTCATGCCGTTCCTGATGTTCATCTTCCTGCTCGCCCTCGGCGAGGACTACAACATCCTGGTCATGACGAGGATCCGCGAGGAGGCGCACGCGCTGCGGCTGCGCGAGGCGGTCGCCCGGGCGCTCTCGGTCACCGGGACGACGGTGACCTCAGCCGGCCTGGTGCTAGCCGGGACGTTCCTCGTGCTGGCGATCGTGGGCGGGAACGGGCCGGGCGGCAGCGAGGTCCGCGACATCGGCTTCGGGCTCGCGCTCGGCGTGCTGATGGACACGTTCCTGGTGCGCACGCTGCTGGTGCCGTCGGCGGTGGTCCTGCTGGGCCGGTGGAACTGGTGGCCGTCCAGGCTCACCGCCGGGCATCCGGACGGCGGGCCGGGGCCGGACGGCGGGCCTGGGCCGGCCCGGGACATCCCGCAAGCGGAGGTCCAGCCGGGCGGCGCCCCGCGGGACGGGCTGCTCGCCGGGTGAGAAGATCACGGAGGCTCCTGGTCATATGGCAGCGCTTCCTCCCCAAGATCTGCACCGCGCGCCGTCGGCTCAGGCCCGGCTGACCGCCGGCTGGGGCGCGGCGCGGCTCCCGGGCTGGCCGGCGCTTGCGCCAGGGCCGATGACCACCACCGGGCACCGGGCGTGGCTCAGGCACGCCCGGATCACCGGCCCGACCGGGCGGTCCACGATCAGCGGATCCGGCTGCGCGACCGGCGAGACCTGGCCCGCGCCGAGGACGAGCAGGTCGGCGTGGTCCGAGGCCTCGGCCAGGGCGCGCTCGGGCGCGCCGCCGACCACCTCGGTGACCACGTCGGCGCCGGGGAGGTCGCCGGTCACCGTCCGGACCCAGGCCGCCAGCCGCTGGGCCGCGGTCGGCTCCGGCTCGGGCGGCTGCTGCCCGGCCGGCCCGGCGTAGGGCGCGCGGGCCGGGTGCTCCTGCCGGGCATGGATCACGCGCAGCACGGCGCCCCGGCGGCTGGCCTCCCCGGCCGCCCACGCGAGCGCGGCGACCGAAGCGACCGAACCGCCGAATCCCACCACGATGACCGGTCGTTCGCTCATCTCGCGCCTCCCTCGGTCGGTGCGCCGGATGCCCGGGCGCGCCCGCGCCCGGTCCCGCGCTCAGGGCCAGTCTCGCCCTCGCCCCGGCCGCCGGCCAGGGCGGAACGTCCCATCCGCAGGGGACCGGGCGCCCGCCCGCCGGGGCGGCGATCGTCATGGGTGGCCCGGCCCGCCCGCGGGAATGCTTGCCGTGTGCGACGGACGGGGGACCGGCACGCAGGCCGGGCGCGCACGCCGATCCGCGGGCTCATCCGGTGGCTGGGCGTCGACCGCAACCCGCTGCGCCGCCCGGCCGACCGGTTCGAGAGCGCGGTGCGCATCCTGCTCGTGCTCGCGTTCCTGGGCGCCGGGCCGGTGCTGGCCGCCTCGGTCGGCGCCCGGGTCGGCGCCCTTGGCGACCGCCAGGCCCGGGCCGAGCGAGCCTGGAGGCCGGCCACGGCGGTGCTGCTCCGCCCGGCGCCGCAGCCCTACTACCCGTACGACGGGTCGTCGGCCTTCCTGGTCCCGGCCCGCTGGCGGCTGCCCTCGGGCGCGGAGCGCACCGGCCTGGTGGCGGCGCCGCCCGGGAGCCCCGCGGGCCTGCGGATGCCGGTCTGGGTGGACCGGGCGGGCCGCCTGACCGGTCACGCCCCGGTGACGCCGGCCCTGGTGACCGTCCGGGTGGTCGTGGCCGGGGCCGTCACGCTGGCCGGGTTCGCCGTCGTGCTCCTGCTGGTCGCGAGCCTGGTCCGGTGGTGGCTGGACCGGCGCCGGATGTCGCTGTGGGCGCTTGAGTGGGCGCTGGTGGGGCCGCGCTGGACCAGCCGCCGCTGACCGCGCCGAGCACGCCGGCGACCTGGCGCGCGATCTCCGCGTCCTCCCGGGCCGTCACCACCAGGGTCCGCACCCGCGCCCCGTCGGCCGAGATGTCCGCGTCGGCGCGCGCGGCGGCGTTGCGCTCCGGGTCCAGGCGCACGCCGAGGAAGGCGAGCCCGGCGGCGGCGGCGGCGCGCAGCGGCGGAAAGTGCTCGCCGATCCCGCCGGTGAACACGAGGGCGTCGAGGCCGTTCATCGCCGCGGCCATCGCGGCGACGGCCGCGACGAGGCGGTGGGCGTGCACCGCCAGCGCAAGGCGCGCCGCCGGCTCCCCGCGCTCGGCGGCGGCGGCGACCGCCCTGAAGTCCCCGCTGCCGTCGGGCAGGCCGGCCAGGCCGGCCAGGCCGGACCGGCGCTCCAGGCCGGCGGCCAGCTCGGCGGGGGGGATCCGCCCCTGGTCTGCCAGCCAGGCGATCAGCCCGGGGTCGACGCTGCCGGACCTGGTCGCCATCACGAGCCCGTCCAGCGGCGTGAACCCCATGGTGGTCTCCACGCTGCGGCCGTCCCGGACCGCGGCGAGCGACGAGCCGGCGCCCAGGTGGCAGGTCACCACCCGGAACGCGCCGCCCTCGGCGATCCCGAGGAGCCGCGCCGCCCGGGCGGAGGCGTACCCGTGCGACAGCCCGTGGAACCCGAACTTGCGCAGCCCGAACCGCTCCCGCCAGTCGGCCGGCAGCGCGTAGGTGGCCGCCTCCGGCGGGATCGTCGCATGGAACGCGGTGTCGAAGCAGGCCACCTGCGGCAGCCCGGGCAGGGCCGCCGTGGCGGCGGCGATTCCGGCCAGGGCCCGCGGCTGGTGCAGCGGGGCCAGCGGCGTGAGCGCGGCGATCTGCGCGAGCACCGCGTCGTCGATCGGCATCGGGGAGACGAGCGCGCTGCCGCCGTGCACGACGCGGTGCCCGACCGCGGCCGGCGCCGCGCCGGCGAGGCGGGCCAGGGCGCGGCCGACCTGCGGCGCGTCCGGGTCGCCGTCCCAGCGCTCCAGGTCGGCGCGCGCGGCGGGCGTGCCGTCGGCGGCGACCACCGAGAGCTTCAGGCTGGACGATCCCGCGTTGACGACCAGCACCGGAAGGCCGGGGCCGTCCGGCGCGGGGCCCGGGGCGGCGGGCCCAGGGGTCACGGCACCGGGACGTGCAGCGCGCGGCCCCCCGCGGTCCTGGCCCCGGCGTCGGCCGCCCGCCGGCGCGCGGATCCCGGCCAGGTCCACTGGGCGACCTCGGGCATGTCCTCGCCGTGCTCGCGGATCCAGCGGGTGTGCCTGGCCCGGGCGTCGCACATCGCGCCGCGCAGGGCCGCCGCTTTCGGGCCCAGGCCGGGAACCCGGTCGATCACGTCCATCACCAGGTGGAACCGGTCCATGTCGTTCAGCACGAGCATGTCGAAGGGCGTCGTGGTGGTGCCCTCCTCCTTGTACCCGCGCACGTGCAGGTTGTCGTGGCCGGCGCGGCGGTAGGTGAGCCGGTGGATGAGCCACGGGTAGCCGTGGTAGGCGAAGATGACCGGCTTGTCGGGGGTGAACAGCGCGTCGTACTCGGCGTCGCTCATCCCGTGCGGGTGCTCCGACGGCGGCTGCAGCTTCATCAGGTCGACGACGTTGACCACCCGGACCCGCAGGCCCGGCAGGTGCTGGCGCAGGATGCTCGTCGCGGCGAGGACCTCGATCGTGGGCACGTCGCCGGCGCAGGCGAGCACCACGTCCGGCTCGGCGACGCCGCTGCGGTTGACCCGGTCGTTGCTCGCCCACTCCCAGATTCCCGCGCCGCGGGCGCAGTGCAGCACCGCGGCCTCGGCGTCCAGCCAGTCGGGCGTCGGGTGCTTGCCCGCCACGATCACGTTGACCAGGTTCCTGCTGCGCAGGCAGTGATCGGCGACGGCGAGCAGGCAGTTCGCGTCCGGCGGCAGGTAGACGCGGATCACCTCGGCCTTCTTGTTCACGACATGGTCGATGAAGCCCGGGTCCTGGTGCGAGAAGCCGTTGTGGTCCTGGCGCCAGACATGCGAGGCGAGGACGTAGTTCAGCGACGCGACCGGACGCCGCCAGGGCTGGCCGCGGCTCACCTTCAGCCACTTGATGTGCTGGTTCACCATCGAATCGACGATGTGGATGAACGCCTCGTAGCAGGAGAACAGCCCGTGCCTGCCGGTGAGCAGGTAACCCTCCAGCCAGCCCTGGCAGGTGTGCTCGGAGAGGATCTCCATGACCCGGCCGTCGGGCGCGAGGTTCTCATCGACCGGCAGCACCTGCGCCTGCCACGCCTTCCCGGTGACGTCGATCACAGCGCCGAGCCGGTTGGAGGCGGTCTCGTCCGGGCCGAAGACGCGGAAGTTCCCCGTCCGCAGGTTGCGCCGCATGACGTCGGCGAGCATGGCGCCCAGCACCTCGGTCGGCGCCGAGGCGCGCGCCCCCGGTGCCCCGACCGCCACCGCGTGCTCGCGCGGGCCCGGCAGGTCGAGGTCGCGCAGCAGCAGGCCGCCGTTCGCGTGCGGGCTCATCCCGAGTCGGCGCTCGCCGGCCGGCACCAGGGCGAGCAGGTCCGGGCGGGGGCGGCCCTGCTCGTCGAAAAGCTCCCCGGGGCGGTAGGAGCGCAGCCACCGCTCAAGCTGGGCCAGGTGGGCGGGGTTGGTCCGGACCTCGCCGAGCGGCACCTGATGGGACCGCCACGTCCCCTCCACCGGCAGGCCGTCCACCTCGCCCGGGCCGGTCCAGCCCTTCGGGGTGCGCAGCACGATCATCGGCCAGGCCGGCCGGGCCCGCCCGCCCAGGGCGCCGCGCCGGCCCGCGCCGCCGCGCCGGCCCGCGCCGCCGCCCCGGGCCTCCGCCTGGATCCGCCGGATCTCCGCCACGACCTCGTCGAGGGCGGCGGCCATCTGCTCGTGCATCGCCATCGGCTCGTCGCCGCCGACGTACCACGGTCGCCAGCCGTGGCCGCGCAGCAGCGCGTCGAGCTCCTCCGCGCCGATCCGGGCCAGGACGGCCGGATTGGCGATCTTGTAGCCGTTGAGGTGGAGGATGGGGAGCACGGCCCCGTCGTGCACCGCGTCCAGGAACTTGTTGGAGTGCCAGCTCGCCGCGAGCGGCCCGGTCTCGGCCTCTCCGTCGCCGATCACGCACGCCACGATCAGGTCCGGGTTGTCGAACGCCGCTCCGTGCGCGTGGGCGAGGGAGTAGCCGAGCTCACCGCCCTCGTGGATCGATCCGGGCGTCTGCGGCGCGACGTGGCTCGGCACCCCTCCGGGGAACGAGAACTGGCGCATGAGGATCGCCATCCCCGTGGCATCCCGCGGCACGCTCGGGTAGACGTCCGAGTAGCTGCCCTCCAGCCAGGTGTTGGCCAGGGCCGCCGGGCCGCCGTGGCCGGGGCCGATCACGATCATCATGCTCAGGTCGCCGAGCGAGATGACCCGGTCCAGGTGCGCCCAGATGAAGTTCAGGCCCGGCGTGGTGCCCCAGTGCCCCAGCAGCCGCGGCTTGATGTGCTCCGGGCGCAGCGGCTCGGTGAGCAGCGGGTTGCTCATCAGGTAGATCTGGCCCGCGGACAGGTAGTTCGCCGCGCGCCAGTAGGCGTCCAGCGCGCGGGCCTGAGCCTGCGTGAGCGCGCTCACCGGGCGCGCACCACGGTGACCGGGCACGCGGCGTGGGTGACGCAGTGCGTGCTCACCGAGCCGAGCAGCATCCCGGTGAACCCGCCGTGGCCACGGCTGCCGACCACGAGCAGGTCGGCCCCGGCGGACTCGGCGATCAGCACCTGCGCCGGATGGCCGTAGGCCAGCCTGGGCTCGACCGGCACCTGCGGCGACTGGCCCAGCGTCTCGGCGATCACCGCGCGGAGCTCGTCCAGCTTGGCCTGCTCCACCTCCGAGGTGACCGCGGCCGGCGCCACGCCGATCGGCGCCGGGCCGGCCGGCGCGGGGTAGTGCCAGGCCAGCACCGCCCGCACACTGGCCCCCACCGCCCTGGCGTACCTGGCCGCCCAGGCCAGCGCCCGGGCCGACTCCGGTGACCCATCGACGCCGACCACGACCAGCTCTCCCTCGTTGGCCACCACCGTCGCTCCTCCGTCCCGGTCGCCACTGCGCGCCCCCGTCATTCCATCGGTGTACCCACGTGCGGGGCAAGGCCAAAGGTCACCGGGCACTACTCCCGCGCGGCCGCTGAGTTCCCGGGGAGCCAAGCGCGCCCGCTTGACCACCGAATAATCACAATGATTGGATTCCCGGGTGGTGAATGGCGGCGGATCGGTGCTGGCACGCGGGCGATGACCGGCGCGCTGGCGTTCCTCGCGGTCGCCGCGCTGCTGTGCGCGGCCGGCGGGTACGCCCTGCTCGGGCTGGGCCAGGTGGCGCTGTCCGGAGCCGCGGCGCTGGAGCGGGACGGGCTGCCCAGAGGGGGCCGCGCGCCCGCGTGGACGCTGGCGGACGCGACGGGCCGGCCCCGCACGTCGCCGCCGCGCGGCCCGTTGCAGCTGATCATGTTCACCGATCATTCGCTGCGGTCGTTCCCGTCCGTGGCCGACGGCCTGCGGGAGCTGCTCGCCGCCGCCCCGGGCCGAGACCCGGCGCCTCCCGAGATCGTGGTCCTGACCCGCGGCCCCTCCGCGATGGCGCGGGCCGCCCTGGCCGAGCTCGGCCTCGCCGAGATCCCCGTGGTCGCCGGGTCGCCGGCGCTGTATGCCCGGTACAACGTCCGCGTCATGCCATTCGCGATCTTCGTGGACTCGGGCGGGATCGTGCGCGGCTCCAGCCTGGTCAACCATGACTGGCAGCTCGCCAAGCTGCGCCAGGTGGCCGCGCTGCCGGCCGGGCCGCCGCCGACGGCCCGGCGCAGGCCGCTGCGCGGGCCAGCGGCGGCGCGGGCCGGCGGGCCCGGGGCGTGACCGATGACGCTGATCGCCCTTGGCCTCAAGGCCGCCCTGGCCGTGCTGCTGCTCGCCGCGGGCGCCGCGAAGCTCGCCGACATCGGCGGGTTCAGCGCCGCAGTCGCCCTGTTCGCCCCGCCGGGCACCCCGGCGCGGCTGTCGCGGGCCGCCGCCCGCCTGGCGGCGATCACCGAGCTCACGGCCGGCGGCGCCAGCCTCGTCAGCACCGCCGCCTGGGTGAACCTTGCCGTGCTGGCGATCGCGTGCTGCCTGGTCGCGGTCTCGGCGATCGGCCAGGCGCGCCACCCGGGGAGCCCGTGCCGCTGCTTCGGCGCGCTGTCGCGGCGCGGCTTCGGCCGCGCCGCGACGGTCCGGGCCGTGCTCATCGCGCTGGCGGCGGCGCTGGTCGCCGCGCCGGGCCGCGGGTCAGGCGCGGCGGTGGGGCTGCCCGGCCAGCTCGCCCTGGCAGGCGGCGCGCTGCTGGTGGCCGCGGCGACGTACAGCGCCGCGAAGGCTGGCCGGGCCGCCGGCGGCCCGGACGGGATGGGGAGGTCCCGGTGATCGAGGTCCCGCTGTACGTGGTGGTGGCCCAGTGGGCGCTGCTGTGCGCGCTGGGCGTCCTCGTGATCGTCCTGTTCCGGCAGCTCGGGCGGCTGCTCACCGGGGACGGCCAGGCGGCCGGGCTCGGCCCGCCGGCCGGCTCCCGGGCCGCGGCCCTGGCCTACACCAGGCCGGGGGAGCCGGAGGTCCGCTGGGTCCGGCCCGGTGACGGCACGCCGCTCCTGCTCGGCTTCGTCGACCCGACGTGCCCCGCCTGCGAGGAGCTGGTCGCGGCGCTCGGCGCCGCCCGGGCCGAAGGCGACCTGGACGGCCTGCGGGTGCTGCTGCTGATCTCGGACCCGCCGGAGTACCTGGCGATCTCCGGGCCGTTCCAGTCCACGGCCGAGGAGATCGGACGGCCCGCGGCGCGGGACGGCCTGGACTCCTACCAGGTCTCGGGCACGCCGCTGCTGGTGGCGGTCGACGCCGCGGGGATCGTCCGGGCGGCGGGCTCGGTGGTCCGCCTCGACCAGGTGCGGGCGTTCGCCCGCCAGTGCCGCGAGCCCGAGGCCGCCGGCGATGCCGGGGAGCCGGAGGCGGGGCGGCCGGGCGCTGTCGCGCGCGGGCCGGGCGTCGCCGCGATCGGCAGCGCAGGCGGCGCCCGGTGAGCCGCCGGCCGCTGTCCGGCCTGGACGCCGCGATCGGCTCGCTGGCCGAGCGGATGGCCCGCGGCCTGAGCCGCAGGGACGCGCTGCGCCGCGCCGTCGGCGGAGGGACCGCCGGGCTGGCCGCGCTGGCCGCCGGGCGCCGCCCGCGGGCCGCCCAGTGCTGGTGCGGCCCGACACGGCGCTGCGACGGCTGCCCGGAGGTCGGCTGCCCGCCGCACCACCACCTGTGCAAGGGCTCGTTCACCAGCCAGTGCTTCAACGCCCAGGGCTATCGGTGCGAGTGGCCGCAGGGCAGCTGGATCGCCTGCATGAACCTGGGCCGCGGCCTGGGCTACAAGGTCTGCTACGACTGCATCGGCCCCGGCGGCTGCCTGCGCTGGTGCACCTGCCTGTCCCGGTGCATCTGCTGCGGCTGCCAGACTCCCGCGGACATCCGCGCCGAGCAGCGCCGCCTCCAGATCGCCGGGCAGGCCGACGGCGGCGGCCCCGTGACGGGCGGCGGCCCCGTGACGGGCGGCGGCCCCGTGACGGGAGGCGGCCCCGTGACGGGAGGCGGCCCCGCGCCAGCAGCCGGCGGCGCGCCCGCCGGCGGTGCTCCGGGAGGCCCGCGGTGACCGCCGCGATCCTGGCCGCGGTGGTGGTGCTGCTCGCGGCCGTCAACGGATACTCCAAGGCGTACTCCCCTTGAGGCGCGAACTCGGCCGCCTCGCTGGCGGCCGGCCTGCCGGTCGGCAGGCTCAGCGGCCCGGCGCTGGTCCTGAGCGCCTACACGGTGCCCGCGGTGATCGCCTGGCTCCTCCTGGGAGCCGCGCTGTCGCTGCCGGCCGCCGCGCTGCCGGCGGCGGCGCGGCCGTGGCCGCGGTGGCTGGCCCTGGCGGTCGTGGTCGCCTACGCGGCCTGGTACGGCGCCGCGGAGCTCTCCGGCAGGCCCGGGCCGGCTCCGCCCGGCCGGCGCTGGCAGGTGCCGCAGGAGTTCATGATCGGCGCGTCGCCCCGGCGGCGGGCGCTGGTCTGGGGCGCGATCCTCGGCCCCGGCTTCCTCACCCGGAACCCCTACGCGGGGTTCGCGGTCCTGCCCGCCGCGATCCCGGCGATGCCGGGCCCGGTGGCCGGGCTGTGGCTGGCCGCCGCGATCGGCCTCGCCCACGGGTCGGCACGGGCCGGCGCCCTGCTGCGCGACGTGCGCGGGCTGCGGGCTTGCGGCCGGGAGGGGCCGCCCGGGGCGCCGGGGCTCGCCGGGGATCCCGCCGCGCACCTGGGGCTGCTGCTCCGGGTGGTCCGCTGGCGCAGGCTGGACGGGCTCGTCCTGCTCGCCATGGCGGGCGCGGCGCTGGCGTGGTGGGCGGCTCAGTGACGTCCCGCGGCGATCCTGCCGCGCGGACCGGGCAAGGGCGGACCGGGCAAGGGCGGACCGGGCAAGGAGGGAGCACCCGATGCGGATGAGGCTGCCGGCGGCGCTGGCCGCGGCCACGGCGATCGCGCTGCTCGGCACGGGGCCGGCGGCGGCGCGCCCGCTGGCCCCGGCCTACCACGGCCGGGAGGTCTTCACGTTCGTGATCAGCTCGCCGAGTCAGCTTCACGCGCGCGTGACGGCGAGCGGCGCGTTCCGCGCCACGGGTCACTACGTCAGGCGGACCGCGACGATCGTGTTCCCCTCGGGACGGATCCGGATCCGGCGCGTGCCGCGGGGCGAGACGATCACCGGCCCGGACCCGTCGACCTGCCGCTTCACGATCCGGCAGGTGGGTGACTTCCGGGTGGTCCGCGCGACCGGCCGGTACCGCGGCCTGCGCGAGGCCGGGACCTACCGGACGATGATCCGCGGCCGCCTGCGCAAGACCGGGCCCGTCCGCTGCTCGGCCCGGCTGGCCGCGTTCCACGAGCTCAGCTACCTGGTCGGCGTCGTGCGCTGAGCGGCCGCGGCCATCCGCAGGGGCGGCGCGGGCGGGCCGGGGCGGCGCGTAGCCTGGTGGGCACTGCCCGGCCCGCTCCGGGCCATCCCCCTGACCGCCCCGACCTACCCGGAGGCTCATCCATGCCCGACCTGTCGCTTCTGCCGCCGTCGGCCCGCGCCGACGGCGACGACCTGCGGATCGGCGGCTGCGCTCTGTCCGAGCTGGCCCGTGAGTTCGGCACGCCCGCCTATGTCATCGACGAGCAGGCGCTGCGCGACCGGGCCGCCGAGTACGTGGCCGCGTTCACCGGCAGGCACGCGCGCAGCCGGATCTGCTTCGCCGTCAAGGCGTTCCCCTCGGCGTCGGTGATCAGCGTGCTCACCCGCGCGGGACTCGGCTGTGACGTGGTCGGGGAGGGCGAGATGCGGATCGCGCTGGCCGCCGGCGCCGACCCGGGGTCGCTCGTCCTGCACGGCAACGCCAAGTCCGACGCCGACATCGCGGCGGCGATCGCCGCCGGGGCCGGCTACATCGTGGTCGACGGCTTCGACGACATCGACCGGATCGAGCGGCTGGCCACCCGGCCCGTCCCGGTGCTGCTGCGGGTCAGCCCGGGCATCGAGTCGGCCACGCACGCGGCCCTGGCGACCGGCGGCAGGCGGTCCAAGTTCGGCGTCCCGGTCGAGCACGTCCCCGAGGCCATCGCACGGCTGAGGGCGGTGCCGGCGGCCGACCTGCGCGGGCTGCACGCCCACATCGGGTCGCAGATCACCGACGTGGGGCAGTTCGAGGCGGCGGTGGAGGCGCTGGCGAGCCTGGAGCGGTTCGAGGTCTACGACTTCGGCGGGGGCCTGGGCGTCCGGTACGGCCCCGGCGACACGGCCCCCTCGGTGGATGAGTACGCCGGCCGGCTCGTGGCCGCCGCCCACAAGCACCTGGGCACCGACATCGAGATCCTGGTCGAGCCGGGCCGCTCGATGGTCGCCCGGGCCTGCGTCACGCTGTACCGGGTGGTCACGGTGAAGGACGCCGGCACGCTGCACGTGGCAGTGGACGGCGGCATGGGGGACAACCTGGAGCACTCCCTGTACGGCCAGCGGTTCACGCCGCTGGTCGTCGGCCGCTGGGACGCCCGCCCGGTCACCGCGGACCTGGTCGGCCGGCACTGCGAGTCCGGGGACGTGATCACCCCGGACGTCACCCTCGCCGACCCCAGGGTCGGCGACCTGGTCGTGGTTCCGGTGACCGGCGCGTACTGCTTCACGATGGCGAACAACTACAACGGCGCGCTCCGCCCTCCGGTGATCTTCTGCGACGGCGGGACGGCCAGGGTCGGGGTGCGCCGCGAGACCTACGACGACCTGCTCGCCCGCGAGGTGGGCGCGCGGCGCTGAGCCCGTGCCCGAGGGCAGCCGGCCGCCCGTTCAGCCCTGGAGCGCCCGCTCGGCTCGCGCCGCCTCGGCGGCCTCGCGCTGCCTGACCGCCTCGGTCCCGCCGTGGCGCAGCGACAGCAGCGCGGCGGCCACGAGCACGCCCATCGCCATGCCGAAGACGATCGCCAGGCCGTGGTGGAACGGGCCGGAGATCAGCTGCGGGAAGAACCGCCGGCCGGTGAGCACGGCGACGTGGCCGGCGGGCAGGTGCGCCAGCACCCCGGTCGGCGCGAGCAGGGTGTGGACCGGGTTGTAGCCGAGGAACGCGGCGAACAGGCTGCCGACCGGCGGCAGCGAGCCGATCGCGCGAGCGATCGCCAGCGGCACGCCCTGCCCGGCCAGGCCGCTGGTGAGCGTCACCGGCAGCGTCGCGGCCAGGCCGGCGATCATCAGCGAGAAGAAGATGCCGATCGACAGCACGAAGCCGGAGTTCTGGAAGGTCGCCATCATGCCCGAGGCCGCGCCCCGCTGGCGCGGCGGGACGCTGTTCATGACGGCGGCGGCGTTCGGCGCGGAGAACAGGCCCATGCCCGCGCCGGACAGGAAGACCAGGAAGGCGAACAGCGGGTAGCCGAAGTTGACCGGGATCAGCAGCAGCCCGCCGAAGGCCGCCGCGGACAGCAGCAGCCCGCCCGAGGCGAAGAGCCGGGCGCCGAACCGGTCCGAGAGCCAGCCGGAGACCGGGCCGGCGATCAGGAACCCGGCCGTCATCGGGAGCAGGTAGATGCCGGACCACAGCGGGGTCTCGATGAAGGAGTAGCCGTGCAGCACCAGCCAGATGCCCTGCAGCCAGATGATCAGCATGAACTGCAGGCCGCCGCGGGCGATCGAGGCGAGCAGCGCCGCGCCCACCCCGGTGGAGAACGCCCGGATCCGCAGCAGCCGCAGGTCGAACATCGGCGCGGCGACCCGCAGCTCGATCAGGCAGAACGCGGCGAGCAGCGCGACGCCGCCGAGCAGGTAGGTCAGCACGAACGGGCTGGTCCAGCCCATCGTGTGCCCGCCGTAGGGCTGGATGCCGTAGGTGATCCCGGTCAGCAGGCCGACCAGGCCGACCGCGAAGGTCAGGTTGCCCAGCCAGTCGATCCTGGCCGGCGTGCGGGCGCCGACCTCGCGCAGGCTGACGTAGGACCAGATCGCGCCGCCGACGCCGATCGGGACCGACACCAGGAAGACCAGCCGCCAGTCGACCGCGGCCAGGATGCCGCCGAGGATCAGGCCGATGAACTGCCCGGAGATGCCGGCGATCTGGTTGACCCCCATCGCCATGCCGCGCTGGTTGTAGGGGAACGCGTCGGTCAGGATCGCGGGGGAGTTGGCCATCAGCATCGCGCCGCCGACCGCCTGCAGGATGCGCCAGCCGATCAGCCACAGCGCCCCGCCCGGGCCGGTGAGCGGGTCGAAGGGGAGCGCGAGGGCGCCGAGCGCGAACAGGGCGAAGCCCACGTTGTACATCCGGACCCGGCCGTAGATGTCGCCGAGCCGGCCGAGCGTCACGACCAGGACCGCCGAGACCACCAGGTAGCCCATGAGCATCCACAGCAGGTAGCTGATGTTCCCCGGGGTGAGGGGGTTGAGGTGGATGCCGCGGAAGATCGCCGGCAGCGAGATGATCACGATGGACGCGTTCGTCGTGGCCGCCAGGATCCCGAGCGTCGTGTTGGACAGCGCGACCCACTTGTAGTGCGCGCCGCGCAGGCCGCGCCCCGCGCCGCCGCGCCCGGGGGCGGCGGCCGCCCCGGCCGCCGCCCCGATGCCCTGCTCTCGTTCCGTGCTCGCCACGTCGCCGCGCCTCACTGGTGTGGTCCGGGGTCATCTGCTCAACGAGCCAGGCACCCACGATATTTCACCTCGCTAAAGAGTTTCCAGCGGGGCGCGCCCGTTCCGGGTGACGCCGGGCGCGCGCGGGCATGTGGCAGGTGATGCGAGCAGCCGTGGCGAGGGCGCTGGAGGCGGCCGACCGGGCACAGCGCCGGTGGCCGCCGCTGGCGTTCCCGGTGGCGGTGTGGCGGAAGTTCGGCGACGACCAGGCGGGGAGCCTGGCCGCGCTGATCGCCTACTACGCGTTCGTCGCCACGTTCCCCCTGCTGCTCGCGCTCGTCACGGTGCTGGACATCGTGGTCAGGCGCGACCCGGCGCTGCGCCGCCGGGTGCTCGGCTCCGCGCTGCGCGCCTACCCGGTGATCGGGCCGCAGATCGGCAGCAGCGTTCACCCGCTGCGGGCCACCGGCCTGGCGCTGGCGGCCGGCCTGATCGGCGCGCTGCTGGGCGCGCGGGGCGTGGCGATGGCCGCGCAGAACGCCATGAACACGGTGTGGGCCATCCCGCCCGAGCGCAGGCCCGCGTTCCCCTGGTCGCTGCTGCGCGGCATCGGGCTGGTCCTGGTGGTCGGGATCGGCCAGATCGTCACCACGCCGCTGTCCTCGCTGGCCGGCGGGCTCGGCCACGTGGTCACCGGGGCGTGGCTCCAGGCCGCGACCATCGCCTGCGCGCTCGCCCTGAACGCCGGCGTGTTCTGGCTCGCCCTTCGCCTCGCCACGGCGGCCGAGGTCGGCTGGGGCGACCTGCGGCTGGCGGCCGCGCTCGCGGCGGTCAGCTGGCAGGTGCTCCAGCTCCTCGGCGGCTACATCGTGGGCCGGACGCTCGCGCACAGCTCGGCGCTGTACGGCGTGTTCGGCGTGGTCCTCGGCCTGCTCGCCTGGTTGTACCTGCAGGCGCAGGTCACCTTGTACGCGGTCGAGGCGTGCGTGGTGCGCGCCCGCCGGCTCTGGCCCCGTCACCTCACGGGCGGGAGCGGCATGATGGCGTCATGACGGCGATCGGGGAGAGCCCCGCCACCGGGCGCGGGGCCGGGCCTGCGGACTTCGGGCGATACGGCGACTACGAGGGCCACCGGCGGCGGCCGGCCCGGGGTGGCCCCGGCGTCGCGGCGGGCACGGGCGCCGGCGCCGCCGCCCCGGCCGGCGCCGGCGGCGCGGCGGGCACGGGGGCCGGGAGCGGTGAGTTCGTCCGGGCGGACTACCCGTTCCGCGGCCGGATCACGGCCGACGGGTCGAGCGGCTTCCCGGCCGAGGCGGGCCGGTACCACCTGTACATCTCGTGGGCCTGCCCCTGGGCGCAGCGGTCCGCGATCGTGCGCAAGCTGCTGCGCCTGGAGGACGTCGTCTCCCTCGGCGTGGTCGATCCGGTCCGGGACGGCCGCGGCTGGGCCTTCCGCGAGGGGCCGGGGCACGGCCTGGACGAGGTGAACGGCTTCTCGTTCCTGAGCGAGGCGTACGAGGCGACCGAGCCCGGCTACGACGGGCACGTCTCGGTGCCGGTGCTGTGGGACAAGCGGTCCGGCCGGATCGTCTCCAACCACTTCCCCGACATCACGATCGACCTGGAGACGCAGTTCGGCCGGTGGGCGGACCCGTCCGTAGACCTGTATCCGGAACGCCTGCGTTCCGAAATCGACGCGATCAACGCGCTGGTCTACGAGCGGGTCAACAACGGCGTCTACCGGTGCGGCTTCGCCACCTCGCAGGCCGCCTACCACGAGGCGGTCACGGCGCTGTTCGAGACCCTCGACGAGCTCGAGGCCCGCCTGGCCGGCCGGCGGTACCTGATGGGGGAGGCGATCACCGAGGCCGACGTCCGGCTGTGGGTGACGCTCGCGCGGTTCGACGCCGTCTACTACTCGCACTTCAAGTGCAATCTGCGCCGGCTGACCGATTACCCGGCCCTGTGGCGCTACGCCCGCGACCTGTACGCGGTGCCGGCCTTCCGGGAGACCACCAGGTTCGACCACATCAAGCGGCACTACTACATCACCCACGGCGGCCTGAACCCCAGCCGGATCGTGCCCGACGGCCCGCTGATCGACTGGGAGATCCGTGACGGGGCGGGGAAGCCGGGACGGCAGGAGCACGGCACCGGTCCTGACGGCACCACGGCAGGGGACCAACGGCCCTGACCTGGGCCGCCGCCGGGGCCTAGCGTGAGGGTCCGGGCAGGAACCGTGACCGGAGGGGGAGCCCGATGCGGCATCTGCTGGTGCTCGGCGGCGGCACGGCCGGGACGATGGTGGTGAACAAGCTCCGCCGGCGGCTGAGCCGCTCGGATTGGCGGATCACCGTGGTGGACCGCGACGACCTGCATGTCTACCAGCCGGGCCTGCTGTTCGTCCCGTTCGGGGAGTACCAGGTCGCGCAGATCGTCAAGCCGCGCCGCAGGTTCCTCCCCGATGGCGTCGAGTTCGTGCCCGGCGAGATCGACCGGATCGACGCCGACGCCGGCGAGGTGCTGCTCGCCGGCGGCCGCCGGCTCGGCTACGACTACCTCGTGATCGCCACGGGCACCGCGCCCCGGCCGGACCAGACCCCCGGCATGCTCGGCGGGCAGTGGCGCGCGTCCGTCTTCGACTTCTACACGCTGGACGGGGCCCGCGCGCTCGCGGAGGCGCTGGCCCGGTTCGACGGCGGCCGCCTCGTCGTCCACCTGGTCGACATGCCGATCAAGTGCCCGGTCGCGCCGCTGGAGTTCGCGTTCCTGGCCGAGGCCCGCTTCCGGCGGCTGGGGATGCGGGACCGGGTGGAGCTGAGCTACGTCACGCCGCTGGATGGCGCGTTCACCAAGCCGGCCGCCTCCGCCCTCCTCGGCTCGATGCTGGACGAGCGCAAGATCACGGTCGAGCCCGACTTCGTCACCGAGCGGGTCGACGCCGAGCGCAAGGTCCTGGTCTCCTATGACGAGCGCGAGGTCCCGTTCGACCTCCTCGTGACCGTCCCGCTGAACATGGGCGCCGACTACATCGCGCGGTCCGGGCTCGGCGACGAGCTGAACTACGTCCCCGCGGACAAGCACACCCTGCTGTCCCGCGCGCACGCGAACATCTTCGCCATCGGGGACGCCGCCGATCTCCCCGCGTCGAAGGCGGGGTCCTCGGCGCACTTCCAGGCCGAGGTCTTCGCCGGGAACTTCCTGCAGCACGCGGCCGGCCAGCCGATGACCGGCGCCTACGACGGGCACGCCAACTGCTTCCTGGAGTCCGGGGACGGCAAGGGACTGCTCCTCGACTTCAACTACGACACCGAGCCGCTCCCCGGCAGCTACCCGGTCCCGGCGCTCGGGCCGTTCAGCCTGCTGCGGGAGAGCGCCCGCAACCACTGGGGGAAGCTCGCCTTCCGGTGGATGTACTGGCACGTGATGCTGCCGGGCCGGCCGATCCCCCTGCTGCCGGCGCGGATGTCGATGGCGGGAAAGCACCAGCCGAGGGAGGACTGATGCCTGTCACCACGATCGGGGCCACGCAGGTCCACGTCGACTCCGAGGGGTTCCTGACCGACTACGACGAGTGGAGCGAGGACCTGGCCCGGCAGCTGGCCGCGAACATCGGGATCGAGCTGACCGACGCACACCTGCGCGTGCTCAGGTTCCTGCGCGAGGACTACAAGGAGCAGGGCGAGACCCCCACGCTGCGCCGGGTCTCGACCGTGGCCGGCATCCCGGTGAGGGAGTTGTTCACCCTGTTCCCCGGCAAGCCGGCGAAGAAGATGGCCTACATCGCCGGGCTGCCCAAGCCGGTCGGCTGCGTCTGACGCCGGCCCGGGCGGGTGAGACGGGCACCGAGGAGGAGGCACGCGATGAGCACCACGCAGGAAGAGCCGGCCATCATCCCCGACTTCGGCGACGCCGCATCGGAGGGCCGCAAGCTCGCCATCATCTGCTCCAAGGGGAACCTGGACATGGCCTACCCGGGCCTGATCCTGGCCAACGCCGCGCTGGGCGAGGGCGTCCAGGTCGATCTGTTCTTCACCTTCTGGGGCTTCGACATCATCACGAAGTCGCGGATGGGGGACCTGAAGTTCACCATGCTCGGCAACACGGCCACGCACATGCCGCAGGGGCTCGGCGGCCTGCCCGGGATGACCGCCGTGGCGACCCACCAGATGCGCAGGCAGATCAGGGAGGTCGGCGTTCCCGACGTGCCGGAGTTCCTGGAGCAGATCACCGACTCCGGCGGGCACCTGTGGGCGTGCAAGATGTCGGCCGACATGATGCACCTGGACCTGGGCGACTTGTACGAGCGGGTCGAGGGGATCATCAGCGCCGCGGACTTCATCGAGAAGACCGAGGGCGCGCAGCTGCTGTTCATCTGAGCGCGGCGCGCCCGCCCGGGCATCCCCGCGCCGCGCCCGGTTGTCCCCGGCCGCGCCCGCGCTACGCGAGGCAGGCGGGCGGGAGCACGAACCAGCGGAGCGCCTCGAAGTCCTCGTCCAGGCCGGTCGGGCCGTCCTCGGACGGGTCGGGCAGGCCGGCGAGCAGGTCGCGGGCTTGCGCCAGGTACCCCGGGAGCGCCTCCTCGCCGACGGCCCGGGCGCGGGCGGCCGGCGCCGCGGCGGGTGCGCTCGCGGTCCCTGCGGCCGCGGCCGCGGCGGGGGCGAGAGCCAGGCCGGCGAGGCCGCCGGCCGGGGCGGGTGCTGCCGGGCGGGCGCTGCGGTGCCGCCACAGGCCGGTCGCCGGGTCGAAGCGGTACTGGGGGAGCAGTCGGTGGCCGCGCTCGGCGAGCTCGACGACCGCGTCGATCAGGTAGTCGGCGACCGCGTCGGAGATGAAGTAGTTGAAGTTGATCCGGACCCAGCCGGGCTTGATGCCCTCGCAGCCGCGCCCGATCTCCTGGTCGAAGGCGACCGAGCGCGCCGCGCTGATGTCGAGCAGCCGGTGCCCGTAGGGGCCGGCGCACGAGCAGCCGCCGCGGGACTGGATCCCGAACAGGTCGTTGAGCAGCGCGACCACGAAGTTGTGGTGCAGGTACCGCCCGCCGTGCCTGATCCGCAGCGAGACGATCGACAGCCGGGGGGCGTGGGTGTTGCCGAGCACCTCGATCGCCGGGTGGGCCGACCAGCGGGCCAGGGCCCGCTTCCACAGCCTCTCCTCGCGCTCCTTGATCACGTCGGTGCCGACCGCCTCCTTGAGCGCGAAGACCAGGCCGGCGCGGATCGACTCGATGATCGCGGGCGTGCCGCCCTCCTCCCGGGCCACCGGGTCGTCCAGGTACCGGTGGCTGGCGGGGCCGACGAACGCGACCGTCCCGCCGCCGGGTGCCGTGGGCACGCGGTTGCGGACCAGGTCGCGGCGGACGACGAGGACGCCAGGGGTCTGCGGGCCTCCGATGAACTTGTGCGGGGAGATGAACACCGCGTCCTTGTGATCGCCCGCTCCCGGCCGGGACTCGCGCACCCGGATCCGGACGTAGGGGGCCGCGGCCGCGTAGTCCCAGAAGGACAGCGCGCCGTGGGCGTGCAGCAGGGCGGCGATCGCCTCGGTGTCGGTCAGGATGCCGGTCACGTTCGAGGCGGCCGAGAAGCTGCCGATCTTCAGGGGCCGGTCCGCGTGGGCGGCGAGCCGGGCCTCCAGGTCCGCCAGGTCCACGTGGCCGTCCGCATCCGCGCCGATCTCGACCACGTCGGCGATCGACTCCCGCCAGGGCAGCTCGTTCGAGTGGTGCTCGTAGGGGCCGACGAACACCACCGGGCGCTCGGCGGCGGGGATCGCGCGGGTGAGCCGGTGGCGGTCGTCCAGGCCGGCCGGCACGCGGATCTCCAGGATCCCGACGAGCTTGTTCACCGCGGCCGTCGAGCCGGATCCGCAGAAGATCACCAGGTCATCCTGCGTGCCGCCGACCGCGTCACGAATGATCCGCCTGGCCTCCTCGCGGAGGCGGCTCGTCGCCAGGCCGGTGCCCGAGCTCTCGGTATGCGTGTTCGCGTAGGTCGGCAGCACGTGCGCGCGGATCGCGTCCTCGATGAAGCCGAGCGATCTGCCGGAGGCGGTGTAGTCCGCGTAGGTGATCCGCCGGGGCCCGAACGGGCCGTCCAGCACCTCGCCCTCTCCGATGATCCCGTTCCTGATCCGCTCGATCAGCGCATCGGCGGGTGCCACCGGGCCGGGCGATGGATGGGCCGCCGCGCCCGCTGCCGTGCCGACCGTGCCGTCCGCCATGCTCACCACGACCTCCCCTGCGCCAGCTCCCGCGGGCCGAGGCGTCAGGTCAGCTCGATGCTGACGCGCGGCGGCTGGCGCATGCTGTTGTGAACCGTGCAGTGCTCGGCCACCGCGGCGAGCGCGGGCCACCGAGACTCCGGCACCTCGGTCGGCACCTTGACGGTAATCGCGATGCGGCCCACGCGGGAAGGCCGGTCCGGCGCGAGCTCGACGTCGGCGGAGACGGCCAGGCCGGTCCGGTCGTACCCGTGCCTGGTCAGGTAACGGCCGGCGAAGTAGGCGACGCAACTGGCCAGCGACGCGACGAACAGCTCGGTCGGCGTCGGGGCGGTGTCCTCGCCCCCGTCCTCGGCCGGCTGGTCGACCACGATCCGATGGCCCCGGATCGCGACCTCGTAGGACTCCCCAGAGACGAACGTGACCTCCATGCGGTCAGGCTAGATACCCACAGGGGTATATTGGCCAGGGACGCCTGTCCCTCGCCTGCAGGGACCTTGGTCCCGTGCCGCCCAGTCCCGCGGCCGCGGGCAGGCGGGCGGGCACGCCAGGGCGGGGCGCAGGCAGCCCGGGGCACCGTCCCGGGCGAGAGCATCGGCGGAGAGAGCGAGAGCATGGGCATCGGCACGACGCTGAGGAAGATGTTCACCAGGCCATACGGCACGATCGCGGCGGGCGAGGTCCAGGCGCTGCTCGCACAGCGGCGCGCGGTCCTGATCGACGTCCGGGAGCGGCACGAGTGGAGCACGGGGCATGCCCCGGCGGCCCGCCACATCCCTCTCGGATCGCTCCCCGCGCGGCTCGCGGAGATCCCGCACGACCGCCCGGTGATCGCCGTCTGCCAGTCCGGCATGCGCTCGGCGCGAGCCGCCCGGTTCCTCGCCCGCGCCGGCCGCGAGGCCTACAACCTGCGCGGCGGCATGTCGGCGTGGGCAGCGAACGGCCTGCCGGTCAAGGGCGGCAGCTACCGGTGATCCTGGGACCGGCCCGCATCGGACGAATGTCATGCTCTAATGGACCGGTGCCGGTTGCCACCGGGAGCCGGGTACCGCAGCAGCCGGGCGGGGCAGCAACCGGGTGCCGCGGGAAGGGGCGAGGCGGCCGTTGGGCGAGGACAACACCGAGCGGTGGGAGGACAACACCGAGCGGTTAGACGCACGCGCGGGCCGGGCGGCCGACCACGCTGTCACCTTTGCTGACCGGAGCGTGCTCCGCGACGCGCTGCAGGCGCGCCTGCGGCGGCTGCCTGCCTTCCACCCGAGCTCACCGGAGTACGGGCGCGGGCCTGGCGGGGTCCTCGCCGGGGACCGCGCCGGGCCGGGCGCCCGGCGTGCCTCGCGGGCCCGTCAGCGAGAGGCGCCGGGCACCGTCGCGGACCGGCCGGGCAGGATGGTCGCGCCGGGGTGGCCGGCCGGCGAGGCCGGCCGGCGGTCCGAGGACGGCCGGCGGGGTGACCATCGGCCCGGCGACGGCCAGCGGGACCAGGGCCAGCGGGAGCAGGGCCAGCGGGATGGCGGCGCGGACCGGCCTGGCGCGCCGCAGGAGCGTTCCGGGGCGGACGCGCCGGACCGGGCGTTCTGGAACCAGGTCGGGCGGCTCGAGCGCGTCTGGGCGCAGCACCTCGCCCGGTGGCCGGAGGCGCCCGGTGAGCGCGACGCCGCCGGGCGGCGCCCGGGCGACCCGCCGGGCTCCTGGCGCGGCGAGGGGGGCCGGTACCTCGACCCCGGGCAGAACGCGCTCGCCGACCGGATGATCGCCCGGCTTCGCGAGCCGGAATCACAGGTCAGCAGGGTGCTGCGGCTGATCGAGCGCGAGAACCCGCACGGGGGCCGCCTGATGGGCTTCGAGCACCGGCTCAAGGGCGAGCAGCGCCTCAAGGAGAAGATCGCGGACAAGCTGACGGCCCGGGTTGGCATGACTCCGGAGGAGGCCATTGGCCACGTCGGCGACGCGGTCCGGTACACCTTCTGCTTCGACCGGGAACGGTATGTTCGCGGGTGTGAGGACGTGCGGCGGCGCCTGGAAGCGGCGGGGTACGCCATGATCCACCGGAAGGACGGCTGGCGGGACGACCCGGAGTACAAGGGCATCAACACGCGGTGGCAGACCCCGGCGGGGGGCAGGTTCGAGCTGCAGTTCCACACCCCGGAGAGCTTCTACGCCAAGGAGAGCCTCACCCACCGCGCCTACCGGCGCCTGCGGTCGCTCGCCGTCACCCGCGCCGAGCGGCACGCCCTGGAGGACTACCAGCGCTTGGTGAGCGCCGCCATCCCGAGGCCCCCGGGGGTCACGGGATTCCGGGAGCAGGAAGGTGACCAGCGATGAGTGGCGCGATCACGTACTACGCGATCACCGACGGCGGGGCCACGGCCGAACGCCCGCTGGGGCTGCTGCGCCGCCTGCACCATGACGACGGGCCGGAGGACGAGGGCCTACGCCGGGACATGAGCTGGGCGCGGACCTCGCTCATCGTCGAGTGGGAGCACGGCAGCTTGGATGAGGAACTGGTCGAGGTGAGCCACGAGCAGGCGAGCCGGATCGTGGAGTACTTCAGGGACAAGTTCGCGCGGGAGGGAGAGCCCGGCGACTGAGCCAGTGCCGCGCCGCCCGGCCGGCAGAATCTGAAGGCCGGGCGGCGCGAGCGCCCGGCCTTCACATGTCCGGAACCGGCGGCAGCGGGCTGCCGGTCTCCAGGACCGACTTGAGGCTGCTGAGGAAGTAGGACCAGCCGGTGACGCTCGCGGCGGTCCTGGGCGAGGCGTCGAGCCGGTCGTGGATGAGGGTGAGCCGGGAGAACCCGCCGGGGAGGGCCTCGATCTCCCAGGTGACCCGGCTCTCGGGCTCGGCCGCCAGTTCCGGGTCGTACAGGCTGCGCCAGGTGTGCACGAGCCGGCGCGGCGGATCGGCCTCCAGGACGGTGTTGTTCCCCCACTCCTGGGCGCCGTCCGGGGAGACCGTGCGGATCCTGGTCCCGGCCTGGTAGCTGCCCTCGACCCGGGCGCCGTGGAAGTACTTCGAGACGATCTCGGGGGTGGTGATCGCCTCCCACACCTTCTGCTGCGGGGCGTTGATGTAGATCTGGTAGACCTGGGTGCCGGTCGTGGTCGCGGTGCTGGTCATGTCGATCCCTCCAGGTGATCCTTGAGTTCCAGCAGGCCCGCCGCATGCCGCTCCCGGTACTTGCCCAGCCACCGCTCGGCGATCATCGCCACGGGGACCGGGTTGAGGAAGTGGAGCTTGTAACGGCCCTGCCTGCGGGTGACGACGAGCCCGGCCTCCTCGAGCACCGCCAGGTGCCGCATCACGCCGAACCTGGTCAGCTCCGGGACCTGCGCCTCGAGCTCGGTCAGCGTCTGGCCGTCGCGCTCGAAGAGCCGGTCCAGGAGCAGCCGCCGGGTCGGGTCGGCCAGCGCCTTGAAGACACGGTCGTCGTCCTGCACGCCACCACTATAGGTGAGTCGAAAGTCACGTGTCAATCTTGTCACCTATGAACGGGGCAGCGGTCCCTAGCGCCCCGCGCGGGCCGGGCGCGGCGCTGCGCCGCCGCGCCGTCACGGGAGCGGGAGTCTGGGGTCCGCAGGGCGTGGCCGGCGTGCGACGGCCCGCCCGCGGGCTGCGGTGATGCCCGGGCGGGCGCGAGCCCTGCGCGGGCGGGCCGTGAGCGGCGGCTCAGCGCCTGCCGGAACCAATCACGGGGAGCCGCCGACGAGCGACAGGCCCCTGGTACTACTTGGTGGGACGATGAACGTCATGGCCACGGTGGCCGTGAGCGAGCTGAACCGGCAGACCGCGAAGGTGCTGGAGCGCGTCAAGGCCGGCGAGTCGCCGGACATCAGCGAGCACGGGCGGCCGGTCGCGCGGATCATGCCAGCCGCCCCGCGACAGGCGTCGCGCTGCTCGATCGCCTCATCGCTCAGGGCAGGGCGATCCCGGCGGCCCATCCGGGACCGATCCCGCGCGCTCCGCCACGTGGCGAGCGCGACAAGGGCCTGATGCTCAGCAGCACTCTTGCCCAGATGCGCGGCGACGAGCGGTACTGATGATCTATCTTGACACCTCGGCCGCGCTCAAGCTCGTGCTGCCCGAACCGGAGACCGAGGCGCTGCAGACGCGGCACCAGCCGCCGAGGTCGTCGGCGCCAAGGCGCCTCGGCGCGGGCGGAGCGCGCGGCCGATGGCCGCCGGCGGCGCCGGCGTCACCCGCTCGCCCGGGCGGCGATCGCGGAGATCAGCTCGAAGCCGGCGTGCGCGGCGGCGATGCCGGTGATCTGCGCGTGGTCGTAGGCGGGTGCCACCTCGACTATGTCCGCGCCCACCAGCCGGAGCCCGGCGAACGTGCGGAGCACCGCCAGCAGCTCCCGGCTGGTCAGTCCGCCCGCCTCGGGCGTGCCGGTGCCCGGCGCGAACGCGGGGTCGAGCACGTCGATGTCGAGGGACACGTAGGCCGGCCGGTCGCCGACGCGCGCGGCGATCCGCTCGGCGATGCCGGCCGGGCCGAGGTCGCCGGCCTCCGGAGCGGATAGCACCTGGAATCCGACTGCCGAGTCCCGCGCCAGGTCGCCGGAGCCGAACAGGGGACCCCGGATGCCGACGTGCACGCACCCGGACGGGTCGAGCAGCCCTTCCTCGAACGCCCGGCGGAATGGCGTGCCGTGCGTGTACGCGGCGCCGAAGTAGGTGTCCCAGGTGTCCAGGTGCGCGTCGAAGTGGACCACGGCGAGCGGGCCGTGCGCCGCGGCGAACGCCCGCAGCAGGGGCAGCGCGATCGTGTGGTCCCCGCCGAGCGCGAGCAGGTGCGGGACGCGCTCGGTCAGCTCCCGCGCGCCCCGCTCGATCGCGCCGATCGCCTCGGCGATGTCGAACGGGTTGACCGGCAGGTCACCGGCGTCGGCCACCTGGAGGGCGGCGAACGGCAGGACGCCGAGCGCCGGGTTGTAGGGGCGCAGCAGCCGCGACGACTCGCGGATGTGCGCCGGGCCGAACCGGGCGCCGGGCCGGTAGGTGACCCCGCTGTCGAACGGGACGCCGAGCACCGCCACGTCGGCGCTGGGCACCTCGTCGATCCGGGGCAGCCGCGCGAACGTCGCGATCCCCGCGTACCTGGGCACGCGCGTGGAGTCGACGGGGCCGACGTTCTCGCCGGCGAGAATCCGGCCTTCCTGCTCGTTCATGTCCCTCCAGGGTCGGCTTCCCCGCGCCGTGGGGCCCGGCGGCGAGGCCGGGGCGCGGCGCGGCCGGCCTCCCGCGCTGGCGATCTCAGCCCGCCGCCGCGGCGGCGTCGATCGCCCGCAGCTCGCGCTCGCTGGCCTCGATCGCCGCCTGCTCGGAGGCCAGGTCCAGCGAGCGGGAGAGGGCCAGGTAGAGCACGCCGGAGACGAGCAGGCCGACGGCCCAGGAGTAGTCGACGCCGTTGGTCAGGTGAGCCGGGACCGGCCCAGTGTAGGAGAAGCTGCCGATCGGCAGGATCACCATGAACGGGATCTCGCACAGAAAGCCGGCGACGTAGGCGGCCAGGCCCCGCCAGCCCCAGCGCCCGTAGACCCCGGACGGGTTGAAGATCTCGGTGATCGCGTAGTGGCCACGGCGGACGAAGAAGAAGTCGACCAGGTTGAGCGCGGTCCACGGAACCAGCAGGTAGAGCATGAGCGTGAGCGAGTCGAGGACGGCGTAGGCCGCGCTCGGGGTGTTCCAGGCGAGGCCGAGCAGGTACCAGACGGCCGCCAGCGCGACGATCGTGACAGCCCGCCACGCGCGGCTGGTCCTGACCTTCCGGAAGGAGTCGATCGCCGTGAGCACGCTCAGCATTCCGCCGTAGGCGTTCATCCCCATGGTCGCCAGGAGCGCCGTGGCGGACAGCGCCGCGGTGACCGACCCGAGCGGGGCGGCGACCTTGTCGCCGACGGTGAGCAGGCCGACCAGGCCGTCGGTCGCGCCGAGCCGCGTGGCCAGCCACGCGCCCAGCGCGATCAGCCAGACCGCCGACCCGGAGGCGCCGAAGAAGACGGCGGCGATGATGCCGCGGGGCGAGGTCCGCCTGGGCATGTACCGTGAGTAGTCGGAGACGTACGGAGCATAGGTGATGTTGTAGGCGGCGGCGACGGTGAACTGCGTCATGAAGGCGGCGAACACGAAGCCGCCCGGGTGCGCGGGAGCCCGGCCGCCCGCGCCGCCGAGCAGGATCGCGACGGAGATGATGAGGTAGCACGGGAACGAGACGACCAGCAGCACCCGGAAGACCCGGTGCACCCAGTCGTACCCGAAGATCGCCAGGACGGCCGCGATCACGGCGGTGCCGATCGCGACCAGGCCCGCGTTCCACCCGAACGCGTCGTGCAGGCCCAGGCTCATCAGCACCTGGTCGGCAACGTTGAACGCCAGGTAGGTGAAGAGCGTCGCGAACAGCGCCACGATGACGCCGCGGTAGCCGAGCTGCGCCCTGGTCTGGATCATCTGCGGCAGCCCGAAGACCGGCCCCTGGGTCGCGTGGAAGGCCATGAACAGCGTGCCGAACGCGATGCCCAGCGTCCCGGCCAGGATCGACCAGCCGAGCGAGAGCCCCATGGCGGGGCCGACGAAGCCGATCGGGATCGTGAAGTACTGGAAGTTCCCGAGGAACCAGAGCATGGCCTGCTGCCAGTTCCTGCCATGCCGCTCCGGGTCGGGGATCCAGTCGATCGAGTGAACCTCGATCTGGCTCAGGAGCGCGCCCTCGGCTCCCTCGGGCGGCGCCTGCGTGCGGGCAGCGGATGCCATGTGGCCCTCCCTGGGTGGGGCGGCGCGGCCGCGCCGCGGCGGGTGTGAGACGAATGTGCCCGGAAGTTTCCTGATTGTCAACACACGTTTCCCTGCGGGCGCCTGTGGTATGCCTGAGGGGATGGCCCGTGATCGCCGCGCCGGCCGGGAGGAGGGTGGCCCATGCCCGCCGGGGAGGACAGGCAGGACAGGGACGGCGCCGCGGGGCATGCGCCGCGGATCGGCGCGCACCTGCGCGCCGCGCGGCTGGCCGCCCGGAAGACGATCGCGGAGGTGGCCGCCGAGAGCGGCCTGACCAAGGGCTTCCTGTCCAAGCTCGAGCGCGACCTGACCAGCGTGTCCGTTGCATCGCTGATGCGGCTGTGCGATGCGCTGCGGATCTCCGTGGCCGCGCTGTTCCAGGACGCCAAGGGCGAGGTGGTCCGGAGCGGGCAGTACCCGCCGATCAACTTCGGCGGTACCGGGATCCGGGAGTACCTGCTCACGCCGGGCGGCGAGAAGCGGGTGCAGGCGATCCTGAGCGAGATCGAGCCGGGCGGCGGCAGCGGAGACGAGCCGTACGCGCTCCCGGTCGACGTGGAGTTCGTGTTCATGCTCGACGGGCAGATGGTGATCGAGGTGGCCGGCGAGGCGCATGCGCTGGGCACCGGGGACGCGATCACGTTCCCGGCGGGCACGCGCCACGCCTGGCGCGTCCCGCCCGGCGCCGGGCCGGCCCGGGTGCTGTGGATACTCTCGCCGGCGCTCCCGGAGGCCGGGCCGGGGGCGCGGGGCGGCGAGTAGGCGGCGGGCGGCCCCGGCGGCAGGCCCGGCGCCCGGGAGCGGCCCGGCCGGGTCGCGCGGCGGGCAGTCGGGGGCACCGGCCGGGCCGTGCCAGACTGGCGGCGTGGGCCTGTACGCCGACCAGATCCTGCCCCGGGCCATCGACCTGCTCATGCGGGGCGGCGAGATCGAGCGCATCCGGGCGCGCGCCGCCTCCGGGCTGGCCGGAGAGGTCGTCGAGATCGGGTTCGGCTCGGGGCGGAACCTCCCGCACTACCCGCCGGGAGTCCGCCGGGTCCGCGCGGTCGACCCGGCCACGGTGGGACGCAGGCTGGCGGCCAGCCGGGTCGCGGCCTCGCCGGCCCCGGTCGAGTTCGTCGGCCTGGACGCCGGGCGCCTGCCGCTCGGCGACGCCAGCGCGGACCACGTGCTGAGCACCTGGACGCTGTGCACGGTCCCCGACGCCGCCGCCGCGCTCGCCGAGATCCGGCGGGTGCTGCGCCCCGGCGGGACGCTGCGCTTCGCCGAGCACGGCCTCGCGCCGGACGCGAGGGTCGCCCGGGCGCAGCGCCGGCTCAACCCCGTCCAGCGCAGGATGGCCGGCGGCTGCAACCTGGACCGGCCGATCGGCCGGCTGATCGCCGCGGCGGGCCTGCGGATCGCCAGCCTGGACACCTACTACATGAGCGGCCCCCGCTTCCTCGGCTACACGTACGAGGGCGTCGCCGTCAAGGCGTGAGCGGCCGGACCGCAGGTACGTTGATGGCATGAGCGCGCACGCCGCCTTCCACGAGGCGAACGGGCCCGGCCGGTACGCCGGGGCGGCCGGGCTGGTCGCCCGGTCGGCCGCGGCTCAGGTCGCCGCGGTGCCGCCGGACCCAGCCGATGACGGGTACTTCGGGCCGTCCAGCGTCACCTGGCGCACGGCGGGCGATATGTCCGCTCCGGTGGCCGGCCTGCGCGCGCTGCTGCTCCAGGCGCTCCATCCCCTGGCCATGGCCGGGGTGGACCAGCACAGCGGCTGGCGCGAGGACCCGGCCGGGCGGCTCGCGGCGACGTCGGCATACCTGGCGACGGTGAGCTTCGGCGACCGGGCCAGCGCGGACCGGGCCGCCGAGCGCGTGCGCCGGATCCACGAGCACGTGCGCGGCACCGATCCGGTGACCGGCCAGCGCTACGCGGCGAGCGATCCCGCACTGCTGCTGTGGGTCCACGCCGCCCTCGTCGACTCCGTGATCGCGGCGCGCGCGCTGTTCGGCACCGCGCTGCCGGCCGCGGACGCCGACCGCTACGTGGCCGAGATGGTGGTGGCGGCCGAGCTGGTCGGGGTGCCGCGGGGCAAGGCCCCGGCGAACGCGGCCGAGCTCGCGGCGTACCTGGAGTCGGCGCGGCCGGCCCTGCGCCGCACTCCCGCCGCGGCCGAGTCGATGTCCTACCTGCTCGACCCGCCGGGCCTGGACGAGGAGATCGCCGGGATCTGGCGGGACATCGGCGACGGGGCCGTCGCGGCCCTGCCCGAGTGGGCCCGCGCGATGTACGGGTACCGGGCGCAGGCGCTCACCGAGCAGCGCCGGGCCGAGATCCGGCAGGCGCTGGGAGTGCTGGACGCGGTGTTCCTCGGCGAGCCCGGCGTGCTTGAGCAGCGGCAGCGGATCGCCGCCCGGGTCCGCGCCGCCCGCCAGTCGTGAGGCGGCGGCTGCTTGCCCGGGCCGGCGCCGGAGCGGGGCTTGTCCTCCTGATCCTTGGCCTGCGCGCCCGGGGGCGGGCGGCTCGCGGCGCCGGCCGGGCCGGGGTGGCGGCATGGCGCGGGCGGGCGGCGGGCCGGCCGGCCGGGCCCTGGCATGTTCCCGGCCGGCCGGGCGGCAGCCCGGGGAGCGCACCGCCGGGAAGCGCCCCGACGGGAAGCGCCCCGACGGGAAGCGGCAGCCTGCGGTTGCGGCGCGGCGCGGCCGCCCTGCGGCTGGCCGCCCGGGGCGGCGCCCGGTACGCGGCGAGCGCGCCCCGGCTGTTCGCGGCCGCGGGGGAGCAGCGCCAGCGCCTGCGCCAGGACCTCGCGCTGCAGACCGCCGAGGACGTCGCGCAGACGCTCGGCGCGATGAAGGGCGTCCTGATGAAGATCGGCCAGATGGCCAGCTACCTGGACGAGGGACTCGCGCCCGGCGTGCGGCGGACGCTGGCGCGGCTGCAGGACAGCGTGCCGCCGATGAGCGCCGCGCTCGCCGCGGGGGTGGTCGAGGAGGAGCTGGGCGCGCCGCCGGAGCGGGCGTTCGCCGAGTGGGACGGCGAGCCGATCGCGGCCGCCTCGATCGGGCAGGTGCACCGGGCGATCACCCACGATGGCCGGGCGGTCGCGGTGAAGGTCCAGTACCCGGGCATCGCCGAGGCGATCGCCGCCGACCTGCGCAACGTCGCGCTGCTGCGCCGGATGCTGCGGATCACCGCGCCGAGCCAGGACGTGGACGGGCTGATCGCCGAGCTGCGCGAGCGGATCGGCGAGGAGATCGACTACCGCCGGGAGGCGGCGAGCCAGTCCCTGATGGCGCGGTACTACGCCGGGCACCCGACGATCCGGGTGCCGGCGATCGTGCCGGAGCTGTCCGCGCGCCGGGTGGTGACCAGCGAGCTCGCGGTGGGCGCCCGGTTCGCCGACGTGCTCGGCTGGCCGCAGCGCGAGCGGGACCAGGCCGCCGAGACGATCTACCGGTTCGTCTTCCGCAGCCTGTACGAGCTGCGGGCGTTCAACGGCGACCCGCATCCGGGGAACTACCTGTTCCACGGGGACGGGCAGGTCACGTTCCTGGACTTCGGGCTGATGAAGCACTTCACCGCCGCCGAGCTGCTGCCGCTCGCGGCGATGGCCAGGAACCTGTGCGTCCGCGGCGACCCCGAGGGCTTCCGGCGCGCGATGGAGACGGCCGGGTTCCTGGCCTTGGGCGCCCCGGTCAGCACCGAGGTGGTGGTCGAGCACCTGGCGGTGTTCTACGCGATGATCCGCGAGCGCGGGCCGGTGACGGTGACGCCGGAGTACGCCACGGCGGTGGTGCGCCGGTTCTTCGACATGCGCAGCCCGGTGGCGCCGTACGTGAGCATCCCGCGCTCGTACGTGGTGCTCCAGCGGATCAACCTGGGCCTGTTCGCCGTGCTCGGCGAGCTGGGGGCGACCGCGGACTGGCGGGGGATCGCCGAGGAGATCTGGCCGTTCGTGCTCGGCCCGCCGGCCACCCCGATCGGCGAGGCCGAGCTGGCCTGGCGCGCGCGGCGATCACCCGGCAGGTGGCCGGCGGCGTTCACGGCGGACGGCCGGTGAGGCGGCCGGCTCCTTGCCCTGTGCCAGCAGGCGCGCGTGGCGGGCGGGGCACCGTGCCGGGCCGCCCGGGCCGGGCGGACCCAGGCTGTCGCGGTCGGGCAGAACCGGGCAGACTAGCAGGTACCGGCGGAAGCAGCGATGGGAGGCGACCATGGCGGACGCGAGCGGCAGGGCGGGCTGCGCCCCGCCCGGCGGGGCGCCCGGCGAGGCCGCGGAGGGGGTGAGTTCCGCCGGGGAAGCGCTCGCCGCGATCCTCGACCAGCCGGACCCGGCCGCCCCGGCGATCATCACCGGCGAGGACGGCCACGTCCTCAGCTTCGCCGAGGTCGCCGCGCGGGTCGCCCGCCTGGCCGGCCAGCTCGCCGCCGCCGGAGTGCGGCGCGGGGACCGGGTCGCGTTCTCGCTGCCGAACGGCCCGGACGTGATCCAGGTGCTGCTGGCGATCACGAGCCTGGGCGCGGCGGCCGCCCCGCTCAACCCGGCCTACACCGCCAGCGAGTTCGGCTTCTACCTGGAGGACATAGCGCCCCGGCTGATGCTCGTCCCGGCCACGGGGCTGGCCGCCGCGGCCGGGGCGGCGGCCGCGGCCGGGCTCCCGCTGCTGTCGGTGCGCGCCTCCGGCGGCACCGAGCCCGCCACGCTGGTCGCCTGCGGGGGCGGCGGGCAGCCGGTCGCGCCGCGGGCGGCCGCCGCGCTCGGCGAGCCGGACGACGTTGCGCTGATCTTGCACACCAGCGGGACGACCAGCCGGCCCAAGCAGGTGCCGCTGCGGCAGCGCAACCTCATGGCATCGGCGCGGACGATCGCGGCGCACTACCGGCTCGGGCCGTCGGACGTCTCGTTCTGCGTGATGCCGCTCTTCCACGTCCACGGCCTGGTCGCCTCGTCGTTCGCCGCGCTCGCGGCCGGCGGCGCGGTGGTCGTGCCCCGGCGGTTCACCCCGCGCCGGTTCTGGCCGCAGGCCCGCGGCCTCGGCGTGACCTGGCTGTCGGCCGGGCCCACGCTGCACCGGATCATCCTCGACGCGGCCGACGACGGCGGCCCGCCCGGGACGCTGCGGTTCACCCGCTCGTGCAGCTCGGCGCTCTCGCCTGCGCTGCTGGAGCGGGCCGAGCGCGAGTACGGCGTGCCCATGCTCGAGGCGTACGGCATGACCGAGGCGAGCCACCAGATGGCGTCGAACCCGCTGCCGCCGGCCCCGCACCTCCCCGGCTCCGTCGGGGTGCCGACCGGCACCCAGATCGCGATCGCCGACAGGGAGGGGACCCTGCTCCCCCCCGGCGAGGCAGGCGAGGTGGTGGTCCGCGGCCCGGGCGTCATGTCCGGGTACGTGAACAACCCGGCTGCCAACGCGGAGGCGTTCTTCGGCGACTGGTTCCGGACCGGGGACCGCGGCGTGCTGCGCGACGGCTACCTGTACCTGGAGGGGCGGATCAAGGAGATGATCATCCGCGGCGGCGAGAACATCTCGCCTGCGGAGGTGGAGGAGGCGCTGCTGTCTCATCCGGCCGTGCGCGAGGCGGTCTGCTTCGGCATCCCGGACGAGAAGTACGGTGAGCGGGTCGGCGCCGCTGCCACGCTGCACGGCGACGCGGATCCCCATGCGCTGATCGAGCACTGCCGGCGCACGCTGGCGCCGTTCAAGGTGCCGTCGGTCGTCCACCTGCTGCCCGAGATCCCGCGCACCGCCACCGGCAAGATCCAGCGCCGCCGGGTCGCCGAGTACGTCGCGGAGCGGGGGTCCCGGTGAGGTTCGCCGTGCTCGGCGCCGGCGCGATCGGCGCCTACGTGGGGGCGGCCCTGGCCCGGGGCGGCGCGGACGTCACGCTGATCGCGCGCGGGGCGCACCTGGCTGCGATGCGGGAGAACGGCGTGACCGTGCGCTCGCCGCGCGGGGACTTCACGGCGCGGCCGCCGGCCACCGACGACCTCGGCGCGGTCGCCAGCGCGGACGTGGTGTTCGTCGCGCTCAAGGCCTACAGCCTGCCGGAGATCGCGCCGCGGCTGGGGGAGGCGCTCGCCCCGGGCGCCGCGGTGATCTGGGCGCAGAACGGCATCCCGTTCTGGTACTTCCAGGGGCTGCCCGCCGGCTCGCCGGGCAGCGGCGAGGCGGGCCGGCTGGAGAGCGTCGACCCGGGCGGGGTGATCGCCCGGTCGATCGACCCGCAGCACAACGTCGGGTGCGTGGTCTACTGCTCGACCGAGATCGCCGGGCCCGGGGTGATCCGGCACATCGAGGGGACCAGGTTCAGCATCGGCGAGCCCGACGGGTCGGCGTCGCAGCGGTGCGCGGAGATCTCGCGCGCGTTCGCGGCGGGCGGGCTGAAGGCCCCGGTGGACCCCAGGCTGCGCGACCAGATCTGGCTGAAGCTGATCGGGAACGTGGCCTTCAACCCGGTCACCGCGCTCACCAGGGCCACGCTCGGGGAGCTCGGCGGCAGCCCCGAGGTGGTCGAGCTGCTCCGGGCCGTGTTCGCCGAGGTCGCGGCCGTGGCCGCAGCCCTGGGGGTCAGCTTCCCGGTCTCGCTCGACCGCCGGCTCGAGGCGGGCCTGGCGGTCGGCGACCACCGCACCTCGATGCTGCAGGACCTGGAGGCCGGCAAGCGGCTCGAGCTGGACTGCATGACCGGAGCGGTGATCGAGCTGGCCGGCCGGCTCGGGATCGACGTGCCGCACATCCGCACCGTGCACGCCTGCGCGGCGCTGCTCGACCGGATCAACCGCGGGCGCCGCCGCGCCCGCTGATCCGCCGGCTCGCGGTGCCCGCCGCGCCGCGGGCGGGCCCGCCGGGCCAGCGCCGGGCGGGCGCCGGGCCGGGCGGCGCAACCCGGGCGCGGGCACCGGCGTCCTGGGAGTCGGCACATCCGACGAGCCGGAGGAGCGCACGATGAGGAATCCATTCACGCGGCCGCGGGGTCACCGCGTCCTGCTGCTCGGGGGCGCGGCGTGCGCCGCCGTCGCGTTGCCCGTCGCCGCCCTCGCGGCACCGTCGGCCCAGCAGGGCCGCGCCCGGGCGGCGGCCCGGGCGGGCGGGTGCGTCGCGGCCAGGCCGGCCCTGCGGGGCGGGGCGTTCGTCTGGTCGGCGAATCCTGCCGACGGGTTCGCCGGGGGCGTGACCTACGAGGTCGAGGTGACGAACACCGGGCGCCGGCCATGCGCGCTGCGCGGCGTGCCCGGCCTGGCCGCGGTCGGGCCGGGCGGCCACATGGTCGGGACCAGGGCGCCGGCCTCGGGCCGGGGCCCGCTGATCAGGCTCGCGCCGCTCGCGACCGGGCACTTCACGCTCACCGTCCGCGACGCGGGCGCGGTGTGCGCCCACCCGGTCACCGCGCGGGTGATCGTCTACCTGCCCCGCCAGAAGCGCGGCCAGGACTCCTGGCTGACCGCCGCGGCCTGCCGGGGCATGCCTGGCGGGGGAGTGCTCCGCGCCACCGCGCTCAGGGCCGGGACGGGCATCCCGCTCTACAGCTCCTGAACGGCGGTCCGGGGGGCCGGCGGGCCGGGTCACTGGGATTCGCGGGACCCGGCCCGGCCGCGGCGCTCCCGCCCGGGGCCGTCGCCGCGGCCCGGCGGGATGGCTGCGAGCCCGGGGGGAGGCGGCGGGGACGGCTCGGCGGTGCGATCGGTGATCGGCGCGGCGCCGGCGAGGAACTCCTCCAGCGCCGCGCCGTGCACCAGCCGCGCGGGGAACGGGTCGGCGGCGGCCCGGCGGGCGAGCCTGGCGAGCGGGGGCTCGCGGCGCGACCCGACCGCGACCAGGTTGCCGAACCGGCGTCCCCGCAGCACCCCGGCCTCGGCGAGCACGCAGACCTGCGGGAGCGCCGACCGCAGCGCGGCGATGCGGCCGCGGGCGTGGGCGAGGGGAGGGCCGTCGGCCACGTTGACCGCGAACAGCCCCGCCGGGGCCAGCGCCCGCGCCGCCTCGGCGGCGAACTCCGCCGATGTCAGGTGGGCGGGCGTCCGCCCGCCGGCGAACGCGTCGGCGATCACCACGTCGAACGAGCCGGGCGGGACCTCGCCGAGCACGCTGCGGGCGTCGGCGAGCCGCACGTCGAGCTGCCCGGCCAGGCCCTGGACCGGCAGCCGCTCGGCGACCAGGCGCGTCACGCGCGGGTCGGGCTCGGCGGCGACCTGGCGCGAGCCTGGCCGGGTGGCGGCGACGTAGCGGGCCAGGGTGAGCGCGCCACCGCCCAGGTGCAGCACCCGCAGCGGCGCGCCGGGCGGGGCGGCCAGGTCGATCAGGTGCCCGATGCGCCTCACGTACTCAAGGTCCAGGTGGCCCGGGTCAGCGAGGTCGACATGGGATTGCACCACGCCGTCGGCGAGCAGCACCCACGAGCCCGGCTGGTCGAGGTCGGCCAGCAGCTCGATCCGTTCCGCCGTCCCGGCCGCGGCGAAGCCTCCGGCCGGGAGGGCGCCTCCGGCCGCCGCCTCACCTGTGCCGTCGTCCGTCACCGGCTCATTGTCGGTCACCATGGCGGGCTGCGGCGGGAGCGCGGTCCCCAGGTGCCGGATATGCCGCTGCCCGTCACCGGCCCGTTGCCGTCAGCGGCCGGCCAGGTCAGCGGCGGTTATGAGGGCTCCGTTACATATTGACGACTTGATCGCTTCCGTGTAACGCTTCGGACACCCGGCCGGAGGACGTGATCCGAAGCGAGGTGCATGATGACCGTGCGGGCTGCCGAGGAGCCTGGCCGGGCCGGCGGGGCTCCGGGGGAGCCCGGCGGGCCGGACTGGGGGCGCGAGGCCGCCTACGGCCCGGCGCTGCTCGGCCCCGCGGAGCGAGCCGAGCTGACCCGCCGGGCGGGCCCGGTCGCCAGGCGGCTGGCCGAGGCCGGGGCGGCGATGGTCGCGCTGTGCTGGGTGGACAACGCCGGCCTCACCCGGGTCAAGGCGGTGCCGCTCGGCCGGTTCGAGCACGCCGCCGGCTGGGGCATCGGCATGTCCCCGGTGTTCGACGTGTTCGTCGTCGACGACTCGATCACCACGAGCGCGCACATCGGCGGGCCGGGCGGTGACCTGCGGCTGGTCCCTGACCTGGACCGGGTCACCCCGCTGGCCGCCCAGCCCGGCTGGGCGTTCGCCCCGGTCGACCGGTACACCCAGGACGGCCGCCGCTACGCGGGCTGCCAGCGGGCGTTCGCCCGCCGGATGACCGACCGGGCGCGCGAGGCCGGCCTGCGGGTCCAGGCGGCCTTCGAGGTGGAGTGGGCGGTCGGCACCGAGGAGGACGGCCAGTTCGCCCCGGCCTGCGTCGGCCCCGCGTACGGCATGACCCGGGTGATCGAGATGTCCGACTACGCCCGCGAGGTGTGCGAGGCGATCGAGCGCCAGGGCGTCGTCGTCGAGCAGTTCCACCCCGAGTACGCGGCCGGCCAGATGGAGCTCTCGGTGGCACCGAATGACCCGGTCGGCGCTGCGGACGACAGCGTCCTGGTCAGGCAGACGATCCGGGCCGTGACCCAGCGGCATGGCCTGCTGGCCTCGTTCGCGCCCGCCGTGGTCGCCGGGGGGGTCGGCAACGGGGGCCACGTTCACCTGAGCCTGTGGCGGGACGGGGAGAACCTGCTGGCCGGCGGCCCCGGCCGGTACGGCATGACCGCCGACGGCGAGGCGTTCGCCGGCGGGGTGCTCGACGCGCTGCCCGCGCTGACCGCCATCGGGTCGCCGAGCGTGGCGAGCTACCTGCGCCTGGTCCCGTCCCACTGGGCGGGCGCCTACCAGTGCTGGGGCCGGGAGAACCGGGAGGCGGCCCTGCGGCTGGTCACCGGCTCGGCAGGGGAGCGCGGACAGCGCGCCAACCTCGAGGTCAAGTGCTTCGACCTGGCCGCGAACCCCTACCTGGTGGCCGGGTCGCTGCTCGCGGCGGGGCTGGCCGGGATCGAGGCCGGGGCCAGGCTGCCGGGGGAGATCGTCGGAGACCCGGTCGCGCTCGCGCCCGAGGACCTGGCGGCGTGCGGCGCCCGGCGGCTGCCGGAGTCGCTCGCCGAGTCGGTGAGCCTGCTCAGCGGCAGCGAGACGCTCCGCGAGGCGATGGGCGAGCCGATGTTCGAGGCGTTCCTGGCCGTCCGCCGCGCGGAGATCGAGCTGTTCGCCGGGGCGTCCGCCGAGGAGATCGTCGCCCGCACCCGCTGGCGGTGGTAAGCCCATGGGCACGGGGGCAGCCGGAGGTCCCGGGCCGGCCGCAGGGCGCGGGGCCGCTGGGCCCGGGGCTGCGGGATCCGCGCCCGGCGTGCCCGGCGCCGCCGAGGCCGGGGCCACGGTCGCCGAGCGGCTCGCCCTGCGCCTGGAGCGGCTGACCCCCGCCGAGCGGAAGGTCGCCCGGGCGCTGCTCGCCGACTACCCGGTGCGCGGCCTGGAGCCGGTCGCCAGGCTCGCCGCCACGGCCGGGGTCAGCCCGCCCACCGTCGTCAGGCTCGTCGGCAAGCTCGCGTTCGGCAGCTACGCGGACTTCCAGGCCTCCCTGAAGTCCGAGGTCTCGGCCCGGCTCTCCTCGCCGCTGGCCCTGCACCCGGGCCGGTCCGCCGCCGGCCGGCACGCGCTCGACCGGGCCGAGCACATGCTCTGCGAGGGCATCCGGGCGAGCTTCGCCCGGATGCCGAGAAGCGAGTTCGAGCAGGCGGTGCGCCTGCTCACCGATCAGCGGCGCGGCGTGGTCCTGATCGGCGGGCGGTTCAGCTCGATGCTCGCCGAGCACCTGGCCGCGCACCTGCGCATCCTCCGGCCGGGGGTGCGCTCGGTCTCCTCCGCGGGGGCCGACCGGGTGAGCGCGCTGCTCGACGTCGGCCCCCGCGACGTGCTGGTCGCCTTCGACTACCGCAGGTACCAGCACGACACGGTGCGGCTGGCGGTGACCGCCAAGCGGCAGGGGGCGACGCTGGTCGCGTTCACCGACCCGTACCTATCACCGCTGGCCGCCCACGCCGATGTCGTCCTGACCTCCAGCGTGCTGTCGCCGTCGCCGTTCGACGCGCTGACGCCCGCGGTCGCGCTCGTCGAGGCGCTGGTCACCGCGGTGGTGGACAGGCTGGGCGACGCGCCGCTCGCCCGGATGGCCCGGTACGACGCGCTGCACCACGGGACGGTCGAAGCGGCCGGCGCCGGGGTGAGCGCCGGCCCAGGGGAGGGGACGTGACCGCAGCGGGCGAGTTCGCGCTGGTTGACCACCACGTGCATGGCGTGGTCACCGCGGACCTGGACCAGGCCGGCTTCGAGGGGCTGCTCTCCGAGTCGCCCTGGCCGGCGCCGCCGGGGACCACGATGTTCGACAGCCAGCTCGGGCTCGCGGTGCGCCGCTGGTGCGCCCCGGTGCTGGGCCTGGAGCCGTCGGCCCCGGCGGAGGACTACCTGGCCCGCCGGGCCGCGCTGGGCGCGAGCGAGGTGAACCGGCGGCTGCTGCGCGCCGCCGGGGTCGCCGCCTGGCTGGTGGACACCGGTTACCAGGGCGGCCGGCTGACCACGCCCGAGCAGCTGGCCCAGGCGAGCGGCGCCCCGGCGCGGCACATCGTGCGCCTGGAGGCCGTCGCCGAGCAGGTCGCCCGGGCCGGGACGAGCGCGGCCGGGTTCGCGGACGCGCTCGCCAGGGCGCTGGCCGGAGCGGTCGCCTCGGCCGGCGCGGTCGGGTTCAAGTCGGTCGCCGCCTACCGCCACGGACTCGGCCTGGACCCTGCCCGGCCCGCCCCCGCGCAGGTCACGGCGGCTGCCGGGCGCCTGCTCGCCGCCATCGAGGCCGAGCCGGAGCCTGGTCGCGCCCGGGTGGAGGACCCTGTGCTGCTGCGGCACCTGGCCTGGCACGCGATCGACTCCGGCCTCCCGCTGCAGTTCCACGTCGGATTCGGCGACCCGGACGTGCGGCTGCACCGCGGCAACCCGTCCCTGCTCCACGACTTCCTGCTCGCCACCCGGCCGGCCGGCACCCCGGTCATGCTGCTGCACTGCTACCCGTACCACCGGGAGGCCGGCTACCTGGCGCACGTGTTCCCGCACGTCTACATGGACGTCGGCGCGGCGCTCAACCATGTCGGCGCCCGCTCGGCGGCGGTGCTCGCCGAGGCGCTCGAGCTGACCCCGCTGCACAAGATGCTGTACTCCTCGGACGCATTCGGCCTGCCGGAGCTGCACTACCTGGGCGCGGCCGGGTTCCGCCGGGACCTGTCCCGGGTCACAAGCGCGTTCGTCGCCGACGGCGCCTGGGCGGCGGCCGACGCCGGGCGGGCCGCGGAGCTGATCGGGTCGGCCAACGCCGTCCGCGTCTACCGGCTGGGCGACCGGTGAGCGGGACTGCCCTGGCCAGCCCGGGCGCGTCCAGCCCACGGCCACCGGGCGGGGCCGCGCCGGGCCTGGCGTCCTCGCTGCGGGCCAGGGTGCGGGCCGAGGTCGAGGCGGCCGTCGCGCTCCGGCACGAGCTGCACGCCGACCCCGAGCCGTCCGGGTCGGAGCACGCGACGGCCGCGCGGGTCGCCGCGGCCCTCGGCGCGCCCCAGGCCCCCGCCGTCGCCGGGACCGGGCGGCTGATCCGGATCGGCCGGGACGGCGGCCCGTGCGTGGCGCTGCGGGCAGAGCTGGACGCGCTGCCGATCACCGAGCAGACCGGCGTCCCCTGGGCGTCCCGCTCCCCGGTGATGCACGCCTGCGGCCACGACGTCCACCTCGCCGCGCTGGCCGCGGTCGGCCGCGCCGCGCGGGCCGCCGACGACGCCGGCGAGCTGCCCGTCCCCGTGCTGGCGGTCCTGCAGCCGCGCGAGGAGGCGATCCCGTCCGGGGCGCGCGACCTCGTCGCCTCCGGCGCGCTCGCCGCGCACGCCCCGGCCGCGGTCATCGCCGTCCACCTGCAGCACCAGCTCCCGGCCGGCACGGTGGCCGCTGCCGCCGGCACCGTGAACGCGGCGACCGACGACTTCGAGCTGACGGTCGAGGGGGTGGGCGGTCACGCCGGGTACCCGCAGCTGGCCGCCGACCCGGTGGTCGCGCTGTGCCAGGCCGTGCTCGCGCTCCAGCAGATCGTGAGCCGGCGGGCCGACCCGACCCACGCCGTCGTGGTCTCGGTCGGCATGCTCCGCGCCGGCCACGCGGCGAACGTGATCCCCCCGACCGCGACGGCGCGGGGCACGCTGCGGGTCCTCGACGAGGCCGACCGGCCCGCGCTGCACCGGGCCGTCCGCGAGATCGTCGCCCACACCTGCCTCGCCTACGGCTGCCGCGGCGCCGTGACGATCGACCAGGGCGAGCCCGCCCTGGTCAACGACGCGGCGCTGGCCGAGGCGAGCTGGCCGTGGCTGCGCGAGGCGGGGTTCACGGTCGATGCCTCGTTCCGCTCCTGCGGGGCCGACGACTTCTCGTATTACACCCGCGACGTCCCGGCGCTCATGCTCTTCCTCGGCACCGGCGGCCCGGTCACCCTGCACCATCCCTCGTTCCTGCCGCCGGACGAGATGGTCGGGCAGGTCGCCGACGCGCTGCTGGCGGGGTACCTGGGCGCGCTCGACCTGCTGGCGGCGGGCGGGGCGGCGGGAAGGGCGTGACGGCGGCGCAGGCACGAGGCGGTCCGCGCGGCGGCCCGCAGGAGGGGAGGAATCGGATCGATGACGGCAGATGAGCAGCGGGCCGGGCAGCCGGGGCTGCACCGCAGCCTCAGCGTCTGGGAGGCGATCGGCATCTCGCTGGCGCTGATGGCGCCATCCATGGCGGCGAGCATCAACCCGCAGGGCACCGCGAGCACCGTGGGCCGCGCGGTGCCGGTGGCGTTCGCGCTCGCGTTCGCCGGCGTGCTGCTGGTGGCCTACACGTTCGTGCGGCTGACCCAGCGGTTCCACCACTCGGGCTCGGTCTACGGGTTCGTCGGGGCGACCCTCGGGCCGCGGGCCGGGGTGATCGCCGGCTGGGCGCTGACCGGGACGTACACGTTCTACGCGGTCACCACGGCGATGGCGGGCGGCCGGTTCGCCGCGGGGTTCCTGGACGCCACCGGGATCTGGAAGACCGGCTCGGCCTGGCCCGGGTTCCTGCTCGGGGCGATCGGCATGGTGGTGGTCTGGTGGCTGGCGCTCACCCCGGCCCGGGGCGGGACGCGGGTGCTGCTCGCCGCGGAGGCGATCACCGTGGCGCTGATCCTCGTGGTGATCGCGGTCGTGTTCGCCAAGCTGGCCGGCCACAGCGGCCCGGGCGGGCTGGGCGTGGACGGCTCGGCCTTCAGCCTGCCATCCGGCACGCCGCTGTCGGCGCTCTTCCTGGGGGTGGTGTTCGGCTTCCTGTCCTTCGCCGGGTTCGAGGCGGCGGCGACGCTCGGCGAGGAGACCAAGCGGCCGAACCGGGACATCCCGCGCGCGATCCTCGGCGTCGCGGTCTTCGGCGGCGTCTACTTCTTCGTGGTGACCGCGGTGGAGGTGATGGGGTTCGGCACCTCGGCCAGGGGCGTCGCCGCGTTCATCAACTCGCCCTCGCTGATCGGGGACCTGGGCACCGCCTACGTCTCGCCCTGGATCGGGAACGTGATCACGATCGGCGCGATGATCTCGGCGTTCTCCTGCGCGCTTGCCAGCACGGTCGGCGCGGCCCGGCTGGCCTACGCGCTCGGCCGGGACGGCATCCTGCCGGTGCGCCTCGGCGGCGTCTCGCCCGCGCGCCGCACGCCGGCCGCCGCGACCGGCGCGGTCGCGGTCGCGGTGTACGTGGTGGTCGCGTTCACGTGGTTCGTACTGCGGGGCGACCCGTTCACCCTGTTCCTCGAGGCCGGGACCATCGGCACGCTGATCCTGCTGGTCGTCTACGTCCTCGCCACGATCGGCATGGTCAAGCTCGTGTTCTTCTCCGGCCGGCCCGCGGTGGGGCGCTGGCAGATCGCCGTCCCGGCGCTCGGCATCGTCGTCCTGGGGTACACGCTGTTCCGCAACGTCTGGCCGCTGCCCACCGGAGTCGCCTGGTGGGGCCCGGCGGTCGCGGTCGCCTGGCTCGCCCTCGGCGTCATCGGCGCGCTCGCCCGCCCGGCCGCCGCCCGGCGGGCCGGCGAGCTGCTGACGCGTGCCGAGGGCCTCGGCGGTGCCGGGCCGGCGCCCGGGCTGCCGCCCCTGGAGACGGCCAGCTAGGCCGGGCGCCGGATCCGCGCGGGCATCGCGCGCAGGCACCGTCCGGCATGAGCGGGCGCCGCGCCGGCCGCGGGTCCGCGAGCGGCCCGGCGGACTGGTAGCGTGACCGTGCCGGGCCTTGCCGCGGGCGATCGGCCCCGCGTTGTTGCCGCCCGGCTGTCCGCACCCACCGATCGACGCTCCGCGAGGGGAACGATGGCCAAGAGCCGGGCCGCCGCCAGCAACGGGACGCTGACGCTTGAGCAGCGCATCGCCAACTACCTGGAGGGCGGTCGCAAGGCGCTGACCCCGCGGCAGGCCCGCCGGGCGGCGCACAAGGCGCACATCTCGACCGACGAGGTCAGGCAGAAGGCGGCGGCCCGGGCCGGCTGACCGCGGCCCCGCACGGCCCGCCGGGGCCCGCCGGGATCCGCACGGCCGGGCTGGCCCTGGCATCCGCGCAGGCCCGGCCGGATCACCGGGCATGCCCGGCCTTGCCCCGTCCTGTCGCGCGCACCTCCCGCCACGCCGTCCCCTGCCGCATCATGAGCCGGATCCGGGGAACGGGACATGCGTGGGACATCGCCGCTGGCGGCGAAGGGGGGCGGTCCCATGGCAGGTTCCGGCCTGGCGCTGATCGTGATCCCGATCGGCGCGGTGCTCGCGCTCGGCTTCTGGCTCGCGATGATCTTCTACGCGGACGCGCATCCGGTCCATCCCAGCGAGCCTGGTCCCGGCCCCGGCGGGCAGGCCCTGCCGGGCGGTCGGCCAGGCGCACCGCGGCAGCGGATCGCCGGCCCCTGGGAAGCGCCGGCGGGCCAGGGTGGCGCCCGGGAAGGCGCGGGGCCGCGCGAGGCCGCAGGCGCGCCCGGGAAGCCCGCGGCGCCCGGCGTTCCACGTCAGCCCGGGGCGCCCCCCGGGCAGGACGCGCCGACGGCGGCACCGCCCGTGAGCGACGGCAGGGCCCGCCGGGGCGGTCCCCGGAGCGGATTACGCCGGCCAGGACCGTGCGCCGGGGCGGCGAGCCCCGCGGGCCCAGCCGCGCAGGCGCCCCAGCGGCGCTCGGGCTCAGATCTGCCGGAGCACCGAGCGGATGGTCTTGGCGCTGTTGGCAGGCGTCGCCGCGGCCATGCACAGGCGCTCCATGACCATCAGGTAGCGGTCGATGATCTCCTTCTTGTCCAGGTAAAGGGCGCTGGCGAGCTGCTCGATGTAGACGATGTCCGGCAGGTCCTCCTCGCCGAACCGCAGGATGCTGAACGGGCCGTCCGCCGTCGCCTGGGCGCTCGCGGCGAACGGGAGCACCTGGATGGTGATGTTGGGCCGCTGCGACAGCTCGAGCAGGTGCTTGAGCTGCGCGCGCATCACGGCCGGGCCGCCGAGCGGCCGCCGCAGCACCGCCTCGTCGAGCACCGCCCAGATGGTCGGCGGGTCCGGCCTGGTGAGCACGACCTGCCGGGCCAGGCGCAGGCTGACTCTCCGGTCGATCTCGCGGCTCGGCTTCTCGGCGTGGTCCAGGAGCGTGACCGCCCGGGCGTAGTCCCCGGTCTGCAGCAGCCCGGGGATGAACTGGACCTGGTAGGTGCGGATCTGGGTGGCCGCCTCCTCCAGCCCCACGTAGGCCTCGAACCACGGCGGCAGGATGTCGGAGTAGTCGTGCCACCATCCGGGCGCGTTCGCCCTGCTGGCCAGCGCCCGCAGCGCCTCGCGCTCCTGCTCGTCGGTGACGCCGTAGTAGGTGAGCAGGTCGACGATGTCGCGGTCCTTGAAGCCGACCCGGCCGGTCTCCAGGCGGCTGATCCTGGAGTGCGAGGCACGGATCACCCGGCCGGCCTCCTCGAGCGAGATCCGCCGGGACTCGCGGAGGCGGCGCAGCTGGGCGCCGAGCAGGATGCGCAGCGCCGTGGGGCTGCTGGCGCCGTGGGCCAGGCTGACGACGCCACCTTCAGCGGAGTCCGCGGCTGCGACCATGCGCCCTCCCCTTTTACGCCGCCAATGAGATCAGGCTACCGAAGTGTCCCATACGCGGCCATCGTCGTGCCACAGGTTGATGGCACGCGCCGGACCACTCTATCGCGCCGCCATTGCGGTGGTGTCATCCGGCCCGGCGGTGGCGGCCCGGTAGTGGCGGCCCGCCACCCTGGCGCGGGGCGGCGGGCCGGGCGCGGCGCGGCAGGCCGCGGTCAGTCGAACTCGCCGTCCCTGACGCCGCGCACGAACGCCTCCCACTCGCTCCGGGTGAAGATCAGCGCCGGGCCGTCGGGGTGCCGGGAGTTGCGGACCGCCATGCCGCCTGCGGGCAGGCTGGCCGTCTCCACGCAGTCGCCGCTGGAGTTGCTGTGCCGGCTCTTCCGCCACCGCGCAATCCGGATCGCGGATGCCCGCATGCCGTTGTAGGCGTCATCCGCCCTCGCTTCGTCCATCGTCGGTCCCTCTCACCTAGAACATTCGCCCGTCGGCGCTTCTCCCGGGGTCCTGGGAAGGCGGTGGCCGCAGGTGACGCTGCTTGTGCTACAGCACTTGCATGTGCACATGATCAATGGCATCGTAACGGACGAACGGTCCCGTATAGGACCGGGGGCGAGGGCCACGAAGGGCGCTTTGTGACATTCACGCGGATGCGGGACGCGCCCGGCCCGGCCAGGGCGGCCGGGCCGGGCGGACCGCGGCGGGCGGACCTGCCGTGCGTGCCCGACCTGGCCTGCGGGCCCGCCGCCCGGCACCGCGTGATCCGGCTCGGGGCCTGCCCGGAGTCGCCCCGGGCCGCCCGGGGCTTCACGGCGCGCACGCTCGCGTCCTGGCAGCTGCAGGACCTTGCCGCGGACGCCGTGACCGTCGCCTCCGAGCTGGTGACCAACGCGATCGTGCACGGCCGCAGTCCGGCGGCGCGGCACGGCGGTTCCCCGGGGCCGGGCGCGCCCGGCCCCGGGGAACCGCCGGGTGTGATCTGCCTGGCTTGGCAGTGGCACGGCAGCCGGGTGGTCTGCGTCGTCACCGACGAGAACCCGGTCGGCCCGGTGCCGCGCTGCGGCGACCCGGGGGCCGAGTCGGGCCGGGGCCTGCAGGTCGTGCAGGCGCTGGCGCTCGCCTGGGGCTGGCTGCTGGTCGGCTCCGGCGGCAAGGCCGTCTGGGCCTCCCTGCCCGCGCGGTGGCGGCCGGGCTCGTAGGCTGGGAAGCGTGGCGCTCGGGCTGCCCGGCGCGATCCGCGGATGCCTGTTCGACCTGGACGGAGTCCTGACCAGGACCGCCGAGGTGCATGCGGCTGCCTGGAAGGAGATGTTCGACGGCTACCTGCGCGAGCGGGCCAGGCGGACCGGCCAGCCGTTCGTGCCGTTCGACCCCGTGCGCGACTACGACGCCTACGTGGACGGCAGGCCGCGGGAGGACGGCACCCGATCGTTCCTGGCGTCCCGGGGCATCGAGCTCCCCGAGGGCGGCCCGGGTGACCCGCCTGGCGCCGAGACCATCCGCGGCCTCAGCGCGCGCAAGAACGAGATCGTGCTGCGCCGGATCCGCGAGGACGGCGTCGCCGCCTATCCCGGCTCGGTGCGCTACGTCCGCGCCGCCGCGCGGGCCGGGCTGCGCCGTGCCGTGGTGTCCTCCAGCGCGAACTGCCGGGCGGTCTTGGCCGCGGCCGGCATCGAGGACCTGTTCGAGGCGCGGATCGACGGCGCGGTGGCCGAGCGGGACAAGCTGCGCGGCAAGCCCGCGCCCGACACCTTCCTCGCGGGGGCGCGCGCCCTCGGCCTTGAGCCCCCCGCCGCCGCGGTGTTCGAGGACGCGCTCGCCGGGGTGGCGGCGGGCCGGGCCGGCGGATTCGGGTTCGTGGTCGGCGTCGATCGCGCCGGCCAGGCCGAGGCCCTGGCCGCGCACGGCGCGGATGTGGTGGTGAAGGACCTGGCGGACCTGCTCGCCGAGGGGAGGCCGGAGCCGTGATCCGGCAGGACGTGTTCGCGGTCGAGCCGTGGTCGCTCCGGGAGACCTCGCTCGACCTGGACCTGCTCGCCCAGTCGGAGTCGGTGTTCGCGCTCTCCAACGGCCACCTGGGCTGGCGCGGCAGCCTCGACGAGGGCGACCCCCGTGGGCTCCCCGGCAGCTACCTGAACGGCTTCCACGAGGTGCACCCGCTGCCCTACGCCGAGGCCGCCTACGGCCAGCCCGAGGTCGGGCAGACGCTCGTCAACGTCACCAACGGCAAGATCGTCAGGCTGTTCGTCGACGACGAGCCGTTCGACGTCCGCTACGGCGAGCTGAGGTCGCACGAGCGGATCCTGGACTTCCGGACCGGCCTGCTGACCCGCACCGCCGAGTGGGTGTCCCCGGCGGGCGCGGCGGTGCGCGTCCGCTCCGGCCGCCTGGTCTCGTTCACCCAGCGCGCGATCGGCGCGATCTGCTACGAGGTGGAGCCGGTCTCCGGGCCGGCGCACATCGCCATCCAGTCCGTGCTGATCGCCAACGAGCCGATGCCGGAGCCGGACGGCGACCCGCGGCGGGCGGCGGTGCTCGACCAGCCGCTGGTCATGGAGCACCAGGCCAAGGACGACAGGTCCGTGGTCCTGGTGCACCGGACCAGGGCCAGCCGGCTGTGCGTGGCGGCGGCGATGGACCACATCGTCGACGGCCCCCCGGGCACGCTGACCGACGCCCGGCTCTACGAGGACGGCGGGATGGTCACCGTGGCGGCCTCGCTCGCGCCCGGCCAGCGGCTGCGCCTGGTGAAGTTCGTGGCCCTGAGCTGGTCCAGCCAGCGCCTGATGCCCGCCATGCGGGACCAGGTCTGGGCGGCGCTCAGCGCGGCGAGGCAGACCACCTGGGATGGCCTGCTCGCCGAGCAGCGGGCGTTCCTCGGCGACTTCTGGGACCGTGCCGACGTGCAGGTCGAGGGGGACGCCGAGGTCCAGCAGGCGGTGCGGTTCGGGCTGTTCCACGTCCTGCAGGCGGGCGCGCGGGGGGAGAACCGGCCGATCCCCGCGAAGGGGCTGACCGGCACCGGGTACGACGGGCACACGTTCTGGGACGCCGAGACGTTCGTGCTGCCGCTGCTCACCATGACCGCGCCGGAGGCGGCGGCGAGCGCGCTGCGCTGGCGCCACGCCACCTTGCCGCTGGCGATCGAGCGCGCCGGGCAGCTCGGCCTGTCCGGCGCCGCGTTCCCGTGGCGCACCATCACCGGCAGGGAGTGCTCCGGGTACTGGCCGGCGGGGACGGCTGCGTTCCACATCAACGCGGACGTCGCCGACGCGGTGATCCGCTACGTCGACGCGACGGGGGACGAGGAGTTCGACCGGGGCCCCGGGTTCGACCTGCTCGTCCACACGGCGCGGCTGTGGCGGTCGCTCGGCCACCACGACCCGGCCGGCCGGTTCCACATCGACGGGGTGACCGGGCCGGACGAGTACAGCGCGCTGGCCGATGACAACCTCTACACGAACCTGATGGCCAAGCAGAACCTGGTGGCCGCGGCCGACGCGGCCGGCCGGTACCCGGACCGCGCCAGGGAGCTCGGGGTCGGCGTCGAGGAGGCGGCGAGCTGGCGCGACGCGGCCGAGGCCATGCACATACCGTTCGACGAGGCGCTGGGCGTCCACTCGCAGGACGAGCGGTTCACCAAGCACCAGGTCTGGGACTTCGCCGCCACCCGGCCCGACCAGTACCCGCTGCTGCTGCACGCCCCGTACTTCGACCTCTACCGCAAGCAGGTGATCAAGCAGGCCGACCTCGTGCTTGCCATGTACCTGCGCGGGCGCGCGTTCAGCGCGGAGCAGAAGGCGAGGAACTTCGAGTACTACGAAGCGCTCACGGTCCGGGACTCCTCGCTGTCGGCGTGCGCCCAGGCGGTCATCGCCGCGGAGGTCGGCCACCTGAACCTCGCCTACGACTACCTGGGCGAGGCCGCCCTGATGGACCTGCGGGACCTGGAGAACGACACCCGCGACGGGCTGCACATCGCCTCGCTCGCGGGCGCCTGGATCGCCCTGGTCGGCGGGTTCGGCGGGATGCGCATCCACCACGGGAACGTGAGCTTCGCCCCGCGGCTCCCGGCCGGCCTGACCCGCCTGACCTTCACCGTGCTGCTGCGGGGCAGGCGGCTGAGGGTCGAGGTGACCCACGATGCCGCCCGCTACGTGCTGGCCGCCGGCGAGCCGATCGAGATCATGCACCACGGGGACCTGGTGCGGGTGGCCGAGGGCGCGCCCCAGGAGCGCCCCATCCCCCCGGTGCCGCAGCGGCCGCCGCCGAGCCAGCCGCCCGGCCGGGCGCCGGCGCCCCGCCGCACGGCCGCCGGGCAGCCCGTCACCGGGCTGCCCGGGGCCGCGCCAGTGCTCGGCGCCCCCGCCGGGACCGGGCCAGGGATCGCCGGCCAGTGAGTCAGCCAGCGGCCCAGCGCTCCCCGGGCGCGGCGGGCCCGCGGGGCGGGCCGGCCGTCGCCATGAAGTCCCTGATCGCCTTCATGACCAGGGTCGCCTGCTCGTCGTGCGGGTTGTGCCCGGCATGCTCGATGATCTCCAGGCGCGCGTTCGGGATCGCGGCCGCCAGCTGACCCTGGTGCTCGGGCGGGAACACGAAGTCGTCCCGCCCGGCCATCACCAGCGTCGGGACCGTGATCTCGCCGAGGCGGCTCATGACCGTCCAGCCCTTCGTCAGGTGGCGAAATCCGAAGATCTCCGCGCGCGGCCGCGCCCTTGAGCGGCGCTCCGCGAACATCGTGCGCACCGCCGAGGCGAGGCTGGTGTGGGGATCGTAGGCCCGGCCGAGCCTGATGAGCGCCGGGTAGAACTCCCAGGGCGCGATCTGGCCGTTGAACCAGCGCCGCGCGAGCTCCACCTTCCTGCGGCTGTACCCGCGCCTGGCGAGCAGCTCCGGCGCATTCTGCTGGTCCCACCAGCTGTCGCCCCCGGTGTCCAGCAGGATGAGGTGCGACAGGCTCTGCGGGTACCGCAGCGCGTACTCCAGGGCCACCTTGCCCCCGAACGAGTGGCCCAGCACCGCCCATTTCCCGAACCCGAGCCCCTCGCGGAGCGCGTCGGCGTCGGCGGTCAGGTTCTCCCAGGTCATCGACGTGACTGGCGGCCCGGCCGACCGCCCGTTGCAGCGATGGTCGTAAAAGACGACGGTGAACTGGTCCGCGAGCTGCCGGAACGGCAGCAGCGTCCAGTGATCGGCGCCGGGGCCGCCGTGCATCAGCGCGAGCGGGTGGCCGCGCCCGACGACCTCGACGAACAGGCGGACGTCGCGGACCGGCATGAGCGTCATGCGGGTGCCCCCTTCGGCGCGGGCTCGGGCACGGGGAGGGTGCGCACGCCGAGCATGCCCAGCCGTTCCCGCGCTCCGGCCACGAAGGCATCGAGATCGGGATAGGCGTCCCGGTCGGCGACGATGCCGATGGTGAGCGCTCCCGCGTACGACAGCGCGCCCACGCCGAGCGGCTCGTTCGCGATCAGGGGCAGCACCGGGAACACCTCGAGCACCCGCGCGCCAGCGAGGTGGAGCGGCACCGTCGGACCGGGGATGCTGGCGGTCGCGACGTTGACGCGCTGGCGCATCACCGCGGCCAGCATGAGCCGGCGCGCGAGCCAGCCTCGGATGAGCACGTCCAGGGACGCGCGGGCCCTCGCCTTCCTCGCCGCGGTCTGCGCGGCGATGCGGCGGAGCTCGTCCCCGGCGGCAGCCTCGTCCATGGCGAGAGGGACCGCCATCTGCGCGATCAGGTTGCCGGCCACAGGCCCGTCGGCGCGCGGCCGCAGGGAAACCGGGACGTATGCCCGCACTATCACGCCCTCCACCGGTTCCCGGCGGTGGCGCAGGACGGCGCGCAGGCCCCCGGCGGTAGCGGCGAGGAGCACGTCGTTCACGGTCGCCCCGTGCGCGTGGGCGACGGCCTTGACCTCGCCCAGCCCGCTCCGGATCACGGCGAGGCGGCGAGCGGGGCCGACCATCTGGTCCAGGCTCGTCGGGGTGGACGGCTCCTCGGCTATGAGCTCACGGACCGCGGGCCAGGCCCGGCGGGCGCGCCGCAGCGCCGCCCGTGGCCGAACGAGCACCGACCCGGCCCGCGCCGCGGCGCGGGCCCGCCGCCTGACGTTGTCGATGAGCAGGTCGCGGTCCGGCGGAGCGGGCGTGGCTGCCCACGGCGAGGCCGGCGGAGCCGGCGCGCCCGGATCGGCGTCCAGGAAGGCCGCGATCGTCGCCATCGCGGCCATGCCGTCCGCCATCGCATGGTGGAGCTTCACGAACATCGCGACCCGCCCGCCGGGCAGCCCGGGCATGAGCCAGATCCGCCACGGCGGGCGCGCGGGCTCGAACCGCTGGGCCCGGAGCTCCTCCGTCACCGCGAGCAGGCCTGCCTCGCCGGTCCCGGGCGGAAGGGCGCGGGTGACCACGTGGTCGCGGATGTCGAAGCGCGGGGCGTCCACCCACAGCGGCCCGCCGAGCCCTCGGGCGGGGGACCGGATGACCTGACGGAACCGGGGGGCCAGGTCCAGGCGGGACGCGATCGCCTCGCGCACGGCGTCGATCCGCAGCTCGCCGGCCGGATCCAGCAGGACCGTCCCGTCGAGGACCGCGAGGGCGCCGATGTCCTGCGGCCAGCGCCCGCTCACCGCCACCATCAGCCGGTCCAGCGGGGTCAGCCTGTCGATGGATCCGCTCATCGTCCTCACCTCGGATCGATCGGCGTGATGACGCCGAGCCGGCTTTCAATCGCTCCCGCGGCACCGAGGCACAGGTCTTCCCGGTAGCGGGGGCCGATCACCTGCACGCCTTGCGGAAGACCGCCCGCGACGCCGACGGGAAGCGCCACGGCCGGCAGCCCGAGCGCGTTGACGGCCATGGCCATCCGCATGGTGCCGATCGTCTCGGCCACCCGGCCCTCGTTCAGGTCCGTCCCCGCCTCGAACGGGGGCTCGGTGCAGACCGGTGCGACGATCAGCGGGCGGGCCTCCTGGAACTCGCCCCAGGCCCGCAGCACCGACTGCCGCGTCATGAAGCTCTGCTCGGCCGCCATCGCGCCCGGATGGCCGGCCGCCTCGAAGAACGCCGACATGAACTGCCGTGTCCCGGGCGGCGCGAGGGGGGCCAGGAACTCCTTCCAGCCCTGCCGGATGCCGGGAGTGCTGAGCATGACCAGCAGGGCATTCGCGGCAGCCTCGATCGACGGCGGCTCGGCCTCCTCGATCACGTAGCCGGAGTCCTCAAGCGCGGCCGCCGCCTTCCGGACGCCCTCCTGCACCTGCGGCGCTGTCCCGTTGCCTGCCGGGTCCACGACGAGCGCCACCCGGACGGGCCCCGGACGCTCCGGCCCGCGCAGCGGCGCCGGCACGGTCCAGGGATCGCGCCAGGAAGGCCCGGCGAGCACGGCGAGGGCCGCCTGAAGGTCGGCGACCCGCCGTGCCAGCGGGCCGTACACGCCCGTCAGTTGCATTCCGATGGCGGCGAAATCCGGTCCGCTCGTCGTGGCGTGCGGGATCCGCCCGAGCGTCGGCTTCAGCGCGGCGATGCCGCAGCACTGGGCGGGGTGGCGGAGCGATCCCAGCCCGTCGCTCCCGAGCCCCAGCGGGCTCATGCCGGTCGCGATCGCGGCGGCCTCCCCGGCGCTGGACGCGCCGGGCGTCCGGGTCCGATCCCACGGGTTGACCGTCGCGCCCCACAGTTCACTGTCGGTGTGCCAGCGCACGGCGCCGCTGGGAAGGTTGGTGCGGCCCAGGGGAATCGCCCCCGCGGCCTTCATCCGCTCGACGACCGGGGCGTCCCGCCTCGGATAGGCCGCTGCCAGCGCCTTGAGCCCTTGGGTGGTCGGCGTGCCGGCCACGTCGATGTTGTCCTTGATCGTGAACGGAACGCCGTGGAAGGGCGGCAGGTCGGCACCCGCGGCAAGGGCGCGGTCCGCCGCGTCGGCCGCCTGGAGAGCCTGCTCGCCCAGCACGGTGACGACGGCGTTGACCGCGGGGTTCACCGCCTCGATCCGCCGCAGGTGGGCCGTCACGACCTCGGCGCTGGAGGCCTGCCTCGCCCTGATCACCTCGGCCAGCTCCGTTGCGCTCATCCGCCACAGCTCGGTGGCCGCCCCGGCGGTCATGTCCGCGGCTCCTCTCGCGGCCCGCGCCGCCGCCGAACGGCCGCCGCCGCGGCGGCGGCGCCGAGGGCGCCGAGCGCGCCCCCGGCCCACCGGCGCGGATCGGTGGCGGCGGGTTGCTTGCGGAACGACATGGGCATCCCCGGCAGCTCAACGTGCAGCGCGGCCTCGCCCTTGCCCGGTACGCGGCTGAAGGCGACCCGGATCGTCCCCATGCCCAGCGCGGACAGGTCGACCCGGAAGAGGCCGGGGTCGCCGTCGTCCTCGGGATGCAGGGGAAACTGCCGGGGCAGCCCAGGTACCGGCGTGACGAGCCGGAGGGTGAGCTGGCCGCGCCGCACGAGCACCCGCACTCCGGCGACCATCCATTTCTGCACGTCGCGAAGGGAACCCGGGAACGCGTACCAGCCGCAGAGGTCGCCCCATGTCCCCGGATGGTGCGGGACGGCGGCCCGGATCTCGTCGCCGTGGACGCCGAGCACGCGCCTGAGGATCCCCAGCGCCTCCGGTCCGAGCCACGCGTGCGCTGCCCGCGCCCCGTTGGTGAGGGCCACGACGCCGGCTCCGTCGCGGGGAGCCACGAGCACCTGGGCGGCGAAGCCGCGCACCAGCCCGTCCTTCTCGACGACCAGATGGCCCCCGATGTCGCGCCGGTAGAAGGCGAGGCCGACGCCCGGCAGGCGAGGATCGGGCTGGTACTGGGGCGCGAACATGGTTGCCACGGTCTCGGGCTGGAGGACCGAGCCGTGCTCGTTGGCGCCGCTGCCGAGCAGGGCGGCGACGTAGCGAGCCATATCCCCGGTGGTCGAGTAGGCGCCTCCGCCCCCGGCCGTGATGAGCTCGTAATCGCGAAGCCGACGCGGCCCGCGGGAGCCCAGCGCGTAGTCCGCGGCGAGGCGGCCGCTCACCCGCTCGGACCGGAGCAGGTCCGTGTGCCGCATGCCGAGCGGCTCGAAGACGTGCCCGGCGAGATAGCGGTCCAGCGGCTCCCCGGTCACGTCCTGGACGATCTGGCCGAGCGTGGCGAAGCTGTGGTTGCTGTAGATATGCATGGCGCCCGGCTCCGCCACGAGATGGAGCTCGCCGCGGTAGAACTCGGCGAGCGTCGGCACCCGCCGCCCGAGCTCCACCATCTCCCCCAGGGTCGGCTTGAACGCGCGCGAGAGGTACACCGCCTGTGGCAGCCCGGCCGTGTACGTCAGCAGGTGCCTGACCGTCGGCGGCCGGTGCGCGGCCTTGGCGGGGACCAGCTTGTACGCGCGCAGGTAGTGGCTGGCTGGAGCGTCGAGGTCGAGCAGTCCTCGTTCCCACAGCTGCATCACCGCGATCGCGGTGAAGGTCTTCGTGACCGAGCCGACGCGGAACACCGTGTCCTGGGTGACCGGCGCGCCCGACGCGATGTCCGCCACGCCGTGCCCGTAGAAGAACGAGGGCGATCCGCGCCGGACCACCCCGACCGCCAGGCCCACGGCCGGATGGCGGCCGAGGATCTCCCTGACGCTGTCCCGCAGCGCCGGGTCGGTCGCCATGGAGCGCCCATCGCCCGCAGGAGCCGCCGGCGACCGGGCGAGTGACCAGGTCATCGCTGTCCCCCTCTCGCCGGCGGCCCGCGCGCCGGCGAGACGCGCGCTCCCCGAGGGTGGCGGGCACGCCTCCGGCGGCCTCCCCTGCCTGCGGCACCATCGTGCCCGCCGGGCCGGGGGCGAGGTAGGGGCCTAGGTCCCCGCGGGACAGCGGAACGGCCCCCGCGTCCCGGCCCGGCTCCCCGCGTCCCGGCCCGGCTCCCCGCGTCCCGGCCCGGCTCCCCGCGTCCCGGCCCGGCTCCCCGCGTCCCGGCCCGGC